>JAZSHU010000009.1:0-14650 GCA_045533455.1 Acutalibacteraceae bacterium | reverse complement strand
CCGCATCTCCCGCGGTTCTTGAAGCATTTGCAAAAACGCCTTATGCCGAACGCCTTAAGAGAACCGGCGTAATAACTTCTTACATTTGCCCGCTTATGTATATGAACAATCCTCTTGCAGGCAAGATGCCCGTTATAACCTCGTCGAATAAGCTGCGTACATACACAACGGCACGCTATTATACAGACGATGAGATTCTTGAGCAGATCACGAAAGGAGGCAAGTAATATGAGAGAATTTGCCGGCAGAATCGTCGCTCCAGGCGAAGTTAAGGCAGAAGCTGTTGTAACCCACGGCGGACTCAATACGCTTGCATCTTTCCAGAAAGCATTGCAGTTTGGCGACAAGAAAGCCACCTGCGCAGACCAGAACAATCCCGGGCTCGAGAATGGTAAGATGGCAGGAAAGGCACTTTGTCTGCCTCAGACAATCGGCTCCACTACAGGTGGTCTCGTACTCTACTGCGCATGCAGTATGCACCGCCAGCCTGCTTGCATGCTGTTTTCTCAGCCGATTGACTCTCTTGCAGCAGCAGGTGCCGTGCTTGCCGATGTTTGGCTTGAGGATGTTTCCATGCCTGTTGTTGACTGTCTCGGTGATGAATTCCTTGACTATGTTAAGGACGGTATGAAAATCACCGTTGACGAAGACGGCACTGTTACGGTTGAATAAAATCAGGCATAAAAAAGCGGCTTGCACATTGAGTGCAAGCCGTATTTTTTTGAATTATGCGCCTTGTTTAAGCTCTCTTTCAAGCCATATGCAACCGATATCCATTGCACTGTAAAGACCCTTACGTTCTGCCTTCTTGACGATTTTGTCTTTCATTCTGACATCGGGGTCTGTGTTCACAAGCTGAACAACAACTCTGTCTGCAACCTCAACACCTTTGATTTCACGGGTGCTTGTTACCTGCATAATTACAACATAAGGGTCGCTCATGTAGCCGTAATAAATAGTCTTACCGCTTCTGACAAGAGGTCTGCCCTTATACATAAGAAACTTTTTCTTAGCCATCAGTATCACTCCTTCAAGATTATTCAATTCCCAGATAGCACTTGACCATAGCCTGAAGAAGTTCATCTCTGTCGAGCCTTCTGACAAGACTGCGTGCATTATTGTGTGTAGTAATATAGGTCGGGTCCTCGGAGAGGATATAGCCTACAATCTGGCTGATTGAATTATAACCTTTTTCATTCAAAGCTTCATAAACGGCAAGAAGATTCTTTTTCATCTCTGCCTCGTTTTCGTCCTTGATTGAAAATTTTATTGTTTTATCAGTCATTTCGGTCACCTCCATACCCTGTTATTATATAACACCTTTTAAAATAAAACAAGGTTTTTTCGAAAATTTATACAGAATATTAAAAAAGCCGTTATTTTTATCAAGGTTGAGGTACAATGGGATGATTTTCGCTGATATGCTCAACGGTAATAAAATTATTCCTTGCAGCATACGCCCACTTCATTCCGAATGCCTTGCAGGCACCGTCAACGGGAATATAAAGCTGACCTTCGTTACCTCGGAAAACCTCATATCCCAGATCAAGATTGCCGCCGTTTGCCTGAGCAATCCTGCTGCCTTCGGCAAAGGTTGCTTCCTTGCCGTAAATTCTGAGAGTAACCTTACCCTCTTCCCTTATATCTTCACCGCCTGCAAATCTTATGAGGGTTGCAAATGCCATATACCATATGCCGTCTTTGCATACGGGAGGTGTTGACATATTGCAAAGTCCCAGATCTGTACCTTTATAGAAAACTCTTGTTCTTCCTTCGCCGAATACGGGTGCGATTCTGTAGGGGCGGATTTCATCATTTTCCTTATCGATACGGCATTCATCGATTACTCTGCCGTCATTAAGCTCCGATATAAGGGTGATTTTATCACCGTCAACTTCAATAAGTGCATAGGCGGCAACCTTCTCTTCCTGAGGATAGAATGATGCATGCCACACCTTATCGGTTGTTTTTGTTCCCGGAGGATTAAAATTACCGTTGCCCAGTTCATAATGCACCGTACCCTGAGAGGGTCTGTCAAAAATCTCCTCATTCTTAATGGGGAATGAGCGTGAAAAATTATGCTCGTGACCCGAGAAAAGCACATCAAGCATTTCCATTGACTCTCTCATCATGGGGTATGTGTCATCATTGGCAAGGTTGGGACCGGCATAGTAAACAGGAAAATGATGAGCTCCGAATTTCCATGTTTTTCCGCAATTTGCAATATCTTCTTTTGCCCACTCATTCATAAGCTCAGGCTCGTTAACACCGAAAACAACAAAATGAGCATTGCCGTAATTGAATGAGTAAATCTCCGTCTGCCAGCCTTCGGGACCGTTTTTGGGATATGAATATTCAAGCTGTGTATTGAAGAATTCAGCAGGCTCGGCATAGTATCTGTCAACCTCTTTTGGAAAATACTCCCTGAATCCTCTGTTATCGTGATTGCCGCAGCTCATCATATAAGGCAGATGCTCCATTATGCCCTGCATTCCGTCAAACATTGCATTCCACTGAATTTCGTGCTGACCGCAGTTTGTATTATCACCTGCCGTAAGAATAAATTTTACATCAGGATGCTTTTTCAGTACATCTTTCAGAAATTTGTTGAGAGACGTATAATCAGGGTTATAATGGTCATCGTCTTTCTGATGGTCTGAAATTGCAATGAATTTAAACTTTGTCAGGTTTTCTTCTTCGGTATCAAACCAATATTCCTCACTGCGGTTTTTATCGCTTCCGCAGGTATAATAATACCGTGTGCCGGGTTTAAGGTCCGAGGGGGTTACCCAGAAAATATTGCTTGTGTTGACATCGCTCTTAAAAGGTTTCACGATTGCGTCTACACGCTTTTTCTCACCGTTTTTTTCGTAATATTCAACATAACCTTTTGTTACATCAACACAGGAACGCCAGGTTACGGTCATTGAGGTTTTCGCATCACCCGAAATACTGACCATAATGTGATCAGGCTTTTCGGTTGCAAGCCTTAAATTGGGTTTTCTTTCCATTTTATTTCACCTTTATTCTGAAGAGTCTTGCACCGTGGGGATTAACCTTTGCGGAAAAATCTCCGTCGGTTACGGTATATTCACTGTGACTCCACATATCCCAAACGGAATATAACATACCGCCCATTGCGACATCGGTCACATCGAATGTAATGTTTCTCTGCTCATCATCGGTATTGAAAAGCGCAACATATTTGCAGTTTTCACCTTTGGATGTCCATATAATTTCGCCTTTGCCGTCGGTTTCTTTACGGCTGAACTGTTTTGCACCGCAGGAGTTTTTAAGCATATCGATAAGCTCTCTGTTCTGAAGAAGGGACAGTGTGAATTCATCATTATCACGCATTTCGCCGCCCATCATAAGCGGTGAACGGAAGATACCCCAGAGAGTCATCATTGTTATCTGCTCATCCTTGGTAAAACGCGTATATCGGCTTCTGTATTCAGGCAGTAATTCCGTAAGCTGAATATGCCCCAAAGGAAGCATATCGCAATCGGGCCACGCACCGGGCTGAACGTAATCCTGCCAGGCATAACAACGCTCAAACATAGCGTAAAGCTTGCTCCATTCATCCCAGAAATCCCCTGTCATACGCCACATATTTGCGTTTGCGGCAAGATGCTCGTGCTCCCATACGGGTGCAGGTCCGGGAGAAAGGCTGAGCACCATATCTCTGCCGCAGTTATCTATTGCTTTGCGGAGCATTTCGATTTCTCTGCGTGCGGAATAAGGATTATCTTTAAGGAATTCTGTGTTTGAAATATCGTCACACTTTATGTAGTCTACACCCCAGGAAGCATAAAGTTCAAAAAGTGAATTATAGTATTCCTGCGCACCCTTTGCATCGGGATTCACACCATACATATCCGTATTCCACGGGCAGATTGAAAACTGCTGTGCAATATCCCTTGCGGTTACACCGTCACATTTGACAGGCATATTACGATGCACTGCCTGACGGGGAATTCCCCGCATAATGTGTATGCCGAATTTAAGACCCAATGAATGCACGTAATCCGCAATGGGCTTGAAGCCCTTTCCCCCTGCGGATGAGGGAAATCTTTCGGGAGAAGGTATGAGACGTGAATATTCGTCCATATACAGAGGCACAAAATTGTGATAGTAGTAGCAATCGGCAGTAGGCTCTGACCACTGAATATCACACACGATGTATTCCCAGCCGTAGTCTTTAAGATGCTCTGCCATATAATCGGCATTGCCTCTGAGCTGTTCTTCGTTAACGGCGGCACCGTAGCAATCCCAGCTGTTCCAACCCATGGGAGGTGTGGGCGCAAGTTTTTTATGCATGATTTTATGTTTCCTTTCGATATACTCTTATTTCAAACTCTGCCTCGGTTTCAAGATATTCAAGGCTGCTGATTTTGTTTTGGTCATCAACACCCGTTTTATAATAATACGGGGTCATTTTAAAAAGATTCTGTATCATTTCGCCTGAGTCAAGGCAAAGCCTTCCTGCAAGCTGCTTTGTATAAACACACTCAAAGCCTTCAATTTCAGCCGAAGGCATTTCATTAAGATAAGGCTTATCGTAAATTGCGGTTTTAAGCCCGAGAAGATGCTTTTCTCGGGGAATAACTCTTATAAGATATCCGCCCTTTTTCAGCACTCTGCGAAATTCACCGTCTGCTTCGGGAGAAAAAATATTAAGCACGGTATCCACGCTTTCGTCGGCAAGCGGTAAATCAAAAAGACTTGCAACAGCACAGGGAATACCGCATTTTCTTTTTCCCAGAAATTCCAGTGCATCCTTTGAAATATCAACACCGCATATATCAACATTTTTGCCTTGTTCGTTATAAAAAGCTTTTATGCCTGACGAATAATATCCCTCGCCGCAACCTGCATCAAGCATCTTTACACCCTCAGGCAAAAACCTGTGACAAACCTCACAAAGTGCATCACGCAAAAAGGCATATGCACCTGAATCCAGAAAATCACGTCTTGCCCTGACCATCATGCGGTCATCTCCGTGACGCTTTGCGGAAGACTTCTGTGATTGAAGCAGATTTACATAACCGAATTTTGATTTATCAAAGCAGTGTCCGTTAGGGCATTCATAAAGTTTTTCAAGCTCCGTCAACTTTTCTTTGCAAACGGGACAGATAAAAAGGCTCATTTTTTCACCCTGTATTTTTCAATTTTGCTTATCATCGACCTGCCCACATCGTGCATAAACTTCTCACAGGCCGGCAGAAGGTCTTCGGGGAAATCACGGATGAAATTATCCGCTTCATATGTAAAATGGCCCTGATAATCGATTTCTCCCAAAGCACGGAGAATATCGTCCCAATCCATTTCCGATGTATAGGGCAGCGTATGGCTGTCATTTACATTATCGTTATCGTGAATATGAAGACAGCCCAGTCTTGAACCCATCTGTCTTATCATTGAGCCTGCATTGTCGCCTACAAGACCGCAGTGACCCAAATCAAGGCAGGCAGTAAAGTGTGCAGGGTCAAGAGCATCAACATATCTGTTGAAATCCTCTGCAACACTGCATACATTGGGAACTATACGGTTAAGCTCGTCACTCCAACCCCACATATTTTCAAGGGCGATTTTAACACCGTAATCTGCCGCATAGGGTTCAAGCTTATGATAAAGCTCCATATTCTGTTCAAACTGGTTTTCTCTGAACTGAACAGGATGAACAACGCAGATTTTTGCATCCAATATACCCGAAATTTCAAGAGCTCTTTTAAGCTTTTCAAATGTTTTCTCATTATATTCCGTATTGCCGTCCTTTGCAGAAGGGAAGGGAGCGTGAGCCTGCTCAAAGGTAACTCCGTAAGATGCAGCAAGTTTCTTCAGTTCTTCAACGTGTTTTTTGTATGCGGATGTGTTAAGAATGCAATCATCATCTCTCATACAAAACATTGAATAGTCCAATCCGTCAAATCTGCTTTCGCAGATAATACGTACCGCAGCCTCATCGCCAATTCGTTTTGAAATCTGTTCGGTCTGATTTACAAGTTTCATAAATTCACCCTTCACATTGATTTGATTTATAAAACATTATAGCAGGTACATCCGAAATCCACAAGCAAATATAAACAAAAAATTAATTTCATAACTTTTTTATTGACTTTTTCGAAAAAAAAATATAAATTTATAACAAGAGAAATTTTTGGGGGAAATTTGTAATGGCAAAGGCAGAATACAGAAGTTCAATACGTTCAAAAAATCTGATTAAAAAAGCTGTGGCAAAACTTATCCATGAAAAGGAATTAAGCAAAATCACAGTTTCAGATATAATAAGAGAAGCAGATATAAGCCGCGGCACTTTTTACGCACATTATTCGGATGTTGACAGTGTACTCAAACAGATTGAAAACGAAGAGCTGAAAGTTCTTATGGAGTATGTTGAAAAGTTCGGACTCGAAAATATTACGACAAATGTCAGCGAGCTTTTTGAACAGATTTGCGAATACCTCAGCAGAGATATGGAGTATTACAGAATGCTGGCTCACTCCAATATGTTCAACAACTTTATCTGGAGATTGGTTGAGGTTTATTATGACAGACTTCTTGACCTTGTTATGTCACAGAAAAATGCAACAAACCGCGACGAAGCAAACATTTATCTGGTTTATCTTACATCCGGCGCAAAAACCACCATTCTTTCGTGGCTTAACGGCAATCTCAACGGCAGCCCCAAGGAAATTGCAAAAATCGTAGGTGCCCTTGTAAGCCTCAATATGAAATACTATTCATAACAAAAACCCTTTGCACACAGCAGTGAGCAAAGGGTTTCATTTTTTATAATCCTATAGCACCGAGAAGTCCGTAAGAAAAAACGGACATTATAAGGTTTGCTATAAGCACACCGAGAGCGATAACGGGAAACGATATTTTTATTCTCATATCAAGAAGCGCCGCAATAAGAGAGCCCGTCCAGCCGCCGGTACCGGGCAGAGGAATTGCAACAAAGGTAAGCAAACCCCATACACTGGATTTTTTGATTTTGTCGCTTTTTCTCAGCGAGCTTGTTTCAAGCTTTTCAACCAGCTTTCTGGTTGCCGTGAATCGCTTAAGAAAAGCGAATATGCGTCTTATAAAAAGAAGAATGAACGGAATGGGCAAAATATTGCCCAGATAGCATATGATAAAAGCCTTGATAAATTCAACATCAAGCAGTTTTGCCGCAATCATACCGCCCCTGAGTTCAACAACGGGAAACATCGAAATAAAAAAGATTATCAGCTCCTCAGGAATCTTCCCCTGAAAAACACTTACAAGGTAATCGGCAATCGTTTCTGCCATCTGACCGACCTCACTTTTAAACTATATTCTGTTCCGCAAGAAAATCGTGAGCACTGCGAAGAATGTTTCTGTCATTGATAAAGCGGAGGGTGTCCATCGCCTTATCATAATTGAGCCACACATAATCCTCAATTTCTTCACGCTGAATTATGGTCTGCGTATCCTTTGTTTTGGCAAGGAAAATTGTTACGGATTTTTCAACCCTGCCCTGAATGGTATATTCAGACTTTGATGCAAACTGAGGAAGAATCTGAATATGAATTCCCGTTTCTTCAAGGACCTCACGCATTGCCGTCTGTTCGGGAGTTTCGCCCTTTTCAATATGACCCTTAGGAAAGCCCCAATGGGTACTGCGTCTGTTTTTGATAAGAAGATAGCGAAGCTCATCATTGATTCTGCGGTATACAACTGCACCGCAGGAACGCTCGTAAAGACATTCCAGCTTGTAATCCCTGCCCTTTTCGGCAAAGGCAATGGCATCTTCAATCTGATAGGAAATAAAACGCATACTTTTTGGAGCAACTACATATACCACAGGGCTGCCGTCTCCCCTTTTGATTGCGGCAATAACTCTGCCGTCAAAAGTTCTGACGGGGTGATTAATCCCCATAATGTAAGCACCGTGTGAGATATTGTCATATCTCTTTTTTCCTTCGATTGCACCAAAATTAAGCTGGTACACAAAACCGAACTGTCTGTTTACGGAGCGGATCGGGTTTGTAACCCTGACTCTGACATATTTGCCGAGCATAAAACCACACCTTCCGAAAGGTTATACACGGCGCAAAGCCGCTTTAACCCAGATTAAATACTTTTTTATTATACTAAAAAGCAAAATATAACACAATAGTTTTTTCTAAAAAAATGTATATTTTTTTAATTTAATCTCATCAAAAACAATGAATTTGCCTTATAACTTGATTTTTATATATATAATGTGGTAGACTGTATTTGTATACTTTATCGAAAGCGGTGAATCAATGAAAAAAATACTCGTTGCCGATGATGAAGCCAGAATCAGAAGGCTTGTTTGTGACTTTCTTAAAAATTCAGGATACGAAACCGTTGAAGCCGTTGACGGCAGAGATGCCATTGAGAAATTCTTTTCTGCAGGTGATTTCAGTCTCGTTATATGCGATATTATGATGCCCGAGGCTGACGGCTGGGAAGTATGCAGCAAAATCAGAGAATCAAGCTCCGTGCCACTGCTTATGCTTACCGCAAGAAGTCAGGAATTTGATGAGCTCCGCTCATTTGAAAGCGGTGCAGATGATTTTGTAACAAAACCTTTCAGCCCCGTTGTGCTTGTAAAACGCGTTGAAGCCCTTCTCAAAAGGGCACAAAACGCCTCAGCTGCAAACACGAAGGATATCATCACAATCAACGGTCTTGTTATTGACATACCCGCTCATAAAATAACCCTTGACGGCAAGGCACTTGAACTTACCGTCAAAGAACATAACATACTCGTCAAGCTTTCAGGCAACACGGGCAGAATATATTCCCGTGAACAGCTTCTTGACAGCATATGGGGTGTTGACTTTATAGGCGACCCCAGAACCGTTGACTCTCATGTTGCACGCCTGAGAACCAAGCTGGGCATATGGGGTGAAACCCACCTTAAAACCGTTTACGGAGTGGGGTATAAGATTGAGGTGTAATTGTTGAAGAAGTTATCCTTAAAAAACAAGAAAAGCCGCATACGCACAAAACTTTTCGCTATCGTCGTGTGTGTGCTTGCAACTCTGCTTGTTCTTATTTCTGTTTTCAGCAAACCTATACTTTTCAAGGTGTTCGCATTTCAGACATACCGTGATCTCAGCAATGTTTCGGAAAGTATAGATATGCTTATCCCCGGTACGGCTACATATTATTTTGACCTTTATTCAATCGCCGTCGGAAACAACGTTGACCTTGAGATTGTAAACCCCGACGGTTCATTATCCTATACCTCCGGTTCGGGAAACTCAGCCGCAAGCAGCGAGCATTTTGCATCTTCCGGTGCTTCAAGGGTAATCTACGATACCCTCAGACCTTCGGACAGTTACAAGAACGCCGTTGACTACGATAACTTTGAAATCAGAAAAAAAGAGGCTACAAGCATTGAATTTTTCGTTTACAGTGCTCCTTTGCAGACGGGCGAAACAATTCATATCTATTTTGAGGTTGCCGACGTTGAAAATATAGTCAATGTTGCGGGAAGGGTTTACACCTTCATCAGTGTAGCGATGATTATGCTTATGGCCATCGTCTTTTATATTCTTGTTGCACGGTTCACAAAACCTCTCGTTGAAATGAACAACATCACCAAGGATATGGCGGCTTTGAATTTCAGCAGAAAATGCGGTGATTACGGCCGTGACGAAACAGGTGAATTGGGCAAAAGTATAAATATTCTTTCGACAACGCTTGACACAACGCTGAAAGACCTTAAAGATAAAAACAAACTGCTTGAAAAAGATATTGAGCGACGTCACGCACTTGACAATGCAAGAAAATCCTTCATAAGCAATGTTTCACACGAATTAAAAACTCCCATTGCCATTATTTCGGGTTATGCGGAAGGAGTTTGTGCAGGTATAAGTGACGACCCCGAGGTTATAAAAGAATACTGTCAGATAATTTACGACGAAAGCCAGAAAATGAATGTGCTTGTTGTTGAACTGCTTGAACTTTCAAAGCTTGAAAGCAAGTCTCAGCCCTTTTATCCTCAGTATTTTGACCTTGGCGCAAAAGCAGCTTCCCTTCTCAATCATCTTTCCCTTCAGATTGAACAAACGGGCATAACCGTGCTTAACCGTATTCCTCAGCCCCTCGCCTGCTACGGTCAGGAGGATAAAATTGAGATTGTTCTCAAAAACTATATCACAAATGCAATTTCCCACTGTTCGGGCAAAAAACATATTGAGCTTGTCTGCACAGAAAGCAAAGATAAATTTGAAATCAGTGTTTTCAATACGGGTGAGCATATAAATGATGCCGATATGGCTGAACTTTGGGACAGCTTTTACAGGGCGGATAAAGCCCACGGCAGAAGCGAAAACCGTTTTGGTCTGGGTCTTTCAATTGTAAAAAGTATTATGGAAAATCACAAATGCCGTTACGGAGTAAATAATGTCAGAAACGGCGTTGTGTTTACGTTTGAAGTTGCAAAGGATTCAAGTTATTATGACAACAAAGAATAACACAAAACATCTTCTTTTCAGAACACTTGTGGCAATATTGTGCCTTTGTATGATCATACTTCCCGGATGTTCAAACAGAGAAGAAACCGGTGTTTCCGTAAAAAGACACATCAAATCACGCAATACCATTACCATGCCTGCCGAAGATGCAAAGGTACATTATTCCGAAAACCCTCAGGCTTTTTCGGAAAAAGCCGCATCATCGGGCTTTGTTGAACTGAAAATTGATCCGTCGTCAAACAGTTTCTGCATTCTTGAAACCAGCAGAAACAAAATATGGTCGGCACTGCCCCTTCTTAGTGAAGTTGCAAGCGGTGAAGCTATGACGAGCAATGCAAGCACCGTTGCACTGACCGTAAACGGCGGCTCGGACATTTATATGCTCAATTCTCAGGATAATTCCGTTGCATACGGCACGGCAACCTATAACCTGCTTGAAAACGGTGCGGAGTTTATTTATGACATTTACACGGATATAACCACTGCGGAAAAGAAAACTCTTGAAAAAACAGATATCGCATTCAGGGTTAAGCTCACTGTAACACTTAAAGACGGAAGTATGTATGCAGACTGCACATATGAAAACATTTCGGGCAACCCCGATGCCTTTGTTGAAAGCATTGAGATTCTCAACGGTTTCGGTGCCTTCAATAATTCTCACAAGGATGATTTTCTGCTTGTGCCTGACGGCAGCGGTGCAATCATAAAAACCGCAACCTATGATGAATCTTTTGAGCCTTTGACTTTCAGCGTTTACGGTGACGACCCTTCAACAGGTATCAAAAGTAACGGCACTGCCATTGTTCCTGCATTCGGCATAAAGCACGGCGATTCCGCATTTGTTGCACTTATTCAGAAGGGCGATGCGGTTGCCTGCATAAGCGCAGACAAAGCAACTACCGTCAGCGAATACAACAAAGTTTATTCATCGTTTAATGTAACTCCCTCTGTTTACGAAAACGAAACGGTATATTCATCAAAAACCGCAGCAGTAAGTGAAATTTCTCTCTGCTACCGTTTTCTTTCGGGCAACAATGCAACCTATGCAGGACTTGCCTCGGCGTGCAGAGAACAGCTTATAAGGAACTCCGTTCTTTCAACAAAATCTGTGGAAACCGGCGACTATCTCCCCTTCTGTCTTACTCTTACCGGTGCCGCAAAAAACAGCTTCGGACCATTCCGTTATCTTAAAAAGCTGACTACTTTTGAGCAGGCTCAGGATATGCTCATAAGAATGAAAAACAAAGGTATAAACAACGTAAGCGTAAGGTATTCGGGCATATTCAGCGGCGGTCTTGATTCGAAAAATATTGAAAATTCCCGACTGCTTTCAAGATTGGGCGGAGAAGATAAGCTCAGCGAGCTTTTTTCTTATATCACTTCTCAGAAAATGAGCCTTTATTTTGACATCAATCTGCTTTCTTCTTCGGCAAGTTTCAATTCGGGCAATACGGAAAGTATAAAAAAATCCAACTCAGTTTATACACCTGACAGCTACCTTAACGGTTATATGGAAAATGTTTCATCCGAAAGAAAACTTCGCAAAATATCATCACTTCCGGATGCCGTTTCAGCAGTATTAAAGAATACAAAAAAGCTCAGCTTTTCGGGCTACTGCATAAGCGATGCAGGCAGTCTGCTTTATTCGGATTTCTCTCACAACGGTCTTCTCCGTGAGGATGCATCAATACAAATTGCAAAATCCGTAACTCCCCTTTCCACCGGTCATAGCACAATGACCTCAACGGGCAATTTCTATATGCTGAAAAACATTGATACGGTAATTAACCTGCCCCTTGAATCCTCCGCATCCGAAAGCGGTTCCTACGTGAGCATTCCTTTTGTTCAGCTCATACTGCACGGCATAGTAGATTACGCAGGTGAAGCGGTAAACACCAGCATAAACAGCAATGAACTGCTTCTTAAATACATCGAATACGGTGCCTGTCCTCACTTCGAATGGAATTATGAGCCCGTAACTGATACAACGGAAACGGATATTTTTTATTACGATAACACAATTAACACCGCCGCAGAATTCTACACCAAAGCAAACGAAGCACTCAACGACCTGCGCAACGCAAGAATGACCGACCACTACGAGGTTGAAAACGGCGTATTCTGCACGGAATATGACACCGGTTCAATGATTTATGTAAATTACACAGACAGCAACTGCACCGTATTGGGTGCGGTTGTTGAGGCAAGAAGCTTTATAAGAATCAACTAAAAGGAGAACACACAATGCCTTACATCAGAACAACGGTAAGCAAACCTCTTACAGAGGAAAACAAAGAAAATCTGAAATCAAAGCTTGGCGAGGCAATCGCACTTATCCCCGGCAAAAGCGAAGCCTGGCTTATGCTTGCATTTGAAGATAATATCAGCATGTATTTCAAAGGCGACGGCACTCAGGATTATGCATACCTTGAAGTCAGCATTTTCGGCTCAACATCCGATGCCGCTTATGACAGACTTACCGCCGCACTCAGCGAAATCGTCAACGAGGAACTTGGAATTGACAGAGCAAACATTTATATCAAATATGAGCAAGCCGACCATTGGGGTTGGAACGGAGTAAACTTCTAAAAAAACGGAGAGCACAAAATGGAAAGACTTGAAATTAAAAAGCTTTTTGAATCACCCGAAAGCTACGCAGACAAAACCGTAACGGTATACGGCTGGGTTAAAACCCTCAGAGATTCAAAGGCAATAGGATTTATTGAACTTAATGACGGAAGCTGTTTCAAAGGCGTACAGATTGTTTTTGAAGCGGAAAAACTTGATAACTACAAAGATATTGCAAAGCTCAACGTAGGCTCTGCCGTTAAGGTAACGGGCAAATTACTTCTGACACCTCAGGCAAACCAGCCCTTTGAAATCAATGCAGACGAAATCGGAATCGAAGCACTTTCAACCCCCGATTATCCATTACAGAAAAAACGCCATTCAGTTGAATTCCTTCGTACAATCGCACATCTCAGACCCCGTACAAACCTTTTTAATGCCGCTTTCAGAATCCGTTCAGTTGCCGCATATGCAATCCACAAATTCTTTACCGAGCAGGGCTTTGTATATGCACACACTCCCCTTATCTCATGCAGTGACTGCGAAGGGGCAGGCGAAATGTTCAGAGTAACAACCCTTGACCCCGAAAATCCTCCCAGAACAGAAGACGGCGCTGTTGACTACGGCGAAGATTTCTTCCAGAAGCCCGCATATCTCACCGTATCGGGTCAGTTACAGGCAGAAACAATGGCACTTGCATTCGGTAAGGTTTACACCTTCGGTCCCACATTCAGAGCTGAAAAATCATACACACAGCGTCACGCTGCGGAATTCTGGATGATTGAGCCTGAAATGGCTTTTGCGGAGCTTAGCGACGATATGGACGTTGCCGAGGCAATGATTAAATATGTTATCAATTACGTTCTTGACAACTGCCCCATGGAGCTTGAATTCCTCAACAAATTTGTTGACAAGGAACTTCTTGAAAGACTTACCGCAGTTGCGAACTCGGATTTCGGCAGAGTAACCTATACAGAGGCAATAAAGCTTCTTGAAGAATACAACGGCGAATTTGAATACAAGGTAAGTTGGGGCTGCGATTTGCAGACAGAACACGAAAGATATCTTACCGAAAAGATTTTCAAAAAGCCGGTTTTCGTTACGGATTATCCCAAGGAAATCAAAGCATTCTATATGCGTCTTAATGACGACGGCAAAACTGTTGCCGCCTGTGACTGCCTTGTTATGGGCATCGGCGAAATCATCGGCGGAAGCCAGAGAGAAGAGCGTCTCGACCTGCTTGAAGCACGAATCAAAGAGCTTGGTCTTGACCCCGAGGATTACGATTGGTACCTTGACCTTCGCCGTTACGGCGGAGTCAAACACAGCGGATTCGGTCTGGGCTTTGAGAGACTTGTTATGTACCTTACAGGTATTTCAAACATCCGCGATGTTATCCCCTTCCCAAGAACAACAGGCACGGCAGATTTTTAAAAAGATAAAAATTTATCCCCATCCAATGAACAGGTCCGTAAAAAACGGACAATGAAAAAAACACCCTCCTATGGTAGAATTAAAGAACTACCATAGGAGGAATTTTTATGCCCAGAAGTTATCGACACATAAAGGATTATGAAAAAGAAATACTTGAATTAAAAGAA
>JAZSHU010000049.1:0-72066 GCA_045533455.1 Acutalibacteraceae bacterium | reverse complement strand
ATGGCGGCATAGCTCAGAGGCTAGAGCAACCGGTTCATACCCGGTAGGTCGTGGGTTCAAATCCAACTGCCGCTACCAATATTATGGCCCGGTGGTCAAGCGGTTAAGACACCGCCCTTTCACGGCGGTAACACGGGTTCGATTCCCGTCCGGGTCACCACAAACTCCTCGTTGCAACAGCAGCGGGGAGTTATTTTTTTATTTCACATAAATCAAAAAACAGAGTTGCCAAACCTCCGTTCATTTGTTAAAATGTAGAAAACAGATGAACGGAGGTTTTTTATGGATAAAATCAAAGTAGGTATTCTGGGTGCCGGCAGAGGTATGGACCTTGCGGAAAATCTTATGCTTGCAGGTGCCGAAATTGTTGCACTTTGCGAATCTGATCCCGGAAGAGCTGCGCGTGGTCTTGAAAATCTCGGTGTTGATATTCCCGTTTATGATAATTTTGATGAATTTATTAAGCTTGAAATGGATGCGGTTGTGCTTGCAAACTATTTTCATGAGCACACTCCCTATGCAATAAAATGCTTTGAAAAAGGTATTCACGTATTATCGGAATGCATCAGCAACGGCACAATGGCTGAGGGTGTTGAGCTTATCCGTGCTTATGAAAAAACCGATTCTATTTATATGCTTGCGGAAAATTATCCTCAGATGAAATTTAACCGTGAAATGAAAAAAGTGTGCCGTGAAGGCACACTGGGTAAGCTTATTTATGCAGAGGGTGAGTACAACCATCCTCCTGTACCCGATGACAGTGAGTTTAACAAAGGGTATATTTATTTTGCTGAGCACTGGCGTAATTTTCTTCCCCGTTCATATTACATAACCCATTCCCTTGCACCGCTTATGTGGTCAACAGGAGCAACCCCAAAAAGGGTCAGCGCAGTGCCTGTTTATTCACCTATTAAAGAAACCGCAACCGCAAGGCACGTAGGTGACAGAGCTGCGATTATCACAACACTTAACGATGATGAATCCGTTTTCAGGGTCACGGGCTGTGCCGCATTCGGTGCACATCACAACGCATACCGCATCTGCGGCGAAAACGGACAGATTGAAAATCTCCGCGGTATGGACGGCAAAGTTATGCTCCGTTATAACCATTGGTCAGTACCCGATGGCAGGGAAGAGGTTAATCTTTATGACCCCGAATGGAATGACAGCGATGAGGAATTCATAAACAATGCAGGTCACGGCGGCGGAGATTATATAGTTGCCAGAATGTTCCTTGACTGTATCCGTGAAGGCAGACAGCCCGAGCATCCCTATGATATTCATTCCGCTGTGGCTATGGCATCAACCGCCATTCTTGCCCACCGTTCAATCCTTAACAGCGGTATACCTTACGATATTCCCGATTTCCGACTTGAAGAATGCCGTAAGGAATACGAAAATGACAGGCAGACTCCCTTCTACGGTACAGACGGCAGCAAACCTAATATTCCCTGCTGTTCATATACAGATTATAAGCCCACAGAGGAGCAGGTAAGAAAATTCAATGAATTATTAAAGGACTGATGATATTGCATCAACACATTCTTCAGGTATAAGACCTGAACATTCTATTGTAATATCAGCATATTTTTCATATAAGGGTGCCCTTTCGCCGTAGAGAGCGGCGATTGTGGTGCCCTCTTTCATTGCTATGCCTCTGGTGTGAATGTTGTTTATGCGTTTTTCGATTTCTTCGGGAGTAAGTTTAAGGTAAATAACTTTGCCACTGTCTTTCAGCTTTTCCATTGCTTCTTTGCCGTAAACCGCACTGCCGCCTGTGGCGATAACACAGTTTGAAAAGCTCCATGAGCAGATAACATCATTTTCTGTTTTCAGAAATTCCTCAATGCCTTTTTCGTTGATTATGTCACAAAGGCTTGAGGAATATTTTTTTTGTATGAGCAGATCGGTGTCAACAAAATCCATAAGCAGGGATTTTGCAAGAAGAACTCCTATGGTGCTTTTGCCTGCGCCGGGCATACCGATAAGTATAATGTTTTTCATTCCTGTATCACATCCGTGAAAAATTTTACAGAAAAATAATAATAAATTGTTTGGCAAATGTCAAATATCAGAATTAATTTTATGCTTTTTCTCAAAAAAATCCTCAGAAAAAATGCTGTTTCAGCCGTGGAATTATGCATTATTATTCACGTCACCTTAAAACCTAAAATTATAACTATTCATTTTTCGCTTGAAAATGCATAATTAAACAAAATTAAGGAAATTTTAACAATTATTTGTTGAAAATGTGGATTTTTTTTAAACACAGTATCACGAAATTTTGTTGCACCAGTAATTTCTTTGGGTTATCACGATTTAAAGCGTGCTCAATTCTCTTTATACTATAAGGGAAAAAGATGTTTGTGCATTATGTATAAAAGTTATTCACACTCAAAAAAAGTTATGTTGACATTGCTAAAACGGAGTGCTATGATGAGGTTGCGGAAGGGAAATGAACCAAAATCTTCCGCCAAAGAAAGCGGAGGTGAAACCCCATGGTTGACATTGTTTACGGCGGCGTGCTGGGAATTCTTTCGGCGCTGGCATTCAATCGGATATCGATTTTTCAGATTAAGAAACGAACCGATGAAACCTCAAAGCTGGAAGCAGTGAAGAACACCGCAGCCGTAGTAATCTGGATGCTGGTTTCGGGGCTTCTGTTCGCAGCGGTTTTCGCAATGAAGGAAGGCACGGCGGAAAGGCTTGAAGCGGTTGCATACATTTCAATCGCAATTTCAATCGCCGTTGTTGACCTGGATATCAAAAAAATCCCCAACCCATCGGTTCTGGCACTTCTCATCATCAGGGCGGCGGCGCTGATATTTGCAATCGCAAAGGGTGCACCTCTCAAAGAAACCCTGATACCGTCGCTGGTTGGTCTTGCGGCAGGCTTCATTCTTTATCAGCTTCCAATGTTCTTCGGAATCCCCATCGGAACGGGGGATGTGAAGTACAGCTCGGCAATCGGTTTTTGTCTGGGAGCCTTCGGATATCTTCAGGCGGCACTCGTTATGGCGGCAGGCCTTGTGGTTTACCTGATATACCTTGTGGCAACAAAGAAGGGTTCGCTCAAAACGGCGGTTCCGATGGGACCCTACCTTTCACTGGGCGTTATAATCACGGTGCTGTTCCCTATGTTCAACGAGCTTTCGCAAAGCGTTTTTTCGCAGTTCTTTTAGGCCATAATACCCGGAAGAGGGTAAAAAAATATAAGGAGGCATAGTTATGTTAAGGAAATGGTTCAAAGACGAGGAAGGCCAGGGTATGGTAGAATACGGTCTTATCATCGGTCTCATCGCAGTGGTGGTAATCGTTGCACTTGTCGCACTTGGACCCAAGGTCAGAGATATGTTTAATCAGGTTAACGATGAGCTTGACAAAGCCGGCGCAGGCGCAGCAACATAATCTGCTGACACAGTTTCAAAAAGGGAAAGAGAAAAACTGCAAAGGGAAATGCAGTTGCAAGAGAAAGAGAAAATAAAAAATGAACGGAGGTAATCTTATGTTGAGAAAATGGTTTAAAGACGAAGAAGGCCAGGGTATGGTAGAGTACGGACTCATCATAGGCCTCATAGCAGTGGTTGTAATCGTTGCACTTGTCGCACTTGGTCCCAAGGTAAGAGATATGTTTAACCAGGTTAACGATGAACTTGACAAAGCCGGCGCAGGTGCCGCAACATAACAGAAGGACATTTAAAGGGAAAATAACAGAAAATAAAAATGAAAAAATGAACGGAGGTAATCTTATGTTAAGAAAATGGTTTAAAGACGAAGATGGCCAGGGAATGGTAGAATACGGACTCATTATCGGACTTATCGCAGTGGTTGTAATCGTTGCACTCGTTGCACTCGGCCCCAAGGTAAGAGATATGTTTAACCAGGTTAACGATGAACTTGACAAAGCAGGTGCAGGAGCAGTTGCTTGATAATTCCTCCATATATATTTCTTCCTGAAAGCTGATTAGGTAACCCGAAGGGTAAGTTCGCTCGCTGAGCGAGCTTACCCCTTCGTTTTAAGTTGAGAAAAAGTACCTGTACGGAGGTGACGGCAGAATGAAAAAGCGGCTGAGAAAAAGAGGTAAGGGCGAGGACGGTCAGGCAATGGTTGAATTTGCACTGATACTCCCCATATTTCTTCTGATTTTGTGCGGAATAATCGACTTCGGATGGCTGTTTTACAACCAGCTTTCTCTGAATAACGCCTGCCGTGAGGGTGCAAGATACGCTGTTGTGAATACCGCCGAAGGCTACGGCACTCAGGCGATAATAAATCACATTGAAAATGCAACCACAACCGTTTTCGCCAATGACGGGGTAAGGATTGATGTTGAATACACCACACCATCAGACCCCACTGCGGGAGATGTAACGGTTTCAATGGAAGCGGATATTTCCTTCTTTACTCCTGTGCTCAGTACGGTGTTGGGTGAAGAAAGGACAATAACCTCAACCGTGGTTATGAAGGTTGAGTCATAGAAAGGTAACGTTATGAAAAAGATTTATTTGATAGCGGCTGTTATTGCGCTGGCGGCGGGTGTTGCAACCTATTTCTTTGCAACCGAGCTGCGAAACAGCAAAATAGTGACGGGTGTTGACGAAGCAACCGTACTCATTGCCCTTGAAGATATTGATAAGGATACAATTTTGACAAAAGAAATGTTTCAGCAGGTGAACGTGCCCGAGAATGCGGCATCCTTCGGTACCGTCTGTAACATTGACGATGTCGTAGGATTTATGGCAACTGAAAACATTTACAAAGGTGAACAGCTTCTGGCGAGGAAAATCACTCCCGTAGGGCAGGGAAATGCAAAGGACAGACTTTCCTATCAGATTCCCGAAGGGCTGTATGCATATACGATTTATGTTGCAAAAGAAAACGCGGTTGCGTATTTTATCCGTGAAAACGATATTATAAATATCTATAACGATGCATCACCTTCGGTTGAGCCCTTGCTCAAAAATGTTCCCGTGCTTAAAATCGGCAGCTACAACGCAAACGAGCAGTATGAAGCCGGAACGGATATTCTGGAATATCTAAGTATTACTGTTGGTCTGAAAAAAGATCAGATACCCGTGCTTATGGGTCTTGAAGATCCGGATACGGACTCCGACAAAATGTACAGAATCGTGCTTGTGCCTTATGCGGAGGGTCACGGACTTTCGGATGATATTGCCAATGTAATGGTGCCCGAAACAAGGAATCCGGAGCCTGTAACCAACGTGGGTATGGGAGAAATCACTACGGCGGCTTCCGAGGAGGGATAATTTATGGATAAAATTAATCTGCTTGTGTTATCCGATGACCTTGACCTGCGGATAGAAATGAAAAATCTCATAACCGATGAAGATTTTGCAATCAGCGGTTATTCGGGCTTCACCGCCGAGGGTAAAACAAAGATTATCAACAAATATCCCGAGGTTGTGCTTTGCGCGGTTAAAGGCGAAGTGCCCGAAACGGTTTTTGATTTTGTTCAGGATATGCTTACCGCAGTGAGAGGAACAATAGTTGTTCTGGCAAACGATAATATTTCAGTTGAGCTTGTCAACAAGGCGGCTCAGTACGGAATCCGCAAGGTGCTTCCTGTTGAGGGTATGGCGGCTGAGGAATTTTCCGCAAACATAAGCACCGTTTATAAGCTTGAACAGCAGCGTGTTCTTGACACCAACGAGGGCAAAAAGGTAAGGTGCAAGGCACTTGGATTTTTCGGCGGCAAAGGCGGCACGGGTAAAACTACCCTTGCAATCGGCGTTGCGGCACAGCTTGCAAAGGCAGGCAAAAGGGTTATGCTTCTTGACCTTGACCTGCAATTCGGCGATATAGCGATGGCACTTGACCTTGATACAAAAAATTCAATCGTTGACCTTGTTCAGGACAGAGGCGGTATTACCATTGAAAATATCAACGGCTTTGCGGTTGAGCACAGCACGGGAATGAGTGTTCTGTGTGCACCCAAAAGCACGGAGTTTGCGGAATTCGTAACCCCCGCACACATTGAAAAAATAATCGATATTATGCGGCCTTATTATGAATACATAATCATTGATTTGCCTGCATCCTTCAACGATGCAACAATTACCGCCTGCGAAAACTGTGAAGAGCTTTACCTTGTTTATAATAATGAAATGCTTTCGCTGAACAATGCAAAGGTGTGCTACTGTATTCTTGACCAGCTTCATCAGCGTGACAAAATAAAATTCATCCTCAATAAGTTTGAAAAAGGCCTTGTCAGAGCTGAGGATTTTGAAGAAATGTTCAGAGTGCCCATGTTTGCCGTTGTGCCTGCGGATTATTCCGCTGCACTTGCAAGCATCAACAAGGGTCTTGCCGTAACTGTGGCACAGCCTAATTCTGGGCTTTCAAAGGGCATAAACGAAATTGCGGATAAGATAATTCAGAATCATACAGGCATTGTTCCCATAAAAGAGGGCAAGGAGAAAAAGAAAAAGCTGTTTTCATTCGGTAAGAATTGAGAGGTTTGAATATGGGACTTTTGGATAAAATAGACGGCAGAAAAAATTTGCCTCAGCCTGCAGCGGCGGAAGCTGACGATACGGCGGCAAAGCAACCTGCCGAAGAAATAAAAGAAGACCCTTATCTTGATGTAAAACGGCGGATTCATTCGGCAATCATTGACGAGATGAACAAAAGCGGAAAGGTCATAACAGACCGTGAAGCAATGTTCAAAATCGTTGATGACAGAGTAAATGATGATGAATTTATGATTCCCCGTATGGACAGACCCAAGGTTGCAACGGATTTGTTCAACGATATTATGGGCTACGGTCCCATTGAAGAACTTGTTCAGAATCCGAATTACAGCGAAATAATGGTTAACGGTCCCGATAAGATTTATGTTGAAGATAAGGGTAAATTAAAGCTTACTGACCTTAAATTCAGAGATGAAGAGCATCTGATGAATGTTATAAACAGAATAGTTTCCGATGTGGGACGTCACGTTGACGAAGCAAGCCCTATGGTTGATGCCCGTCTTACCGACGGCTCCCGTGTGAATGCAATCATACCGCCCCTTTCACTTATCGGACCTGTTCTGACAATCAGAAAATTCGGCAAAAAACCAATTACCGCACAGCAGCTTCTTCAATTCGGTTCACTTACACCCGATATGCTTCAGTTCCTTGAAGCCTGCGTAAAAGGCAAGCTGAATATTGTTGTTGCAGGCGGTACGGGCAGCGGTAAAACCACACTGCTCAATGTTCTTTCGTCTTACATACCCGAAGATGAGCGAATAGTCACCATTGAGGATGCCGCCGAAGTTCAGCTCAAACAGGAGCACGTTATTACCCTTGAAGCAAGACCTGCAAACCTTGAAGGCAAGGGTGCGGTAACAATCAGAAATCTTGTCAAGAATGCCCTTCGTATGCGCCCCGACAGAATTATCGTCGGTGAGGTTCGTTCGGAAGAAACACTTGATATGCTTCAGGCTATGAACACGGGTCACGACGGTTCTCTGACCACAACCCACGCAAATTCACCCAGAGATACGGTGTCAAGACTTGAAACAATGGTGCTTATGAGCGGTATGGAGCTTCCTCTGAAAGCTATCAGAGACCAGGTTTCATCGGCTATTGACCTTATTGTTCAGCAAAGCCGTCTGCGTGACGGAACAAGAAAGATTACCTCCATAACCGAGGTTGTGGGTATGGAAGGCGATATAGTCAGTATGCAGGATATTTTCGTTTATGAAACCGACGGCTCGGTGGATGCATCAGGCAAGTTTATCGGCAAATTCCGTGCAACGGGCGTAAGACCCAACTGCGTTGAAAAAATCCGAGGAAACGGAGTGACGGTGAAAAATGAATGGTTTACAGATTAGTATTCTTATTCTTTCCTGCTCTTTCGGTCTTCTCAGTTTCTTCCTGCTGGCAGGTATCGGCGGCACGGTAACGGAAGGCAGACGCAGGGTAGAAAAAAGATTTGATAAAATTGCGGATAAAAAAAGCGGTCTGACCTTACAGATTCAGGAAAAGAAGAAAAAACGCAGATCCGCACTTATAAAGCGTGCAACAAGCGAAGGCGGCAAGCAATCTGTTCAGAGAAAGAAACTGATGGATACCGTTTTCAACGAACTTATTCTTGCGGATATTATGATGAAGCCCGAAGAATTCAGCATGATATGGTTTGTGCTTACCTTTGTGCCTTCGGGTCTGGCGGCACTGTTTCAGCTTGGGCTTATGCCTTCAGCAACCCTTGCGGCAGTGGGTGCATTTGCACCGATTATATACATAAAAATCAAAAAAGGCAGACGCATAAAAGCTTTTGAGGCACAGCTTGGGGATACCCTCATAATGATGTGCAACGGTCTGCGTTCGGGCTTTTCGTTTCAGCAGACAATGGAGAATGTCGCCAACGATATGCCTGCACCCGTAGGCATTGAATTCGGCAGAGTGTGCAACGAAATCCGATACGGTGCAACAATGGAAGATGCACTTAACAATATGGTTGACAGAGTGAAAAGCCCCGACCTTATGCTTGTGGTTTCCGCAGTTCTCATTCAGAGAACAACAGGCGGCAATCTTTCGGAAATTCTGACAACAATATCCCACACAATCCGTGACCGTATCAAAATCAAAGGTGAAATCAGTTCGATAACCGCACAGGGCAGAATGTCGGGTATGATTATCGGTGCATTGCCCGTGTGTATAGCGGCTGTGCTGATGGTGGTCAATCCCGATTATATGCAGACCTTTTTCAACACCTCCGCAGGCAACATAATGCTGCTTGTATCAATAGTTATGGAGGTTCTGGGATTCTTCGCCATAAGAAAGGTTGTTACCATAGAATATTGATTGAGAGGTGAGCTTTTTGGAGATACTTGTTATCACATATTCATTTCTGGCGTTTATTCTTGTTGTTATCATTGCATCGCCGCGAGGCATGAGGAACGATAAAAAACAGAGCAGAATTGATAAAATCAAAGAAACGACGGGTATGCCTGCCTTTCAGGAGCTTCAACTCTCATTTTACGAAAGGTTTATCGGAAAGGGTATAAAATTTATTTCCGAAAAGCTGGGCAGATTTGCTCCGAGAAGAAAAAATGCGGATAAAAACAAAACCCTTGAAGCAATCCGCAAACAGCTCAGATATGCAGGCATATTTATGGAGCCTGCGGATTTTCAGTTCATCAAATATGCAGTGCTCATCGGCGTAATGTTTGTGACTCTGGTTGTAATAATTGCCGTTGATATGGAGCCTATGATAATGCTTCTTGTGCTTATGTGCGGTGCACTTCTCGGAGTTATGGGACCTACTATGTATCTCAGGTCAAGGGTTACGAGCCATCAGACGGGCATAAAAAAACAGCTCCCCGATGCAATGGATTTGCTCTGTGTGTGCATTGAAGCGGGTCTGAGCTTTGATGCGGCACTTCTGAAAGTGTCACAGAAGCTGAAAGGACCTTTCATTGATGAATTGCTTATGGTTTACAGAGAAATTCAGATGGGCAGAACACGAAGGGCAGCTTTGCAGAATCTTTGCGATGCCACAAATCTTGAAGAACTGAAAACCTTTGCATCTGCGCTTGTTCAGGCGGAACAGCTGGGTATACCTATTAATAATGTAATGAGAGCGCAATCGGAACAGCTCCGTACCGAACGAAGCCAGCAGGCAAAGGAAAAGGGTATGAAAGCATCAATCAAAATGCTTCTGCCTATGCTGCTGTTCATATTCCCCGTTGTGTTCATAATCCTTATGGGTCCCACGGTGCTGAATATTATTGAAACATTTTAACGGTGTGTGCTATGAAAAAAGCAATAATCAGAAAAAACGGAATAACTCTCACTGAAAACTGTCAGGTTGCCGACAGCTTTTTCACAAGATTCATGGGGCTTATGTTCAGGCGTTCAATTCCCGAAGATTACGCCCTGCACATAACTCCCTGCAATCAGGTGCATATGCTCAATATGCGGTTTCCCATTGATGTTATTTACCTTGATGCATCGGGCACGGTGGTGAAAATCGACGAAAATGTGCAGCCGGGTAAAATATGCAAAACAGTTAAAAACGCAAAAAGCGTAATTGAGGTTACAGGCTTTTACAGTTCAGAAAATAATATCCGTCAGGGCGATATGATTGAGGTCAGAGTGAAATGATTCGAACCAAATACGCCGTAAAGGTCGGATTTCCGACCCATCGAATCATTTCACTCTACCACAGTCTGACAGGAGGAAACATATGAAAAACTCAAAAAACGGCAAGGCTTCTCCCGAAGTCGATTCCGGAAAAATCAGAAACAAGAATACCGATAACGGCGGTCTTGCCTTCAAAAAGGTGCTTTACGGCTATGACCCGGAAGAGGTTGAATCATATATAAGCGGGCTTTCCGAAACCGCTGAGGCATCGGCAAAAAACTACGAGCTTAAACTTTCCGCAATCAAGGAAGAACTTGTTCTTTCTAACCGTGAAAGGGATTCCTATGCGGAAAAATACAGAAAAAGCAAAATGACTCAGAAGCCGGCGGAAACAAAAAAAGCGGAAGATAAATCGGATTTTGAAAAGGTTATTGCAGACTATAAAAGCAAGCTTGAACAAGCGGTTGCCGAGAATGCTTTGCTCAGCGAAAAGCTTGCGGAAAAAGGGCAGGATGCCGAAAAGGAAAAAATAATTACAGCCCTTGAAACCGAAAACGGAAACCTGAGAAAAACCGCCGATGCTCTCAAAGACGAAAGTATTTCGCTGAGTGCAAAGGCTGAAAAATATGACGGACTTTTTGAACAGTACGGAGCATTACTTTCACAGCTTGAACTTCTGAAAGCCGAGAACGAATCAAAGTCGGTACGCCTTGAAGAAAAAGAAACCGAGCTTGCAAAAAAACTTGATGAGCTTAAAGCCGTGCAGGGCGAGTATGAGGAGTCAAAGAAAAAATCCGCTGAGTATGAAGCAGAAAAGACCGTGCTTGTGTGCCGTGTTTCGGAGCTTGAAGCGGAAAATGCAAAGCTCAAAGAAACGGGCGAAGCTCAGGCAAAAGAATATGCTGAAAAAATCACTCTGCTTGAAAACGAATGTGCAACAGGCAGGTTTGAAATGCAGAAGGAGCAGAAGCTCCGTGCTTACCATATAAGTCAGGCTGAAATCGCTGTTGCCGAGCTTTCCCGTCAGCTTGAGCAGATAAAGATGTCTGTGCGAGAGAATTAAAACTGACTACCTTCCTGAAAAGGAGTGCGTGTTATGTTTGAGAAAATAAAAAGAAAAATCAGTGCGAAAAAATTTATAAAAGCAGAGGACGGCGCAGTTATGATAGTTGCGGCGCTGAGTCTTGTTGCCTTTCTTTCCGTTGTTTCGCTTGTAACGGATATGGGGCTTAAATACCATCAGAAAAGCAAGCTGCAAAGTGCAATGGATTCAGCGGCGCTTGCGGCTGTCAGATATATGCCCGATGAGGGCAAGGCAAGGTCTGTTGCCCTTGAGTATGTTGAAAAAAACGGCTTTTCCGCAGATGACGTTACGGTTGAATTCCCCACCAACGATACTGTCAGGGTTTCCGATGCAATAGAGGGCAAAACGATTTTCGCAAGCCTTTTTGATGTTGATTCCGTGCTTATCAAAGCCAAAGCGGCGGCGAAATATGTTGATAAGAATATGGCGGTGGATTTTGATTATCTTATGTTTTACGGTGACAATTCCCAATTCACCCTGAACGGCGGATATAAAATCGGCGGCAGTATTTTCGGCAACGGCAATGTCCATGCCGACGGCGGTGCAGGCAGCAGTATTTCGGGCACCGTTTTTTCGGCACAGAACGCAACCTATAATCAGTACAGTGTTACCGTAGGCGGAGTGAAAAATAACGCAGGCAAGCACCCTATGCCCGATTTTGACGAAACAATAATGTCTGTTGTGCCAACGGCAAGCGAAGGGGTTTTCGGCAAAACATACAGCCATATCAGTGCAAACGGAAGATATCTCAACAGATATTCCGCAGGTGCATCACTTAACTCGGTTATAACGATTAACGGCAGCACATACTGTTTGGGCAGTCTTACCACGGGCTACGGCTCGGAGCTTATGACGGTTTACGGCGATTTGTATGTTGAAGGTGATTTTACGCCTCAATGTCCCGTTTACGTTACGGGTAATGTTTACATAGGCGGTAATCTTGTAACTTCCTGGGGCAAGGATTTCAAGGCAGGCGGCAATATTTATATTGAAGGCAATGCTTCCCTTCAGGGCAATACATCCGTTTACGGCGAATATTTTTATGTAGGCGGTGACCTGACACGAGGTTCCAACTACAATCTGTTGTGCGAATGTGAAACCTATGTTAACGGCAATATCCGTCTTGACGGCAAATCAACATTCAACGGTGCGGTTTTCTGTGGCGGCAATTTTGTCAAGGGCGGCTCAACCTCAATGAATATAAAGGGGAATGTTCATACACGCGGAAAGCTTGATTGGCAAAGCGGCGGCACAACCGTGAAAGGCGATATTTTTGTGTTCGGTAACGGCGTTCTGCCCGGTGAAGATGCGACGATTATCTGCGGGCCGATGACTCTTGACGGCGACCTTTACAACGAAAAAGGTCAGCTTAACCTTTCGGGTCAGGGCACTTACCTTGTGAGAGGCATAATTTACAGCGGCGGTTCGATTTCCACCAATCAGGGTTCAAGCGGAATTTATCTTAACGGCTGTATGATAGCCGAGGAAGATGTTAAAATCGGAGGCAGCACCCATTCATATAATGAAGGCGGTGCAACCCTTTCGATTTATTCAAGAAAAGGGGATATTACTCTCTATTCACAGCAGGGAGGTTTTGAACTCTGGGGTATAATCTATGCACCCGAAGGTAATGTTGATCTGGCTACGGGAACATTTGATATTCACGGCAGCGTTATCGGCGACACAATAAGCTGTACCCCCGGCGGACTTACAATGAGCTATAACGACAGGGAATTGCCGTACGCCAAGAAGATAAAAACAGCTGTTCTTATTGAGTGATCCTGAGCCGCAGTCGATTTGACTGCGGCTTTCTTGTGTGGTATATTATTGTTATATACAATATACGACGGGTGAAATTATGAAAATTATTGCAAGTGACTATGACGGAACATTTAATCACGGCGGCATTGACGATGTAAAAAGAGAAGCGGTAAAACGCTGGCGTAAGGCAGGCAATCTTTTCGGAATTGTCAGCGGCAGAGGAACAGAGGATCTGATTGAGCTTCCCGAGAGAAATAATTTTGAATATGATTTTCTTCTTGCCTCAAACGGTGCGGTTATTCTGAATCCTGACGGCACCGTCAGGGCAGATTCACGGTGTGACGGCAGCCTGGCGATGCCTCTGCTGAAATTCATAATGAGCCTCGGCTGTGAGTGGGCAAGCATTCATACTGATTTCAGGTGTATTGTTGATGAGCGTGACGATGAACGGCTTGAAGGGGAGTTCACTCTTGAAACCCTGCCCGAAATTCCGTATTTTAATCAGATAAGCACGATTCTTCTGGATGATGAAGGTGCGGCAAAGGTGACGGCAGCAATAAAAGAACGCTTTGGCGAAGTGCTTAACCCTCTGCAAAACGGCAGGTGTATTGATGTTGTATCTGCAGATATGAATAAGGCAAAGGGACTTTGTAAATTTCTTGAGCTTATCGGTGCGGATTATGACGACCTGATTACCGTAGGCGATAACATCAACGATATTGATATGATAGCTGAATTCCGTTCGTACGCAATGGAAAATGCCGTTGAAGCTGTGAAGGCTGTTGCGGATTACATTACCCCCGGAATAACCGAGTTAATCGAAAAAGAGCTTGCTTAAAGCAGAATATACCGGACCGCTTTATGCAGTGCGAATGCACAGCATAGGGCGGTTTTTGTGTTGAATTTTTAAAGGTTGACGGTTTGACATAAATATTATATAATACTATGTTAAGAAAGTATTATTTTGATTGATATGCTTATTTTATATACGACCCAAGGAGATACTTATGATTGAAAGAGAAGATTTGATTTTAATGCCTGCCGTGGCACTCAGGGGACTTGTAGTGTTCCCGAATATGTTTATTCATTTTGATGTGGGCAGAGAAAAATCCATAAACGCACTCAAAAAGGCAATGGATACCGATCAGGAAATTTTTCTTGTTACGCAGAAGGATATTTCCGTTGACGACCCCGATTACGGTGAGCTTTACGAAATCGGCGTTATTGCAAGCGTAAAGCAGGTGCTTAAACTTCCCGGCAAAAGCGGAAACGTGCGTGTTGCGGTTGAAGGCATACGTAGAGCAAGGCTTATCCAGGGGCTTAACCCCGAAAAAGGAAATTACCTCAGAGCCATGGTTTTTCCCATTGAGGAGCCTGCAATCCGCAGTGACAAGGCAGATTATGCAAAGGCACTTGTGCGCCATACAAAGGATATTTTTGCCGAATATACAGACTGCGCACCTCAGCTTCCTGCAGATATCGTAACGGGTGTTATGCAGAAAAATGAGCCCGGTGAGCTTGCTGATTACATTGCAGGCAACATTATGCTTGAATATGAGGACAGACAGCACATTCTTTCATTTATCAATCCCATAAAAAGGCTTGAAGAAATGTGTGTTATGCTTGCAAACGAAGGCAATCTGCTTTCGCTTGAAGCGGAAATCGGCGATAAGGTGCAGGAGCAGATTGACAAGAATCAGCGTGAATACTATTTGCGTGAGCAGATGAAGGTTATATCCGCAGAGCTTGGCGGCGGTGTTTCGCAGGAGGAAGAGCTTGATTATTTCCGTGAAACGATTTTTAATCTCAAAGCTGCCGATGATGTCAAGGAAAAGCTTTTCAAGGAGTGCGACAGGCTTGAAAAATATTCACCATCGTCACCTGAAGCAGCGGTAAGCAGGAATTATATCGAAACCTGCCTTGCACTGCCCTGGAATAACCTTACCGAAGAGAACACCGATATTTCAAAATCAAGAAAAATTCTTGAAGATGACCATTACGGCCTTGAAAAAATAAAAAGAAGAATTCTGGAATACCTTGCAGTCAGAGTTATGGCACCGGATATCAAAGGTCAGATTATCTGCCTTGTAGGACCTCCGGGTGTGGGAAAAACTTCAATCGCACGCTCTGTTGCAAGGGCGACGGGCAGGGAATATGTGAGAATTTCTCTGGGCGGTGTCAAGGATGAAGCTGAAATCCGAGGTCATAGAAAGACTTATATCGGATCAATGCCCGGCAGAATCATTGATGCAATGAAGCAGGCGGGTACAAGCAACCCCCTTGTACTTCTTGATGAGGTTGATAAGCTTTCGTCCGATTATAAGGGCGATCCGACGTCTGCGCTTCTTGAAGTGCTTGACCCTGAACAGAATTCAACATTCAGAGATCATTACATTGAACTGCCCTTTGACCTGAGCAAGGTAATGTTTATAACAACCGCAAATGTCGAGGCTAATATTCCCGACCCTCTGCGTGACAGAATGGAAATTATCGAGCTCGGCAGTTATACGGCAGAGGAAAAATTCAACATTGCAAAGAAGCATCTTATTCCCAAACAGATGAAGCGTCACGGTCTTAAAACTGCAAATTTCAGAATTACGGACAAGGCGGTAAGGCTTGTTATCGAGGGCTACACCAAAGAAGCAGGCGTCAGAGCTTTGGAACAGAATATTGCCGCAATATGCCGAAAGGCGGTTGTGCGTATTGTTGAAGGCGAGGCGGAGAAGGTTTCCGTGAAACCCGAAACAGTTGAAGAAATGCTTGGCACAAGAAAGTTCAAGGCAGATGCCCTTATCCGTGAAAACGAAGTGGGCGTTGTAAACGGTCTTGCATGGACATCCGTAGGCGGCGATATGCTTGAAATCGAAACGGCAGTGCTTAAAGGCAGCGGCAAGCTTGAACTTACGGGTTCACTGGGCGATGTTATGCAGGAAAGTGCAAAGGCGGCTGTAAGCTACATACGTTCAAAGGCGGATTCGCTGCCTATAAACGGTGATTTTTATAAGGAATGTGATATTCATATCCACGTACCCGAAGGTGCAACTCCCAAGGACGGACCGTCAGCAGGCGTAACCATTGCAACCTCTCTCGTATCCGCACTGACGGGCAGAAAGGTGCGCAAGGATGTGGCGATGACGGGCGAAATTACTCTCAGAGGCAGAGTGCTGCCTATCGGCGGACTTAAAGAAAAATCAATGGCTGCATACAGAGCAGGCATAAAAACCGTTGTTATTCCTTACGATAATATTCCCGACCTTGATGAGGTTGACCCCAAGGTTAAGGAAACGGTGACCTTTGAGCCTGTCAAAACAGTTGAAGCGGTGTGGGATATTGCGCTTGAAAAGGAAGAAAAGCCTTCAAAGAAGCAGTCTGCACCCGTTGAAATGGGTAAACCCGTGCGTGCCGCAATAACACAGTGATAAGGAAAAGATAAAATGAGATTTGATAAAATAGAATTTACCGCCGCATACGGCACATCAAAGCAGCTTCCGCCTTCAAAGGAAGCGGAAATCGTATTTTCGGGCCGTTCAAATGTAGGCAAATCATCGCTGATAAACAAGCTTTTTAACAGAAAAAATCTTGCAAGAGTCAGCTCTGTGCCGGGTAAAACAATAACGGTTAACTTCTTTAAAGGTGACGGTGTTTATTTTGTTGACCTGCCGGGCTACGGCTATGCAAAGCGTGATCAGGGCGAAAGAAAAAGATGGGCTGAGCTTATGGAAGGCTATTTCCATTCAGACAGAAATATTGCCCTTGTAATTCAGCTTGTTGATATGCGTCATTCACCTACGGCGGATGATATGATGATGCTTAATTTCCTCAGGGAGTGCAAAATTCCTTTTGTCATTGCCCTGACAAAGTGTGATAAGCTTAATAAAACCGAAACCGAAAAGCGCAGAGAAGCACTTGAAGAAGAGCTTAAAGAATATGCAGATGTAACAAGAATTGAATTTTCTGCCGTCAAGGGTACGGGAGTTGAGCAGGTTAAGGCTGCCGTTGAAGCGGCTTTAAAGCAGGAGGAATGAAAAATGTACGTATCGGATTGTATTGATATAAACAGTGCGGGTCATCTGACCGTTGGCGGCTGCGACACCGTTGAGCTCGCTGCGGAATTCGGAACACCCGTTTACGTGTTTGATGAAAACGAAATCAGGAAGAATCTCAGAACCTTCAGGGATTCAATGAATGAATATTACGGCGGTAACGGTCTTGCTGTGTATGCAAGCAAGGCATTCAACTGCAAGGAAATGTGCCGTATCTGTGCTCAGGAGGGCACGGGTATTGACGTTGTTTCAGGCGGCGAACTTTACACTGCCCTTTCCATTGGTTTTCCTGCGGAGAACATTGTTTTTCACGGTAACAACAAAACATATTCCGAGCTTTGTGCCGCGGTTGAAAACGGCGTAGGCAGAATAGTTGTTGATAATATTGATGAGCTTGAAATGCTCAGCGGAATCGCATCCGCAAAGGGCAAAACAGCAGGAATTATGTTCAGAATAAAGCCCGGCATTGATGCCCACACCCACGACTTTATAAAGACAGGTCAGATTGACTCCAAATTCGGTTTTGCACTTGAAACGGGCGAGGCTATGGAGGCTGTAAAAAAAGCCCTTGCAACTCCCAACGTAAAGCTTCGCGGACTTCACTGTCACATAGGCTCACAGATTTTTGATATCGACCCCTTTGAGCTTGCTGCAAAGGTTATGCTTGAATTTTTCAAGGCTGTCAAGGATGAAACGGGTGTTGAGCTTGAGGAGCTTAATCTGGGTGGCGGCTTCGGAATAAAATATCTTGAGTCCGAATGCCCCAAACCTTACGGCGAATATATGAAGAATGTGTCGGCGGTTGTCAGGGAATACTGTGATAAACTGGGTCTCAGAATGCCTTTTGTGCTTATTGAGCCAGGACGCTCCGTTGTAGGTGCGGCAGGTCTCACTCTCTATACCGTCGGAAGCGTGAAGAATATTCCCGGCATACGCACCTATGTTTCCGTTGACGGCGGAATGACGGATAATCCCCGCTATGCTCTCTACCGTGCAGATTACGAAATTGTCTGTGCCAACAAAGCAAACGAAGAAAGATGCGAAACTGTTACCGTTGCAGGCAAATGCTGTGAAAGCGGTGACCTTATTCAGGAAAACACAAGGCTTCAGAATGTTGAAAGCGGTGATATTCTTGCCGTGCTTTCAACTGGAGCTTATAACTACTCAATGGCTTCCAATTACAACAGAATTCCCCGTCCGCCCGTTGTTATGGTCAAAGACGGCGAAGCAAGAATCGTTGTGAAAAGGGAAACCTATGAGCAGGTATCCGCAAACGATATCTGATAAAATCTTTTAAGGAAGTGACTCAATGCCTCAAATCAGAATGCTGACAGAAAATGTTCGCCTTGTTTCGGTGCAGACAAGCCGTTTCAAGACGGGAAGAATTTCCGTTACGGCGGCATTGCCTCTGAATGAAAATGCGGCGGCAAATTCGCTGCTTATATATCTTCTGAAACGTTCGTGTAAGGAGTATCCCGAATTCACTCTGCTTAACGGCAAGCTTGATGAGCTTTACGGCGCATCTGTTTCCGCAGGTGTTACAAAGTTTGGCGAAGCTCAGGTGCTTTCGCTTTCGGCAGTATGCCTTGATGACCGTTTTGCACTGACGGATGAAAGTATTGTTGAGCAGTGTGCTCAGCTTCTTGCGAGCATGATTTTCAGCCCCAACTGCAAAAACGGCAGCTTTGGTGCGGATAAGCTGGCAACGGAGAAAAGACTTCTCGTTCAGCGCATTGAAGAGGAGCTTAATGATAAGCGAGCCTATGCTTTCAAGAAGTGTATTGAATATATGTGCTCAGACGAGGCATACGGCAAGGATAAATACGGCACAACTGAAGAAATTGAAGCTGTTAAAATGGCGGATGTTTATGCCGCATGGAAGAATATGCTTTCAACCGCCATATTTCAGATAACCGTTGTGGGCGGTGCGGATGCGGATAAAATCGGCGATATATTTGAAAAGAAGTTCAAAAAAATTCAGCGTAATCCCGTAAAGCCTCAGACGGTGTTTATTCAGCGCGGCAAGCGTTTCAACAGATACGAAGAAAGCTTCCCCGTGAATCAGGGTAAGCTTGTTATGGGATTCAGGGCAGGCATGAGCCACAGCAGGGATAATATTCACGCTGTCAGAGTAATGAACGATATTTTCGGAATGGGCACTTATTCAAAGCTGTTTGCCAATGTCCGTGAAAAGCTGAGCCTTGCTTATTACTGCTGGTCAAGGCTTGTTGAAAGCAAGGGTCTTGTCCTTGTTGAAGGCGGCATTGACACTGATAAAGAAAAGAAGGTTTCCGCAGAAATTCTCAGTCAGCTTTCAGACCTGAGAAACGGCAAAACCGACCCTGAGGTGCTTGAATCCTCAAAACGTTCACTTAAAGAAAAGCACACCTTCACTACACCCGAAGGAATATGTGCCTGGTATGCTTCTCAGCTTCTTGACGATGAAATCATAACTCCCGAAGAAGAGGTCAGCGGAATTGAAGCCGTAACAATGGAGCAGGTCTGTGAAGCGGCAAAGAAGCTGTCCATAGATACAATCTTTATGCTTAAAGCCGAAGGAGAGGAGGGCAGCGGTGATGAAAATTAATCAGATTACCAACGAAAAGCTTGGTGAAACCGTTTATACCGCAGTCCATCCGTCGGGTCTCGAAATAAGAGTTATGCCCAAAAAGGGATATGACTCCGCATATGCGGTTTTCGGCGTAAAATACGGCTCCATCGACACGGCAGTCAAAAACGAAAATGGTGAATTCGAAACCATACCCGAAGGTACCGCCCATTTTCTTGAACACAAGCTTTTTGAAAGCGAAGATTTAAATGCCTTTGAGCGTTTTGCAAAAACAGGTGCAAGCGCAAATGCTTACACAAGCTTTGAAAAAACCGCATATCTTTTCAAAGGTTCTGAAAATATAGGTCAGTCACTTGAAATCCTTCTTGACTTTGTTCAGAATCCCTATTTTACTCAGCAGACTGTTGAGAAAGAACAGGGTATTATTGGTCAGGAAATCAGAATGTACCGTGATTTGCCCGATTGGCAGGTAATGTTCAATCTTCTCAAAGCGCTTTACAGCGAGCATCCTGTGAGAATTGATATTGCAGGCACTCAGGAATCCATTGCGAAAATTGATGCCGATCTGCTTTACAGACTTTATAAAACATTCTACAGTCCTGCAAATATGGTTCTCAGCGTAGTCGGCGGAATCGAACCTCAGGATGTTTTTGATATTGTTGACAGGTGTATTAAAAGCACAGAAGGCAGTGCAGCTGAAAGGAAATTTGTGAAAGAAAGCGGCGTGCCCGTTCAGAAATATGTTGAACAGCAGCTTTCCGTTGCACAGAAGCAGTTTCTTTTAGGCTACAAAGAGGAGCTTTCGGAGCCTATGCTGAGCCTTGAAGACGAAATTGCATCGCAGATGATGGTTGAGATAATCGCAGGTAAATCATCGCCCCTTTTCAAAAAGCTTATTGATGAAGAGCTTGCGGATATGGGCTTCGGCGGAGATGTTTTCAACGGTTTCGGATTTTCCTGCATAATGCTTGGCGGTACAAGCAAAGACCCCGAAAAGACCTGTGAAATCATAAAAGCCGAAATTGAGCGTTACAAAAAAGAAGGAATTGACCCTGCCGCATTTGAAAGGGCGAAACGCAAATTCTACGGCAGATATGTTATGAGCTATAACGATATTGATGATGTTGCAAACCTTATGATGAACCTTTATTTCAGCGGCTACGAACCCTTTGCGGAGCTTGAAGCCTGCAAGAAAATGACGCTTGAAAAGGTGCAGAGCAGACTTGATGCGGTTAAAGACGAATTTTCCGCACTTTCCGTCATCAAACCCATGGCATAACGTGTAAAGGAAAGGAATGATAAAAATGTCCGATTATACCGTTGTATATTTCACGGGTATTGACCGTGGATTCAGCGTGCCTGCCGTGCTTGCGGATTTCAGCATTTTTGGTCTGGATATACAAATCCGTTTTTACGGTGCAATCATTGCGTTCGGTTTTCTGCTTGCCGTTCTTTTCGGCGGCAGAATGGCTTACAAATGGAAAATGAGCCTTGATAAAATGGTAGATGTGCTTATTTACGGCACAATCTTTGCAATTATCGGTGCAAGACTTTATTATGTTTTCTCAAAATGGGATTATTACAGTGCCCATCTTTCCGAAATTCCGCAGATATGGGAAGGCGGTCTTGCCATTTACGGCGGAATTATCGGCGGACTTGTTGCCGCATATTTCGTGTGCAAAATCAGAAAGCTCAATTACTGGAATCTGCTTGATATGGCAACCATGAGCCTGCTTATCGGTCAGGGTATCGGCAGATGGGGTAACTTCACAAATCAGGAAGCTTTCGGCGTCAACACAGACCTTCCCTGGGGTATGTGGAGTGAAAAGATTGCAAGCGATATTATCCGCAGTCAGTCTGAATATGCGGACAAGGGCTTCACCGTTGACCCCACTCTTCCCGTGCATCCCACTTTCCTCTATGAGTCAATATGGTGCCTTCTGGGCGTGCTTGTGCTTTATATTATCTGCCGCAAAGCGAGAAAATTCAGCGGTCAGATTGCACTCTGCTACGGCATATGGTACGGACTTGAAAGAACCTTTGTTGAAGGTCTCAGAACAGACAGCCTTTACATCGGTGACACAACAATCCGTGTTTCTCAGGCGCTTTCGGCAGGTCTTGTGATTGTGTGTGCTATCCTGCTTACGGCACTTCTTATAAAGTATACCAAGCATCCCAAGCCCATTGAAGGCGTGGATTATTTCCCCGGTGATGAGCTTAAAGCAGAAGCTGAGGAAAACATTGAAGAACCTGCCGAAGAAACGGCAGAGGATACAAAGGCAGAGGAAACGGAGGAGAAAACAGATGGCGAAAATAATTGACGGCAAGGCAATAAGAGAATTTAATCTCGATAAAATTCAGGAGCAGGTTGAACAGCTCAAAGCACAGGGTATATTGCCTGCTCTGGCGGTTATTATCGTCGGCAGTGACCCCGCTTCCAGAATTTATGTCAACAATAAAAAGGCTGCCTGCGAAAGAACGGGCATGAAATCCCTTGAATTCGCACTTCCCGAAGAAACAACAACGGAAGACCTTCTTGAACTTATAGACAAGCTTAATGCAGATAAATCCGTGAGCGGTATTCTTTGCCAGCTTCCCGTGCCGAAACATATTGATAAAAACAAGGTGCTTGAAAGAATTCTTCCCGAAAAGGATGTGGATTGCTTCCATCCCGAGAATGTGGGTAAGCTTTGCATCGGCAACGGCGGTCTTGTGCCCTGCACACCTATGGGTATGGTGAAAATGCTTGAATACGAAGGTGTTGACCCCACGGGTAAGCACTGTGTTATTATCGGCAGAAGCGATATTGTAGGCAAACCCATGGCAATGCTTATGCTTGCAAGGAATGCAACTGTTACGGTTTGTCACTCAAAGACCGTTAACCTTGCGGAAATTACAAAGCAGGCAGATATCCTTGTTGCGGCGGTAGGTATTGCAAAATTTGTTAAAGCCGATATGGTCAAGGACGGCGCAATCGTGCTTGACGTAGGTATGGACAGAGATGAAAACGGCAAGCTTTGCGGCGACGTTGATTATGAAGCTGTTAAGGAAAAGGCTTCAATGATAACTCCCGTACCAGGCGGCGTAGGTCCCATGACCATTGCAATGCTGATGAGAAATACTCTTACAGCGGCAAAAATACAGAATAATTTATAAGGAGAGATATATATGACAAAGAAACTTTACAGAAGCAGAACAGACAAAAAGCTGTTCGGTGTTTTGGGCGGTCTTGCAGCTTATTTCAACATGGACCCCACAATTCTCAGAATCATTTATGTTCTTCTTTCAATCTTTGTTATCGGCTGTCCCGTAGTCATTTATCTTATTGCGGCGCTGATTATTCCTGAAGAACCCGAAAACACAGAGCAGTCACCCTATCAGCAGGCAAATTATGAGCCTGTTGACGACAACAAATAATTATCCGAAAAAAGATAAAAAAACATTTGACAACGGTTGACCGTTGTGATATAATCCTATATGCCGCATATTCGGGGCGGGTGAGTTATGCCCAAAAACAGATACATTCTGTGCCTCAGGTAACCCAGTTATAAGTGTTACAAGAATAGCGAGTCTTAAAGAAAAGGATGATATTCCGATGTACGCAATTATCGAAACAGGCGGCAAGCAGTATAAGGTACAGGCCGGCGATGTAGTATTCATCGAAAAGCTTGACGCAGAAGAAGCAAGCGAGTACACCTTTGACAAGGTTATCGCAGTTGGAACCGACGACGGTATCACCGTTGGCGCTCCCTATGTTGACGGAGCAAGCGTTTCCGCAAAGATTGTCAAGAACGGCAAGGGCAAGAAAATTACCGTTATGACCTACAAGCCCAAGAAGAACTCAAAGAGAAAGATGGGCCACAGACAGCCTTACACTAAGGTTGAAATCTCTGCTATCAACGCATAAGAAATTGACCTATGATTAAGGTCAGGTTTTCAGTCGGTAACAGACAGCTGAAAGGCTTTGAAATAAGCGGTCACGCAATGTATGCCGAAAGCGGCAGTGACATAGTCTGTGCTTCGGTTTCCTCGGCGGCATATATGGCAGCAAACACCATAACCGATGTTATCGGTGCAGATGCAGATGCCACGGCAGGAGACGGCACAATGAGCGTAACCCTTAATCAGCCCGATGAGTGTGCTCAGGCAGTGCTCAGAGGATTGGAGCTTCACTTGACGGAGCTTTCAAAGCAGTATCCCCAAAACATCAAACTAATCTACGGAGGTGTAAAGAATGCTTAAGATAAATGTACAGCTTTTCGCTCATAAGAAAGGTATGGGTTCAACCCGTAACGGCCGTGATTCAGAGTCAAAGAGACTCGGTGCTAAGAGAGCAGACGGTCAGTTCGTTCTTGCAGGTAACATTCTTGTAAGACAGAGAGGTACTCACATCCATCCCGGCAACAATGTTGGCAAGGGTTCAGATGACACTCTCTTCGCTCTCATCGACGGTACAGTTAAGTTCGAGCGTATGGGCAAAGACCGCAAGAAGGTAAGCGTTTACGCAGTTGAGCAGTAATTTACAAAAAGCAATCCGCTATGCAATCGCATAGCGGATTTTTTTTATTTCAACACTTTTTTCAGATACATACCCGTATAGGACTTCTTGCATTTGGCAACTTCTTCGGGTGTACCCTCTGCGACGATTTCGCCGCCGCCGTTACCGCCTTCGGGACCCAGGTCAATAATATGGTCGGCAATTTTTATTACATCAAGATTATGCTCGATAACAATAACCGTGTTGCCTTTGTCAACAAACTTTTGAAGCACATCAATGAGTCTGTGAACATCAGCGGTGTGCAGACCTGTTGTGGGCTCGTCAAGGATATAAACGGTTTTGCCCGTGGACTGCCTTGCAAGCTCGGTTGCAAGCTTCACACGCTGTGCCTCGCCGCCCGAAAGGGTTGTGGCAGGCTGACCGATTTTTACATAGCCCAGACCCACATCGTAAAGTGTCTTGATTTTACGATGAATTTTGGGAATGCTTTCAAAGAAATTCATTCCCTCCTCAACGGTCATTTCGAGAACATCGTGAATGTTTTTGCCCTTATATCTTACTTCAAGGGTTTCTTTGTTGTAACGCTGACCCTTACATACCTCGCAGGGCACGTAAATATCACTCATAAAGTGCATTTCGATTTTAACAATGCCGTCGCCCTGACAGGCTTCACATCTGCCGCCTTTTACATTGAATGAGAAACGGTTTGCCTTGTAGCCTTTTTTCTTTGAGTCAACCGTCGATGCAAAAAGCTCACGGATATCGTTGAAAACTCCGGTATAGGTTGCAGGATTTGAACGGGGAGTTCTGCCGATGGGTGACTGGTCAATATCAATCACCTTGTCAAGATGCTCCGTACCTGTAATGCTGTCGTGTGCACCTGCAATTTTCTTTGCACCGTTCAGTTCGGTGACAAGATATTTTTTGAGAATTTCATTAACAAGTGATGATTTTCCGCTACCCGAAACACCCGTTACGCATATGAATTTACCCAGAGGGAACTCAACATCAATGTTTTTGAGATTGTTTTCTTTTGCGCCGTGAACGGTAAGGGACTTGCCGTTTCCTTCTCTGCGTTTTTCAGGCAGAGGAATAAACTTCTTGCCGCTGAGATACTGACCGGTAATTGATTTTTCACAGCCGATAATATCTTCAACACTGCCTGAACAAACAATTTCTCCGCCGTGAATACCTGCACCGGGGCCAACATCAACAATGTAATCAGCGGACATCATTGTTTCTTCATCGTGTTCAACAACAATAAGCGTGTTGCCGAGGTCACGGAGATTCTGCAGAGTTTTAAGAAGCTTTGCGTTGTCACGCTGATGCAGACCGATGCTGGGCTCATCAAGAATATAGAGCACGCCCATAAGTGATGAGCCTATCTGCGTTGCAAGTCGGATTCTCTGTGCCTCACCGCCTGAAAGGGTAGCAGAGGGTCGGGCAAGGGTCAGGTAATCAAGACCTACACTTGAAAGGAAATCCAGCCTACTTCTGATTTCTTTTATAATCTGCTCCGCAATCATTGTGTCACGGCTGCTGAGTACCATATTATCGAGAAATTCAATTTCTCCGTTTATGGATTTCTGAGTAAATTCGTCAATGTTGATGCCGCCTACGGTAACGCAGAGGGATTCCTTGCGAAGCCTTGCGCCGCCGCATTCGGGGCATTTTACCGTTGACATATATGCTTCGATTTCACCTCGTGACCATTCGCTTGTGGTTTCACGGTAACGCCTTTCAAGGTTGTTGATTACACCTTCGAAATCCGTCATATATGTGCCGCTGCCGTATTCGCTTTTGCGTTCAAGCTTGATTTTTTTACCGTTTGTGCCGTAAAAAATAATATCCTTTGCCTTTTTAGGCAGGTCTTTGAAGGGTGTGTCAAGGCTGAAATCATAGGCGTTGGCAATGCCTTCGTAATACATCTGTGCAATTGTGCCGCCGTCGGAAACTGACCATCCGCTTGCTTTGATTGCACCCTGACGGATTGAAAGATTGGGGTCAGGCACAACCATTTTCGGGTCAACCTGCATCAGCACTCCGATACCCGAGCATTTCGGGCAGGCACCGAATGGATTGTTGAATGAGAATGAACGGGGTTCAAGCTCTTCAATGCTGACTCCGTGTTCAGGGCAGGCATAGTTAAGTGAAAACAGCATTTCTTCACTGCCTGCAACATCCACCAGCAGAAGCCCTTCCGTAAGGTTTGTTGCGGTTTCGATTGAATCCGCAAGCCTTGAGCGGATGCCGTCTTTTATGATAAGTCGGTCAACAACAACCTCGATATTGTGTTTTATGTTTTTTTCAAGCTTGATTTCCTCCGAAAGGTCGTAGATTATGCCGTCAATGCGAACCCTTGCAAAGCCTTGCTTGCGAATGCTTTCAAGCTCTTTCGCATATTCACCCTTCTTGCCTCTTGCAATGGGTGCCATAATCTGTATTTTTGTGTCTTCGTCAAGTGCGAGCACTTGCTTTGTGATATCGTCAACGGTCTGTCTGCTGATTTCTCTGCCGCATTCCGGACAGTGGGGGATACCTGCCCTTGCATAAAGCAGACGCAGATAATCATAAATCTCCGTTACCGTACCTACGGTTGAACGGGGATTTTTTGATGTGGTTTTCTGGTCAATGGATATGGCGGGGGAGAGCCCTTCAATGCTTTCCACATTGGGCTTTTCCATCTGACCGAGAAACTGTCTTGCATATGATGAAAGGGATTCAACATATCGACGCTGACCCTCGGCATAAATTGTGTCAAAGGCAAGTGATGATTTACCGCTGCCCGAAAGACCCGTGAACACAATAAGCTTGTCACGGGGGATTGATATATCAACATTTTTCAGGTTGTGCTCTTTTGCACCCTTGACCGTAAGATTTTTTATTGCCATTTGTTATTTACCTCTTCTGAGCTTTTCAATTTTATCTCTCAAATATGCGGCGTGTTCAAATTCGAGTATCTTCGCCGCCGCCTTCATTTCGGCAGTGAGCCTGATAATCATTGCTTCACGCTCTTTGCGGCTCATCTTTGAGATTGCCTTATCGTCATCGGTTTTTGCCGAAATTTCAATTATTTCGTGAACATCCTTGACAATTGTTTTCGGCGTAATGCCGTGCTCACTGTTGTATTTCATCTGCTTTTGTCTGCGCCGTTCAGTTTCCGTAATTGCCCTTTCCATTGACGGGGTTACGCTGTCGGCATACATAATGACAGTGCCTTCCGAATTTCGTGCGGCTCTGCCTATGGTCTGCACAAGTGAGGTTTCCGAGCGAAGGAAACCTTCCTTGTCCGCATCGAGAATTGCAACTAGTGATACCTCGGGAATATCAAGACCTTCACGCAGAAGGTTGATGCCGATAAGCACGTCGAATTCGCCCAGGCGCAGACCTCTTATGATTTCCATGCGTTCAATGGTATCAACATCGTGGTGCATATACCGCACCTTGATATCGAGGTTTTCGAGATAATCCGTCAGATCCTCTGCCATACGCTTTGTCAGTGTGGTTACAAGCACCCTTTCGCCCTTGGCGGTGCGTGTGTTGATTTCTGAAACAAGGTCGTCAATCTGACCTTCCGTAGGTCTTACGGATATTTCGGGGTCAAGCAGACCTGTGGGTCTTATAACCTGCTCCGCAATGTGAGCACTTCTCTCTTTTTCAAACTCACCGGGAGTAGCACTTACAAATATTTTCTGACCGCTTCTTTCATAGAATTCATCAAAAGTCAATGGTCTGTTATCGTAAGCTGAGGGCAGACGGAAGCCGAAATTGATAAGGCTTTCTTTTCTTGCTCTGTCACCGCCGTACATTGCCCTTACCTGAGGCAGGGTAACGTGGGATTCGTCAACAAAAAGCAGAAAATCTTCGGGAAAGTAATTGAGAAGTGTGAATGGTGCTGAGCCTGCGGGTCTGCCCGACATAACCCGTGAATAGTTTTCGATTCCCTTGCAGAATCCCGTTTCACGGAGCATTTCAATATCGTATTCCGTGCGCTGCTTTATGCGTTGTGCTTCAAGAAGCTTGCCGTTTTCTTCAAAATATTTCACACGGTCAAGCATTTCTTCGTAAATGTTCTTAATGGATTTTTCCATTTTGTCGGGTGCTATGACATAGTGAGATGCAGGGTAAATTGCGGCGTGAGAGAGCACGCTTTTAACCTGACCCGTGAGAGCGTTGATTTCGCTTATTCTGTCAATTTCATCGCCGAAAAATTCAACTCTGATGCCGTTTTCGTTTGAGTAAACGGGGAAGATTTCAACAACATCTCCTCTGACTCTGAATTTGTTGCGGCTGAAATCAATATCGTTTCTTTCATACTGAATTTCAACAAGCTTTTCAATCAGCTCGTCCCTGCTTTTCTCCATTCCCGTGCGCAGAGATATAACCATACTGCGGTAGTCAATAGGGTCGCCCAGAGTGTAAATACAGGATACACTGGCAACGATGATGACGTCACGTCTTTCGGATAAAGCGGAGGTTGCGGAGTGACGGAGCTTATCTATTTCATCGTTTACTGCCGAGTCTTTTTCAATATAAGTGTCGGTTGTTGGAATATATGCTTCAGGCTGATAATAGTCATAGTATGAAACAAAATATTCAACTGCATTATCGGGAAAAAATTCACGGAATTCCGAGCAAAGCTGTGCCGCAAGCGTTTTGTTGTGAGCCAGCACAAGAGTAGGTCGGTTGACCTTTTCGATAATGTTTGCCATTGTGAAGGTTTTGCCCGAGCCTGTTACGCCAAGCAGTGTCTGCTCGGTACAGCCTTTGTTAATGCCGTCAACGAGCTCGTCTATTGCCTGAGGCTGGTCACCCATAGGTTTGTATTTTGATTTCAGCACAAACTTATCCATACTTTCCTCCCGTTTTGGTTATGAACAAATGTTCTAATTATTATAACATAAATATTTTTAAATGTAAACTGTTATTTTTTGATTACAAAAAATTTGTTGAAAAAGTTAACATATTTCATAAAGGAGTGATGAATTACGGTAATGTTCGTTGACATTTTCAACAAATAGTGATATTATAACTGTGGTAAATTTTGTTTTGCGGCAAATATTCCATGAAACGGAGTGTTTTGTTTGAAAGGAATAATTTTGGCAGGCGGCTCAGGTACAAGGCTTTATCCTCTTACGATGGTAACCAGTAAGCAGCTTCTGCCGGTTTACGACAAACCTATGATTTATTATCCCCTGTCAACCCTTATGCTTGCAGGTATCAGGGAGATTTTAATTATATCAACACCTGCAGATACACCCAAATTTGAGGAGCTTTTAGGCAGCGGCAGACAGTTTGGTCTGAATCTTTCCTATGCTGTGCAGGAAAGCCCCGACGGTCTTGCTCAGGCATTCATAATCGGCGAAAAATTCATCGGTGACGATGATGTTGCAATGGTGCTGGGTGATAATATTTTTTACGGCAACGGTCTGGGTCATATGCTCAGGCAGGCTGCAAAAAATAAAGGCAGAGCAACCATTTTCGGCTACTATGTTGATAATCCTCAGGCTTTCGGTGTTGTTGAATTTGATGAAAACGGAATTCCCGTTTCCATTGAAGAAAAGCCCGAGGTTCCCAAGTCAAACTATGCGGTAACGGGTCTTTATTTCTATGACAACAGAGTTGTGGAATATGCCAAATCTTTGAAGCCCTCGAAGCGCGGTGAACTTGAAATTACGGATATTAACCAGATGTATCTTAAAAACGGCGACCTTGATATTAAGCTTATGGGCAGAGGTTTTGCATGGCTTGATACGGGAACGGTTGAAAATCTGATGGATGCTGCAAACTTCATCAAAACTGTTGAAAAATTGCAGGGAATCAAGATTTCGGCTCCCGAAGAGATTGCATATAATATGCGCTGGATAAGCCGTGAAGCACTTCTTCGATCGGCTGAAAAATACGGAAAGTCATCCTACGGTCAGCATCTGCGCTCCGTTGCAGAGGGCAGAATTCTCTATACAGGCGGCAAGCCCGGTGAAAGGCCGTGTTGGGGTGTGGAGGGTAATCTTAACTATGAAACTGACTGAAACGGCGGTTAAAGGTGTTTTTGAGGCAGAACCGAAAGTTTTCGGTGATAACCGTGGATGGTTTTGCGAAACATATTCAAAAAGAGAATTTGAAGAAGCAGGCATAAAGACGGATTTTGTTCAGGATAACCGTTCTTTTTCTGCAAAAAAAGGTACGCTCAGAGGTCTGCACTGCCAGAAAAACCCTATGGCGCAGGCAAAGCTTGTAAGCTGTATCAAAGGCAGAATTCTTGATGTTGCTGTTGATATCAGAGAAGGCTCGCCCACTTATATGAAATGGGTTGCTGTTGAATTGAGCGAAGAAAACAAAAAAATGCTTTTTATTCCCAAGGGCTGTCTTCACGGATTTGTAACCCTTACGGATGATGTTGAGATTTCATATAAGGTTGACGAATTCTATTCGCCCGAAAATGACAGAAGCATAGCCTTCAACGACCCTGAAATCGGCGTTGATTGGGGGATAACAGACCCGATTCTCTCCGAAAAAGATAAAAATGCACCGCTTTTCAAAAACAGCGATGTAAAATTTGAATTTTAATTTTTTTGAATAAAGCTTTCGTTTTCTGCTCATACTATGCGTGAAAAGCAAGTAAGGAGTTGAAACGAATGCTTGATAAAATTTCACTGGTCCTTGTAATAATCGGTGCACTTAACTGGGGCAGTATCGGTCTGTTTCAGTTCGACCTTGTGGCTTGGATTTTCGGCGGTCAGGGAGCAATTCTCAGCAGAATTGTTTACACTCTTGTTGCCCTTGCGGGTATCTGGTGCATTTCCCTGCTTTTCAGAGAATCAGAAACCGCAATCACCGCAGGCGACACGGACGATATGTAAAAAATGAAACCGCTGACATTCAAGTCGGCGGTTTTTGTTTTATTTCTTCTTTTTTAATCTTTCGCAAAGTTCTCTGTCGGGTGTAACCCACATTGTGTTGTATGTGTGGTAAATCACCTTGCCCGGCTTTGCGCCAACGGGCTTTTTGAGCGAGCGTACTTCTGTATAATCAACCGCAACCTGAGAGGATTCTCTGCCGCCGCTGTGGTATGCGGCAAGGATTGCCGCCTGACGGCAGGTAAGCTCGGGGATAATATCTCCGTTACCGATTACAACAACGTGGGAGCCCGGGATTTTCTGCGTGTGAAACCATGAATCATCTTTTGCGGCGGTTTTGAAGGTGAGAATGTCGTTCTGTACATTATTTCTGCCAACAAGGATTGTGTAGCCGTCATCCGAAACATATTCCATGGGCGGCATGGGTTTTGCTTTTTTGGTTTTATCGTTTTTGGCACGCTTCAGATAGCCTTGTTCATAAAGTTCGTTGCGGATTTCTGCAAGCTCGGTATAGCCGTCGGCACGGTTGACAGAATCAATAACCGATTCAAGGTATGCAAGTTCCTGCTCGCTTTGCTCAATCAGTTCACCCAACATACCTTCTGCAGTTTTTGCCTTGCGGTATTCCTTGAAATATTTTTGTGCGTTTGCCGATGGTGAAAGTGCAGGATCGGCAGGAATACGCACGGGATTATTGTTGTCGTAAAAATTTTCAAGGTCATAAAAAAGTGAACCTTTTTCAAGTCGGTATTGATTGGCAAGAATAAGCTCGGCATAAATACGTAGTGTGTCACGGTCGGCACAGGCTTCAAGCTCCGCCTGTCTGCTTTGCAGTTTTCTTGCGGCACGGGAAGCGGCGTTTGTCAGCAGCTTGAGAAGTGATTGGCTTCGCTGTTTTGTTCTTTCAAAGCGGTCTTTTTCATAATAAAAGTCATCAAGAAGCTGAGAAAAGCTGTCAAACGGTCTTGGTGTAACCGTAAAACCATATTGAGTAATATCGGTAAATGTAAAGTCGTAAGGCTTTACACCTTCGCGCATAAGCATTGTGGGGTTGGCTTTACCTGAAATCAGCATGTTCCTGATTTCCGTAAGTTTGTTTTCAAGCCTTTGACAGTTTATTTCGTTCATTTCGGCAACACCGATGTCTCCGCCGCAGGCGAAGGTTGCAATTTCACGGCTTATCAAGGGAGAAATGCCTTCAATAGTTTCCAGAATCGCTCCCGAAAGACGCTTGTTAGTGCATTTTTTTACGGCATTTACACCTTCATCAGGCTGAATTTCCGTTAAATTCAGCTTACCCTGACGGGGAGGCAATTCATACTTGAAAGTGGGTAAAATCTGTCTGACGGACGATTGTGTAAAGTCAACTCGCTTTACAGAGTCTATAATATTTCCTTCGGAATTCACGAGTATAATATTGCTGTGCTTTGCCATGATTTCAACGCAGAGCGTGAAGGTTACGGCATCACCGATTTCATTTGTGCCCGAAAGGTCAATAAAAACAACTCTGTCAAGACCAAGCTGGCGGATATCGGTTATGACTGCACCTGTCAGATGCTTTCTGAAAAGCATACAGAGCATAGGGGGAGTTGCGGGATTCTCGGGTGCGTTCACCGTCAGGTGAAGTCGGGGACTGTTGGCAGATGCGGAAACAAGAAGACGGTATGCGCCTTCACGGGAACGCAGATGAAACACCAGTTCGTCTTTTGACGGCTGGTGTATTTTTTCTATCCTGCTTCCGACGATATATTGCGAAAGCTCATTTTTGAGCAGATTTAAAGTGATTCCGTCAAGGGGCATAGTTTTTTCCTCTTAAAAGTATTTTACGGGTGAATTCTGAGGTATTATTTCAACATCAACGTCAAAATTATTTTTCAGTTTATCGGCAAGCACGGCAACAACGGGATTTTCTGTTTCAAAGTGACCTGCGGTTATAAGGGTTATGCCAAGCTCGTGTGCCGCAAGAAATTCGTGGTGCTTTGCTTCGCCGGTTATGTATGCATCGCATCCGCTTTGAGCAACGGCGTGAATGAAATCGCCGCCTGCACCGCCGCAGAGTGCAACGGTGTCTATTGTCTTGCCGCAGTCTGCAAGCTGAACACCCGTTGAAAGTCTGCCTGCAATGTGCATTGCAAGGGTTTCGGCATCGGTTTCATCGATGATAACTTTTCTTATCATTGATGTTTCGCCGTCGTCGGTCATAGGAACGGGGTTTTTGAAGCCCAGGGTTTCCGCAAGGGCATCGTTTACGCCGCCTTTTGCAATGTCAAGGTTTGTGTGGGCGCAGATTGCGGAAATTCCGTTTTTGGCAAGCATAAAAGGAATATCGCCGTCAAGAAAGCTTTTTACGGCTTTGAAAATAACGGGATGATGGCTTACGATGAGGTCAATGCCGTTTTCTGCCGCATATTCAACTGCCTGCGAAGTTATATCAAGAACAACGCCGATTTTTCTGACCTCGCCGTCGGGAGTGCCGATAAGCATACCGCTGTTATCCCATTCGCATTGATTTTCAAAGGGTGCGACAGAGTTGATAAACTCATAAATCTCTTTAACCGTCGGTTTCCATTCCATTTATGATTTCCTCCGTTTCAAGGGCAACTTTTTCAAGATAATCGGCATACTCCGCCGAACCGTGAATACGCTCCGCTTCAAGCTTTTTGCGAAGCCTTGCAACAGTGTTTTCAAGATAAAGGCGTGCTTCCTTTTTTTGGCACTTGGGAAGCTCGCCTGTATATATGTAAGAAACAGGTCTTTGCAGTTTTATGCCCGTATATTCCGCCGCCATTGCACAGTAAAGCTTGCCGCCGTCGGTGCAGGCATCCTCAGAAAGGATTTCAAACCCGTTTTCAACAAAAAATTTTCTGATATCTTCGGCATGGGACTGAGGCTGAACAATAATACGCTTTGAGCCATCTTTGAGCCAGTGTGTTCTTGAAACCAGCTGCTCCATAAGGGTGCCGCCCATACCGCACATTATGAAATCCTGAGCCTCGTAAGGTTCGATTTCATCAAAACCGTCGGAAAGACGAAGGGTCACCTTATCCTCGATTCCGTAGTGTTCAACCGTCTTTTTTGCATTTTCAAGAGGACCCTTGCGTACATCACACGCAAGAGCCTTTGACGCTATGCCGTTCAAAACAAGATAGGCGGGAAGATATGCGTGGTCGGTGCCGATATCGGCAACAGCGTTACCCTTACGCACCATCTTCGCCGCCATAAGCATTCTTTCGGAAAGATTAAGCATTATTTCGCGAGGAATGCGTTGATTTTTGCGATAAGCTCATCAGCATTAACACCGTGTACCATGCAAGCCTGAGCAACGGATTCGTTTCTTGCTGAGGGGCAGCCGAGGCAATGCATACCCATTTCAAGGAAGAAGGGAGCAACCTCACGGTTAGCGTCAAGAATATCGCCGATTTTCATATCCTTTGTGATTTCTGTCATTGTTGTAACATCCTTTCTCTGCAAAGATAAAATTAGTATATCATACTTTCGCATTAATATCAATAGCAGTGCTTTTATAAAATATTTATTTTTATATAGTGACTTTTGCAAAGTGATGTGTTATACTAAACTGTAAATGTATTTTTCAAAGGTGAGTTTATGTTTGAACAGATAATCAATGTTGACAGAATGGAGCAGGCGGTAAGTCTTTTCGGCAGCTTTGATGAGAATATAAGGCTTATTGAGAAGGAGTTTTCCGTTTCCGTTATCAGCAGAGGCTCGGAGCTTAAGGTGACGGGTGAACCCGAAAATGTGCAGAAGGGCGTTCGTGCAATCAACGGCTTGCTTACCCTCATCAACAGAGGTGAAGCGCTCAGTGACCAGAATGTGCGCTATGTGCTTTCACTTGTTAATGACGGTAATGAAGATAAGCTTGTTCATATGGCGGTGGTTTGTGTATGATAAACCTCAAAGGGTAAGCCTGTAAAGCCCAAAACTCTGGGTCAGAAAAAATACATTGAAACCATCCGCAACAACACAATCACCTTCGGCATAGGTCCTGCGGGTACGGGTAAAACCTACCTTGCGGTTGCAATGGCTGTTACCGCATTCAGGGCAAAGGAAATTAACAGAATTGTTCTTACAAGACCTGCCGTTGAAGCAGGCGAAAAGCTTGGCTTTTTACCCGGTGACCTTCAAAGCAAGGTTGACCCGTATTTAAGACCTCTTTACGATGCACTTTTTGATATGCTCGGTGCAGAGAACTTTCAGAAGCATCAGGAGAGGGGAGATATAGAGGTTGCACCTCTTGCCTATATGAGAGGACGCACCCTTGATGACAGCTTCATAATTCTTGACGAAGCACAGAATACCACGGCGGAGCAGATGAAAATGTTCCTGACCCGTCTGGGCTTCAATTCAAAAATGGTTGTAACGGGCGACGTTACACAGATTGACCTGCCGGACGGCAAAAGGTCGGGGCTTAAAGAGGCGGTAAGAATTCTCAAAAATATTGAGGATATCGGAACCGTAAGATTCAGTGAAAAGGACGTTGTACGCCACAGGCTTGTTCAGGATATTATCAAAGCCTATGAGAAACAGGATGAGGAGCGTAAAAAGAAATGAGCAAGGTAAAGGTAGTAATTTCAAACGAGCAGAATGAAATGAGAATACCCACGGGTGTCCGTATGCTTGTACGCCGCTGCTGCACCGCAGTTCTTGTTCAGGAAGAATTTGAGGGTGCCGCTGAGGTAAGTGTTACTTTTGTTGATGATGATACAATTCATCAGCTTAACAAACAGTACAGAAACATTGACAGAGCAACGGATGTGCTTTCATTCCCTCTGGGTGAAAACGGTGTTTACGATATCAATAACGATACGGGTGCAAAGCTGCTGGGTGATATCGTTATTTCCATTCCCCATGCCGTTGACCAGGCGGACCGATACGGTCACACCTTACAGCGTGAAATCGGTTTTCTCACCGTTCATTCAATGCTTCATCTGCTTGGCTATGACCATGTTAACGGCGGTATGGAAAGTGTTAGAATGAGAGAAAAGGAAGAAACCGTGCTTACCAAACTCGGTCTGAAAAGAAATTCCAGCTATTATATGGATGATGAGAACATATGAAGGACTTACTTAAAAGCTTTGTTTATGCCTTCAGAGGCATATTTTACTGCATAAGCAATGAACGCAATATGCGTATTCACCTTTGTTTTACGGCGTATATGTTCGGCTTCCTGACCGTTCACGATTTTTTTGAAGTCAGCAAAGGTCAGCTTGCGGTGCTTATAGGTCTTTGCGCCTTGGTTATGGCGCTTGAAGCGGTCAACACCGCAGTTGAAAAAGCAATTGACCTTGAAACCAAAGAGATAAATGAGCTTGCAAAAATCTCAAAGGATGCGGCGGCAGGTGCCGTGCTTATTGCGGCAACAGGCTCGGTTGCGGCAGGTATTGCCATTCTCAATCAGCCCGAAGCCTTTGCAAAGATGTTTGAATATTATAAAGCAAATATTCCCGTTTTTGTCGGCTTTATTGTAAGCTTTATTGCAAGCCTTGTGTTTGTGTTTGCAGGACCTGAGGGAATAAAGAAATTCTTTAAAAATCATGTTAAATGAGGAAATTGAAATGACAAAAACCGCATTTGTTGCAATAGTAGGCTGCCCCAATGTGGGTAAATCCTCTCTCCTTAACAGAATGCTGGGTCAGAAGGTTGCCATTGTAACTCAGAAGCCTCAGACAACACGCACAAGGATTATGGGCGTGCTTACACTGGGCGAAACTCAGCTTGTGTTTACGGATACACCCGGTTATCACAGACCCAAAACCAAATTGGGCGAAAAAATGATAAAGGCTGTGGGTGACGGTATAGCAGGTGTGGATGCCTGCCTTTTCGTTACTGAGCCTGAGGGCGACATAAAAGATACGGAACTGGAACTTTTAAAGCGTCTTAAAGCGGAGAAAGCGCCCGTCGTGCTTGCAATCAATAAAACCGACACTGTCAAGCAAAAAGAGCTTATGATGGAAAAAATCGTAAAGCTTACCAATGAATTTGATTTTGAGGCAGTTGTGCCTGTCAGCGCACTCAAAAACGAAAATGTGGACCTTATTATTGAGGAGCTTAAAAAGCTTACCTACGAATCGGTCCATTTCTTCCCCGATGACACACTTACCGACCAGCCCGAAAGAGTGCTTGCAGGTGAGATAATCAGAGAAAAAATGCTGCTTCTTCTCGATAAGGAAGTGCCTCACGGCGTTGCGGTCAGCATTGAAAAAATGCGTGAAAGACCCACAGGCGGAATTATGGATGTTGAAGCGATTATATATTGCGAAAAGGATACGCACAAGGGTATCATCATCGGCAAAAAAGGAGATATGTTAAAGCGCATTTCTTCAAAAGCAAGAGTCGATATGGAGAATTTCTTCCAGTGTAAAATCAACCTTCAATGCTGGGTAAAGGTTAAAGAAGGCTGGCGCAACAGAGAAGGTATAATTCACAACTTCGGACTCGATTAAAATGCGGTTGCAAAAATAAATTTTTCCTTTCATAAACCCCGTGAAACAACTCAAATTATTAACGGGAGATGATATGAATGGAAAACGAAAAAGCCTGGAAAAAGTTTTTGCAGACCGGCTCGGTTGCCGATTATCTTGAATTCAGAGGCTGTGTTAACAGCAACACGGCGGGAGTAAAAAATGAGAATGTCTACCGACGCTCTGGTGCTCAAAGTAACGGATACGGGGGAAAGTGACCGCCTGGTTACTTTACTGACCTCCGAATACGGCGTGCTCAGAGCTTTTGCCAACAGAGCGAAAAAGATAAACAGCAAAATGCACGGCGCAACTCAGTCCCTCTGCTACGGCGATTTTTCGGTGTATAAGAGCAGGGACAGCTACATAGTTGATGATGCGGTTGCGAAGGAAGTTTTTTTCGGGCTCAGGGGAGATATAGAAAAGCTTGCCCTTGCCCAGTATTTTTGCTCCCTTGCTTCGGAGCTTGTTCCCGAAATGGAGCCTGCAAGGGAATATCTGAGGGTTATTCTTAATTCCATGCATTTTCTTGAAAAAAGCAAACGCTCCAACGATTTTCTGAAAGCGGTTACGGAGCTTAAATTTATGGTTTTTTCGGGCTTTATGCCCGACCTTACCGCCTGTCCCCATTGCGGAGAAACAGACGGTGATATGATATTCAGCATTACTGACGGCTGTATATACTGCAAAAACAGCGGCAGAAGCGGTGAAAGGATAAATCCTACCGTGCTTGCGGCTATGCGGCATGTATGTGCAAGCCCCATAGAGAAAATTTATTCATTTTCTCTGCCGACTACGGATGAAAAGCGTTTTGCTCAGGTCTGTGAAAAATTCCTGCTTTCACAGACGGGCAAAAGATTCAAAACGCTTGAATTTTATAAATCTCTATAAGAAAGGGTCTACAAAATGAAACAAGGATTTTTACACAAGTTGTTCGGTACAACTCCGGGCAAGGGCGTACAGCCTAAAGAGGCTATCGCTTACAGCGTTACAGGTATCGGTCAGAACTTTATCTGTACCATTATCGGATCTTACATAACCGTGTTTATGACAGATGCGCTTCTTTTCGGTGCCGAAGGCGTAACAATCGGCAACGTCAGCGGTGCTGTTGCAGTTGCAATTCTTATGCTTGCAGCCCGTGTTTTCGATGCATTCAACGACCCCATTATGGGCAGTGTTGTTGATAAAACAAGAACCAAGTGGGGCAAATGCCGTCCCTATCTTAAATGGATGGCAATTCCCATCGGTATCTGCACGGTTCTTTGTTTCCTTCCCGTTTTCAGCGCACAGTCTGTTTTTGACGGCTCGAAGACAATGCAGACCTTTGTTGTAATTTCCGTTATCTATGTTGTTTGGAGCGTTGTTTACACAATCGCTGACGTTCCTTACTGGGGACTTTCAACCTGCCTTACAAATGATACTGTTGTAAGAGGTAACATCCTTACCGTTGCCCGTATGGCTTGTACCGTAGGCGCAGGCGTTGTAACGGTTTTTGTTCCCGTTATCACAGGTGCTGTTACCGCAAAGTTCAAGTATACAGAGGCTGACCTTGGTGTGATTATGACAGATAAGGCAACCGCAATTGCAGATATGGTTGCAAGCCGCGGTATTTCTGTTGAAGATGCTGCAAGCAGCTTTATCGGCACAGTAAAGGTAGGCAGTGAGTTTGCCAATGCAGATACACTTAAAATGGTTTATTTCATTTGTGCAGTTGTGCTTGTTGTGGCTTCAATTCCCATGTTCTATTTCGGCTTTAAAAACACAAAGGAAAGATTTACTTCTCAGGATGAAGCACCTTCATTCGGACACAACCTTAAACTCCTTTTCAAGAACAAAGAACTCCTTCTTATTGTTCTTTCAGGTGTTCTCGGCGGCGCAAGAATGGTTTACTCATATACAGGCGGTCTTTACTTTGCAAAGTATATTCTTCAGAATGAAGGCCTTTACGGCATCATTACTCTTCTTGTTGTTCCCGGCGGACTTGTTGCTTCAATCCTTGTTCCCTGGATGTCAAAGAAATTCACAAAGAAATGGTCATATATCGTTGTTCACCTTTTCGGCGGTATTGTAATGGCAATTATGTATTTTGTAGGCTATGATGCTCCCTGGAAACTTATTGTTAGCGCAATCGGTCTTGTTCTTCTCGGTATTCCTCAGGGTGTTAACAACATCATCACCTACGCTATGATCGGTGACACCGTTGACTACCTTGAATGGAAAACCGGTGAAAGAGGCGAAGGCATCTGCTTTGCAATGCAGACACTTATCAACAAAATCGGTATGGCTGTGGGTGCATTCATCGGCGTTATGTCCGTAAGCATCGCAGGTATTGACACAAGAACATACACCGTTCAGAATGCAGACGCACTCTGGAATGTTCTTATCCTTTCAGGTGTTATCAGTATGTTTGCCTGTGCAGTTCCTATGTTCTTCTACACAATCACAGAGAAAAAGCAGGCAGAAATGGTTGCTGAAATCGAGGCAAGAAAAGCAAACAAATAATTTAAATGGGGTGAGCAAATGAAAAATAAGCAGTCTGTTTATCAAGTGATTGCCGTGTTTGTTTCGGCGCTGCTTATTTTTCTTGCCAACCTTTATGCCACAGGCGGAACATCGGTTTTTAAGGGCAGTGCCGAAGGCGAAACGGTAAGATGCAGAGTTATCCGCGTTACAGATGTGAAAACGGATAATGTAAGCGGTGAAACAGAATTTGTAACGGTCAGATTCAAGGCTCAGGCATTGAATACTGCACTGAGAGGCAAAACCCTTGAAGTTGTGCAGGAAATCGACAGGTCATTCGTTTTTTGCCCTAAGCAGGTTGAACAGAATGATAAAATTCTTGTTGAAAGCTATACCGACCACGGCGAAACCCATTACTATTTCGGTGATTATGTGAGGATAACTCCGCTTTTGTGGTTGCTTGTAATATTCTGTATACTTATAATCGTGTTTTCAAGAATGCAGGGTCTCAAGACGGTGGTTTCTCTTGGCTTTACCTGTCTTTCCGTTTTTACGGTGCTTATCCCCGCCATTCTTAACGGTCACAATATTTACCTTTGGTCAATAGCCGTCTGTATGTTTATAACGGTTATGACCCTGAGTATTATCAGCGGCTTCAATGTGAAGGCTCTGTGTGCAGGTATCGGCTGTGTAAGCGGCGTTCTCTGTGCGGGTCTGACGGTGCTGATTTCGGATAAATTTCTGAATATGACGGGTATGCTTGAAGAAGAATCCGTTTACCTTATTCAGCTTTATCCCGATAATCCCATTAACCTTAAAGCAATTATTTTTGCTATGATAATCGTTGGTGCCGTTGGTGCGGTAATGGATGTTTCGATGTCCATTTCGTCGTCACTCTATGAGTTGCGTCTTAAATCACCTCATATCAGACCTGTGGAGCTTATGAAATCAGGTTTTACCATTGGCAGGGATATGATGGGTACAATGGCAAATACGCTTGTCCTTGCCTATATAGGCAGTTCACTTACAAGCGTGTTGTTACTTGTTGCCTATAATGCAGGCATTGAGCAGGTAATAAACAAGGAAATGATAATTACGGAAATTCTGCAGGCGCTTGCAGGCAGTCTGGGAATGCTTCTTACTCTGCCGCTGACAAGTGCGGTATGTGCCGCGATTTACTACAACAGGGAGGAAAAGAAAAATGCCTCTTGTTAATATGTCCGCTTTGCTGAAAGATGCAAGAGAGGGCGGATATGCCGTGGGCAGTTTCAGTGTCGCCAATATGGAAATGGTGCTGGGTGTGCTGAAAGCTGTTGAGCAGACAAAAAGCCCTGCAATCATTCAGATTGCCGAGGTAAGGCTTAACCATTCTCCGATTGAAATCATAGGTCCCCTTATGGTTGCGGCGGCAAAAAACAGCTCTGTACCCGTTGCGGTGCATTTTGACCACGGAAAAACAACCGAAAAAATAAAGCAAGCTCTCGATATAGGCTTTACAAGCGTTATGTTTGACGGTTCACACTTGCCCTTTGAGGAGAATGTGAGAATAACCGCCGCAACAAAACAGCTTGCCTCTGAATACGGTGCGGATTGCGAAGGCGAAATCGGCTGTGTAGGCGGCAGTGAGGACGGCAGTGAGGATATTGTAATCAACTGCACATCTCCCGCACAGGCGCTTGAATTTTATGAAAAAACAGGTGTTGATGCTCTTGCGGTTGCCATAGGCAATGCTCACGGCAACTATAAGCAGGCACCGAAGCTTCGTTTTGATATTCTTGAAGAAACCGCATCTGTTGTGAAAGTGCCGCTTGTGCTTCACGGTGGTACGGGTATACTGCCTGAGGATTTCAGAAAATGCATTTCTTTGGGTATAAACAAAATAAATATTGCAACCGCAACCTTTGACAGTGTTGAGCGGTCTGTAAGGTCTGCATATGAAAATGCAGTAATAAAAGGTTATTACGACCTGCAAAGCGCAGAGGTTGAGGGCGCATATCTCAACGCATTGAAGCATATAGAAATATTCGGCTGTGCAAATAAGGCGTGAAAGGATGATACAGATGAGCTATATTGAATTTGACAAAACAAAACCTCTTGATGTAATCCCCATCGGACGAATCGCAATAGATTTTAACCCTACCGATATGAATAAGCCTCTTTCCGAAAGCAGTAATTTCAATAAGTATGTGGGTGGTTCACCTGCAAATATTGCTGTCGGTCTTGCCAGGCTTGGTGCAAAATGTGGCTTTATCGCAAGAGTATCCGATGATCAGTTCGGCGATTATGTTGAAAATTATTTCAAGGCAGACGGCATTGATGTTTCACACGTTTTCAGATGTGAAAACGGCGAAAATCTGGGTCTTACCTTCACAGAAATCCTCAGCCCCACGCAGAGCAGTATTCTTATGTACCGTGAAGGTGTTGCGGATTTGCAGGTTTGCGTTGACGATGTTGATGAGGAATATATAAAGCAGGCAAAGGCTGTTGTTATTTCGGGTACGGCACTCTGCGCAAGCCCTTCAAGAGAAGCCGCACTTAAAACACTTTTCCTTGCAAAGAAAAACGGTGTAGTTGTAATTTTTGATATCGATTACAGAAGCTACACCTGGAAAAATAAGGATGAAATTTCACTTTATTATTCAATTGCTGCCAAGAACAGTGATATTGTTCTCGGTTCAAGGGAAGAATTTGACCTTACAGAAGCTGTTGAAGGTGTTTGTGCAAGCGATGAGGAGTCAGCTGCACGCTGGTTCTCATACGGCAACAAAATCGTCATCATCAAGCACGGCAAAGAAGGCTCTGTTGCATATCTTGATGACGGCTCGGCATATAAAGTGAAGCCCTTCCCCGTAAAAATGCTCAAAGGTTTCGGCGGCGGCGACGGCTATGCCTCCGCATTTATCTATTCTCTCCTTAACGGAAAGAGTGTTCCCGAAGCGCTTGAATTTGCAACCGCTTCCGCATCAATGCTTGTTTCCGCACACAGCTGCTCAGCGGCTATGCCCTCGGCACAGGCAGTGCAGGAGTTCATAGACAAAACAAAGCCTGCCTCAGGCGAGGTTATTGAGAAAATTAAGTAAAATAATAAAGCAGGGTGCATTTTTGCACCCTGCATAAAATGAATATTTCCGCCCGTGGCGCAGTTGGATAACGCAGCAGATTCCGATTCTGAAGAACGGGGGTTCGAATCCCTTCGGGCGGGCCAAACAGCGCCTCTTATGAGGCTAAAAGAAGAAAGAATAGAGAACAAATAATAAATACAGAATTTGCTTTGCACTGTTTGTATTATTCTTTATTCAATATTCTTTCTTCTTTATTCTTTAGAAGTGAAAAATGAAAGATAACATATTATTAGACAAATCTTTAAGATTTGCTGCTCGTATTGTAAAGCTCCATAAATATCTTGTCAAAGAGAAAAAAGAAACAATTATTTCAAAGCAAATAGTTCGTTCGGGAACAAGTATCGGCGCAAATGCAAATGAAGCTGTTTACGGTGTTTCAAAAGCAGATTTTATTGCTAAATTGCAGATATCATTGAAAGAAACTGCTGAAACCGAATATTGGTTAAGATTGCTGATTTTATCTGAGTATATAACAGATCAAGATGGTAAATCGTTACTTGATGATTGCTTGGAAATAAAAAGAATCCTTGTTTCAACTTTGAACACTGCAAAGGAGAATCGCAAATGAGTTTAAAATCCGAGTGTTTATCGTATTTAGAAAAAGCAAAATTTGAACTTAACAAAGAATCTCCCCGAAATGAGCAATTGATTGACATTCTGTTTGATAAATTTTCAAATTTTGTAAGCGATGATTATGAGGGTATGTCTGATAACAAGATTTACAGATTATATCTCTGCTTATTGAAAGACTTGATTATTGTTTCTTTTGAAAGCAATGCATCAAAATCATTTATGCGTGGGTTCTTCAAGACATTAAACAACAAAACATTTACTGATTACCTTTCAAGTGTTACAAAAACACAAACCATAAATTTTAAGAACCCATTAAACACAATGGTATACGAATTTGTTTATTGGCAGGAATCTGACCACAAAAAAGAACTTAAACTGAATCATTTGATAAATCGGATTAACAGTTGGATGTGATTTGAATCCGTTATTAACAATCGTACCAAACAAAACCTGCACGGTCAAGTGACTGTGCAGGTAATTTTTTTATACATTTGCAGTTTCTTCTTCTTCCTTTGCCTCGGCTTCATCCTCTGTTTCTTCGGGAGGAATTTCAACCTTCTGAAGTGAAACGATAAGGTTTGTGATTGATGAAACAAGGAATATTGCACCGCTTACGAAAACGCCCCATGAGGGTCCGCATTCGATTGCATCTGCCAGAGTGCTTGCTTCCATCATTGATGAGAACTGATTGAAGCAGAATGCGCTTGCAAACATCATCAGGCTTGCGACAAGATTTGTGCCGAAAAGACCTTTGCTGTTGAACTTTCTGAAGTTAAGCAGCAGGAAAACCAGGCTGACAAGCAGTGAAAGTGCGGAAAGCACAACCAAAAGAATGGAAAGCAAAAACATAAGGGCTGTGTCGCCGATAATATCGGAGGCAGGTGCCTTGAAAATTCCGAGAATATCGAAATTCATTATGTTCATAACAAGAGTGATGGCGTTAACTGTGATTTTTTCATCACAGAAAGGAATTGAAACCGCCATTGTGCCCAGAGGCAGGAGAAAGGTGAAAAGCGGAAGAACGCTGATGGGAATTCTTGCGATTCTCAGCTTTGTTCCTACGAATGAATACTTGAATTTTCTCATTGTTTCGTGAAGCTTTGCAAATGCTGCCTCAGCTTCAATTGAGTCCCTTTCAAGTCTGTTTTCCCAATCGTAGTTGGCAATGTTGACTCCGCAATCGGGGCATTCTGCCTTCACATTCCATATATGTAATTTGCGGTTGCATTTAGGACATTTAGCCATAAAATCACACCTTTAATTCTGAATTAACATTTTTATTTTATACTCAAACCGTGTTTGTGTCAAGGAATTATTTCTGACCGTAGTATGCTCCTGCACCGTGCTTTCTGAAATAGTGTTTTTTCTGAATATGGGAGCTTGCTTCGGAAGCATTCATTGTTTTGCTCAGATATGCCATTTTTGCCACTTCTTCAAGAATTGCGGAATTCTTTGCGGCGGCATCTCCGTTTTTGCCCCAGGTAAAGGGACCGTGTGAGCGGACAAGCACCGCAGGAACGGCGTTATAATCAATCTTGCGGCTTTCGAAGCATTCTGCAATGACTTTGCCTGTGTTAAGCTCGTATTCGCCCTCGGTTTCATCAATGGATAAATCCCTTGTGCAGGGCACGGAACCATAGGCAAAGTCTGCGTGGGTTGTGCCGTAGCAGGGAATATCGCTTGCTGCCTGTGCAAATGAAACCGCAAAGGTTGAGTGGGTGTGTGCAACACCGCCGATTTCGGGGAAACGACGGTAAAGTTCAAGGTGAGTAGGTGTATCAGATGAAGGGTTAAGCTCGCCTTCAACCTTCTCGCCGTCAAGGTTCATAACCACCATATCCTCGGGACGCATCTTGTCATAGTCAACGCCTGAGGGTTTTATGACAACAAGACCTGTTTCCCTGTCAATTTCCGAAACGTTACCCCAGGTGAAAAGCACAAGCTTATATTCAACAAGTTTAAGGTTCGCTTCATATACTTTTTGTTTTAAGTTTTCAAGCATTTTTCTGCTCCTCAAATGTAAAGTGATGTAATTACCGTTGAGTAAACATAAGACGGGTCTTTAAGGAATTTGTGCTTAATCTGTTCTGCCTGTTCGTAGTCTGCGGCATAAACCGTCAGCTCCATAAGGCTGTCGCCTTTGTGGATAACACGGCAGGTCACAAAATATCCGCTTTCGGTTTTGTTTATTTCAACTGTGTTTTCGCTTTCACGCTTTTCAAGAATCTGCAGGTTGAGAGCATCCGCAAGTGCTGTTTCCTTAACGGATTTGGGTAATTCCTGAGAAAGTTCATCTACCGAAAGAGCGCCTTTGGGGGTGATGTATACAAGACCGTCTGCCGTTGTGAGTATGCCGTTGTCAAAAAGCTCGTCAAGTGCCTGGCTTACCTCAAAATAATTGGCAAGCCCGTGAATCTGCAGCGCCTCGATGATCATTGTGTCCTTCAAAGGCTCGCGGATTCTGCTGACGATAAAAGTGATAAGTATTTTAATCTGAGTTCTGTTACGCAGTCCGCCGGGCTCAACGCCCTCTGCAAATGCGTCAAATTCGTTATCAATTGACATTTATTTTCTCCCTGCGTTCGGTAAGCTCTTTCTGAATTTCTTCCTTCTTTTTGCCTGTGTATTTGTTGAAAATCATAGGGATTGCACAAAGTGCAAGGCTGATTGCCGGAATAGCTGAAACCATAAAGAACATACCGTCAAGAATTTCTGATGTTTCTGTGGCGGATATGCCGGTGTTAAGATTTTCAAAGCCGATGATTTCAAGTACGATACTTGTGATGAATGTTGAAATGCCTGCTGTAAGCTTGCTGATGAAGGTCTGTGAAGCGAAGCATACGCCTTCGGAGCGTCTGCCTGTTTTCCATTCAAGGTAGTCAACACTGTCAGCAACCATTGCATAGGTGATAACATTGAAAATACCGAGAGGAAGACCTGCAACAACAAGCAGTGCAAGAAGCACATAGAAATTTGCGTAACCGACGAAATAGATTACTGTGTGGATTGCAGCACCGAAAAGAGCTGAAATAATATAAATCTGTTTAAGTGAAAGCTTTTTTCTGAGAACAGGCATAAGCACCATTGCAACCATCATACCGATACCGATTGCAACGGTCATTGAAACCTGAACAGAGCCGGGGGGTATAATGCCTGAATCCTGAATAAGATACTTTGCAATGTAGCTGCCCGAGGTCTGAATCATAAGCATTGCAGAGCCTAAAATGCTTGCAAGGATAAGAAGCAGCAGGGGAGCGTTCTTTGTGTATGCGGTAACGATTTCTTTAACCGATGTTTTTTCTTTTGTCTGTTCAATTCTTTCTTTTGTGCCGAAGAAGGCGAGAAGCGAAAGCATTGAACCGAGAACAGCAAAGATAATACCGCTTACTCTGTAACCCTGAACAGTGCCGAGTGAGTTATCCGCACTGAGAACGGGAACGAGAACAGAGGGGATAATTCCGCCGATGGTGCAGAAGATTCTTGCGGTTGAAAGGAACTTGTTTCTTTCCTGCTCAACGGGTGAAACAACAGCACTCATTCCCCAGAAGGGAACATCCTGAATTGTGAAGCAGATGCCCCACATAATATATGTTATTGCAGAATATGCAAGCTTTCCGTTATAAGAAAAGCTTTCGGGTACGTTGAAGAGGAGTGCGGTTGAAATAAGAATAAGAAAGGGTGAAAAAAGAAGATAGGGGCGAAGCTTGCCGAATTTTGTTTTGGTCTTGTCGGCAATAATACCCATCAGAGGGTCATTTGCCGCATCAAAAATACGGGCGGCAAGGATGATTGCACCTGCATGAACAGGCTGAAGCTTCATTGCGTCGGTGTAGAATATGAGCAGGAAAATCGACATCAGGTTGTATATCATGCTTCTGCCGAAGCCTGCGGTTGAGAACGAAAGAATTTCACTCGTTTTAAGGTATTTCTTCTCCATTATTTGTTCCTCTTTCTGCCTTTGATGTCCTTACGGGCACTTCTGTTGGGATTGATGGGTTTGCCGTATCTGCCGCGGTTGAGAAGTTCGGGAGTCTTGAAGCGTTCCTTGGTTGCCCAAAGTCCGCAGGTGTTTGCCCAACCTTCGCAGTAAAGCCAGTAGTATGATACATTGTCATATTTACGCTTTTTCACAAAGTAAGGAACATTGCACCATATCATTGAGGGAATTGCAATGATGAAAAGCCAGAGAGGTCCGAGGATAAGTGATTGCACGGTGTGACCGTATTCGTGGATTTTTGTGTCGTGAAGATGGTCGCCTTCTCTTTTGGCATTTATGAAAATGAAAATACCCAGCGATATACCGCCGAAATTCTTTTTGTCTATGTAGGTTATCAGCGCATTGTGATACCATTCGCTCTTTGCGCCCTTTGATTTATAGATTGCAAGCATGACAAGACCGATAAGGTTTTGTACAATGGCAAAGGTGAATTGCCAGATGTAGAATAAAGCTGCTTTGATGATTTTCAAAACTTTCTCCCTCCAAAGTCATAATTAAATAAATTATATCATACAGACAATGGTTTTGCAACAAAAATGCCTGAATTCCGTAAAGAAACTCAGGCATTTATTCTTGTTTATCCGGCTTTCTTCTTTTTCACAGCAATAATGATTATTATTGCGGCAACAATAACTGCCGCTGCGGAGCAGATACCTGTTATTACCGCCACGGAAATCCCGTCTTTGAGTTTCGGCGCATTTTCGGCTGCTCTGCGGTTTATTTTTTCTGCACCGAAAGGAGCATCAAGGAATTTTTCACTGCCTTCAACATAGGAGGCTTCTTCTTCCGTTGCGAAAACCCAGCCGTTTATGCCGTTGTAAGTGATGTATGACCAGTAAGCGGTTTCGCCGTCTTTTTCTTCTGCAATTTCATATACGCAGGTTACGGTTTCTTCCTTGGGGACACTGCCTGAAATTTCTGAGTTCAGGTCAGGCTCCGTATAAATTTCAAGACCCTTCGCATGGTTTATTTTAATGTCATAAACATTGCTCATGCAGCAGTATTCCGAAGTGTCGCCACTGTATATCCAGCCCTTTGTGCCGTTATATTCGGCATACATCCATCGGTCAACTTTGATTGAGCTTTCGGTTACGTCTGTATACCAATACTGACTGTCAATACAGAGGTTTGTGTTTTTCGGAAGAGTGGCAATTACCTCGGCGTTGGTGTCAAGGGGCTTTTCATACATAGGCAATCCTTTTTCTGCAAGCACATAAACGCCGCCTTTTTCACTCATTGCAACCTTGTATTTGGGATTCATTGTGTGAAGCCAGCCTTTGAAACCGTTGTATTCAACGAAAACGCTGACTGAATAATCCAGATTCTCATAGAAATATCTGAATGACATAACCGTGCCGGCAGGAATATTTTGGACGGTCTTTGCCGAAGCCTGATAAGCGGTTTCGGTAAGAAATGCGCCGTCGGTCAGCACTTCAACCGTACCGGTATATATATCTTCATCATCAAGCACAAAGGCGCAGTCATAAATATCCTCTATGCCGCTCTGGAAAATATAAAACCAGCCCTTTGTGCCTTTGTATTCGGTGTATGCCCACTGTGCAAGAGCCTCTGCCTGACTGTTGGTCTGAGTGTATGAAAGCTCCGTGCCGTAGGGAATATTGTCTTCAAGAGCTTTGCCGTATGCAAGGGACGGTCCTTTACGCAGGGCAACACCGTTTTTGTTGATTACCGCAACACTTCTTTCGGATGATGTGGGAAAGGCAAGGTCATCACCCACAGAGTCTCTCATAATTGTAACTTTTGAACGCTGAATATAGGCTTCAAAATCGTTGTATTCAACCGCAAGGTATATTTCACCTTCAAATTCACGCTCTCCCGTAACAAGAAGATTTGTGCCGTTGGGAACAAAAATTGACATAGGACGCATAATACTGCGTGTCATATCGCTGTTCCACACCCGGTCATAAAGTACGGTACCGGTCTGTGTTTCAACCGTTGCGGTGAACGGAGTGAAGTATCCGCCGCCGTCTGCAAAGGCAGGTGCTGTGCAGGCAAGACAGATTATCAGTGCGAAAGTAAGAGAAAAAATTTTTTTGATCATTACTGTCTCCTTATCAATCACGTGTGTTCATTGAGTTTCTGTAAACAACAAAGCGACAATAGAGATATTCGGTAACAAGGTTTACTGCCATTGTGCCGAATTCAATCAGGTATTCATTGATTCCCATTGCGGTGAATTCGTGAGTCCACCAGGTTGAAAGGGGAGCGAACACGCAATAGAAAAGTGCAACTTTAAGCATTGCAACGGGAATGTTTGCCGCCGATTTGAATGTGAATTTTCTGTTGAATGTGAAATTCCAGAGCACGGAAAGACAAAGTGAAATAATATAGCTGACCGTATTGTTAAGACCTGCAACCTCAAACAGAAGGGTAAAGGAAACAATCTGGATTATGCCTGCCGAAGCTGAAAAAAGTGCGAATTTCACTATCTGAATAATATTCTGTTTTTTTGTCATCTTTGTTTCACTCATTTTGTGATCTCCTTGTTGAATGTTGCGGCAAATCTGCAAGCCCTGCAATATACCTCTGAGATATATTGTTTAACGGGCATTTCGCCGTATTTGTCGTTTTCGTGTCTGCCGGGTTTGCTTACGGTGTTGAGCTCAAAGGTAAGATTGCCGTTAAAACCGCATTTTGCAAGCCTTTGTGCAAGCTCGTTCCAATCGTGAATACCGTCGTAGGGGAGCAGGTGCAGGTCATCGATATAGGTGATTTTACCGCCGTAGTCCCGTATTCCCAGGTTATCGTTAAGGTGAGTGCAGATAAGTCTGTCACCGTAAAGCTCAAGCAGATTCTTACCGTAGTTATAGCATAGCTCGTGACCCGAATCCCAGCAGAAGCCCACAGATTTTTCGCCTTTAAGTGAATTCATAAGAGCGTCAAGATATTCGAAACCTTCGGTGTTTTCGAGTGCAAGGGCTACTCCCAGCTCTGTTGCGCGCTTTGCAAGGGCACCGTAACGCTCAATACCTGTGCTTGTAGGAATATAAGGCTCGTCGAAGCCTATGAATGTATGTGCAACCAGTGTGGGGATTTCAAGTTTTGCACAAAGCTCAACATATTTTATAAGCTCAACCAGTGCCTCGTCTCCCAAAGCACCCTCAGACCACATATCGTCTGATTTGTTGAAGGGTGCGTGAAGATATTCAATGAAAAGTCCTTCGGCTTTGCCCTTGGCCGCAAGTGCGGAAACATCGGATTTTCTGTCGCTGTCATCTATTGCAAAGCCCTCAAATCCCACAGACTTAAACAGAAGAATCTGTTCTTCATAGGGAATGTCGAACTGATCGTTAAGGGCAAGTGCAAGCTTTTGTTTATACATAACATCACCACTTTTAATTTTAATCAAATAAACACAGTTGTCAAGTAAAATGATTTGTGGTAACATATATAATGTATATTAATAATATAAGAGGTGCGGTTATGGGAATAATTATAGGCGTAGGCGGCGGAAGATACTGTGACAACGAGGTTCAGCCCATTTTTGAGCATATTGTGTCGCTTGCAAAAAAGAAAAATCCTTCGGTGCTGTTTGTTCCTACGGCAGGCTTTGACGATATAAACGGCGATGAGCATATATTCAGGCTTTTTATCGGTCTGGGCTGCAGTGTATCTGCGCTTTTACTGACGGATAAAACTCTAACAAAAGAAGAAATTGAAGAAAAGATTATGTCTGCCGATATTGTTTATGCAGGCGGCGGCAACCTGAAATTCCTTATGGATACCTGGAAGGAAACCGGTGCAGATAAAATATTCATAAAAGCATACGAAAAGGGTGTTATTCTTTCAGGCTACAGCTCAGGGTCAATGTGTTGGTTTGAGCAGGGATATGACGATTGCGGAGAAAACCACGAATTTATGTTTGTTGACTGTCTGGGCCTGCTTCCCTTCTGTAACTGTCCTCATTTTGAAAGCCCTCACTGGCAGAGCTTTGCAGATGCAATCAAAGGGTCGTCTCTTTCGGGGCTTGCGGTTGATGACGGTGCGGCGGTTATTTACGACAACGGCAAATACTACACAATTCAGGGTAACGACGGCGGCGATGTAACCTTCTTTGACTGTGAAAAATTACACACTGCGGAGCCCTTTGATTCAAAAAAATTCAGCATCTGATGTATATTATAAATGTAATAGTAATATAATTACTATGCAGGCAATTTGTTCCTGTGGCAAACACAGACAAAATTGCCTGCTTTTATTATATTTTGAAAAATTGTAACCGATTTTTACACTTTTGTAACCATTTGTAACTTTTTCTGTTTTTCACAAAAAAATTACCATATAATTACAAATTACAACAAGATGTTGTGTAGGGGAATGTGCTTATTTGACAAATAACAGCAAATGCGTTGTGCAAAATAAACAAAAATTCGTTCTAAAAAAATTTGACAAATCGGAAAAATGTCAATATAATGACACCCGTTGCAAAAGGAAATCGAGGTTTGACCCCTAAAAGGCTTTACCAAAAAACTACTAATGCGCAAAATAAGGAGAGTTTTATGATTACAAATTCATCATCCGTAGACAGCGGGAAGCGAAGCAAGGCTTTCAGAATTCTGACAGTCGTTGTCGCAGTTCTGTTTGTCTGTTCGGTAACAATCACGGCGTTTGCTGCGACGGGCGACCCCGAGGTTACCGTAGTTGACGGAGAAAAATCGGTAAGCATAACTGCCAAGTCAGGCAGTCCCCGTGAAATCGTAAAAGAAGCAGGCTTTATTCTCAGCCCTAACGACAGCCTTGATACTTCTGCTTTCAATGCGGAAGAGGGCGGCACAATTGTTATCAGCAGATCAAGCGTTATCCGTATTGAAGATAACGGTCTTGTATCTTACTTTATCGGTTATTCCGATACGGTTGATGACATTTTCGCAGGCAAAGGCATCGTTATCGGTGATAAGGATGAAGTCAGCGTAGATACCGAAAGCAATGTTTTCGAGGGTATGAAGGTTTTCATTAAGAGAGCTTTCACGGTTAACATTGAGGTTGACGGAGAAACCCAAAAGGCATATCTTGCAGAAGGCACTGTTGCCGAAGCACTTGAAAAAGCAGGCGTTGAAATCGGTGACGACGATATCGTTGAGCCTTCACTTGATACAGAGCTTAAAGGCTTTACCGAAATCAGAATCACAAGAGTTGAATATGAAACAGTTATCGAAGAGGTAGCTGTTGAATACGAAACGGAAATCATCAAGAGTGATGATATGTATGTTGACGAAATCGAAATTGTAACACCCGGTGTTAACGGTGAGAAGCAGGTTTACTATACTGAAAAGTATGTGGATGGCAAGCTTGTTGAAACTGTTTTGTCGGAAGAAGTTGTTACAAAGAAGCCCGTTAACGAAATCAAAAAGGTAGGTACCAAATCAAGAGAAACGCTTGCTGCCTACAAAAATACAGATGCACCTATTTCAGAGCTGAAAGTTCCTTCCGATGTGAAGCTTGATGAAAACGGTATTCCCGTCAATTACACAAAGAAGGTTGACGCAAAGGCTACCGCATATACCGGTGACCCTGCAACATCTACCGGCAGAAAGCCCATGCCCGGGCATATTGCCGTTGACCCCAAGGAGTATCCTTACGGTTCAGAGCTTTATATTGTTTCTGCAGACGGAAGCTATGTTTACGGCTACTGTGTTGCGGCAGATACAGGCGGATTTGTTGAAATGGGTAATACCGATGTTGACCTCTATATGAATAACGAGGATATGTGTTACGATTGGGGTAACAGAAACATCACAATCTATGTTCTTAACTGATAATTAATTTGGTTAAACTGCGAAAGGCAAGGCGTACAAAACACTTTGCTTTTCGCTTTTTCTTTTTATAAAACACCGTTTTTACCCTGTAATCACAAAATTTCTGTTTATGTATAACAAAAAACACGGTTTGTCTATCGTCAATTTGAACAAAACAAAATTTTTTGTCTGCCCTTGGTTTGGCCGACAAGCCGAATTATTTGGTTACGGGTCAAAACTGTGTTCAAATATGTTGACGAAGCAAAGTTTTATGATATAATATGTAATGGTATCACAAGAAATTTTCAGTTTGGGAGATATAGATATGTTTGTTAAAGATGTTACAGTTCAGAATCAGGTTGGCCTTCACGCTCGTCCCGCAACCTTCTTCATTCAGAAGGCAAACGAGTTCAAGTCATCAATCTGGGTTGAGAAAGAGGAACGCAGAGTAAACGCAAAGAGCCTTCTCGGTGTTCTTTCACTTGGCATTATGGGCGGAACAGGCATCCGTATTATTGCAGGCGGTCCCGATGAGGAGCAGGCAGTAACAGAGCTTGTAAAGCTTGTTGAATCAGGTTTTGCCGAATAATCAGAAACAAAAAAATTACCGACCGTAATCAGCGGTCGGTTTTTATTTTTATATCACATTTTTCTTCAATTGCGAATTCTTCGAAATACCTGTCTTCAAGGGGAATCCATTTGCTTTTGAATGTTTCAAGGCTTTCCGCACCGTTGCGTTCAAGTATACGTTGCAGCCTTGTTTCATAATCTGATTCAACAAAGATTTTCAAATCGTAAGTTATCTGAATTTCGGGGTGCAGTGAATATGAACCTTCAATTATAATCGGTTTCAAAGGTGAGACAGGTAATGAATCTGTCTGTATACCCGTATGACAGTCATAAATGCCGTAAATAAACTCCGAATTGTTTTTTATACCGTATGCAACCTCATTGTTAAAACGCTCATAATGCACATTCCCGCCCGTTTGTGAGAGCCTTTCTTTACTCCGCATTTCAGGTGTCAGAAAAAATTCGTCCATGTGTATAACCTGAAAGTCGAATTTTTCTGAAAGATTCATGGCAAGGGTTGTTTTGCCCGAAGCACAGGGTCCGTCTATGGCAATAACGGGATTTGACTTTTCTTTAAGCAGGTTTTGCACTGCTGTAATGATATTGTTCATAATAGATACCTTATCAAAAAAGCCCCGACGGAGTGTCGAGGCTTTTTAACATTATTATTTTGCTGAGTTTTCGCCTGCTTGTTCGTTAAATTCGTTAACTTCCGCAGCAATCGCCTTGCGTCTTTCGTGAAGCTCACGATACATTCTTTCTCTCTTTTCACCCTGAAGGTCATAGAAGAGCTGGGGAACGATGCTGAGGATACCTGTAACAACGGGGAGAAGTGTGCACATGAAGAAGAGTGCGTAACGAGCTTCGGCAGTCTGAGCACCCTGGTTTTTGCTGGGGTCGTAACCGAACGCCTTGAAGAGAAGGGGCTGAATAACGCCCTTAACGCTGTTAACCATTTTGGTGATAAGACCCTTTGCAACACCGGTCATACCTTCTGAACGGAAGCCGTTCTTCCACTCGCCGTAGTCGATAGCTTCGTTTCTCATTTCTTCGGGAATAACCTTTCTGATACCCCAGAAGAACATCCAGATGGTTTCACGCAGCATAAATGCGGGAATCATAACTGCAAGGCTTTCGTAGCCCTTCTTGCCGCCTATGTTGATAAACTTACCTGCGGCAAATACGCCGAGCATCAGCACGCTGTCAACGTGAGAACCTGCAATCCAGAGAGCTTTTGTTGAGAACTTTGAACGTGCCCAGGGAACATACGAATAAGAAATGGGTGAAACAACCGCACCGGGAATACCAACGATTGTTGACATTGATGCAAGGTTGAGAACTTCAATGTAGTAAAGGTTTGTGCCTGAGTTGAGGCTGAATGCACCGAGGAACTCGGAGAGAGTGATAAGAAGAAGGGGTTTGTTTGTAACAACTGATTTAAGTCCGCTGAAAATGCTGGGACGGTCAATCGTCTGCATAACTCTTTCTTTTGCAACGAATGCATAGAAGAGTGCAAAAAGACCGGATACAACTGCAGTAATAACACCGCCGAGAACAAACATCCTGTTGTAACCCGCCTGATATGACTGGGGATTAGTAACCTGAAGAACCTGCTTTGCGGGACTGTTGATATAAATGTCAATAAGAAGACCCATAAGAATTTCGGGAGCCTTCTCAACAAAGCCTGAAAGAAGGTTAGCGGAAGTGATAAGTCTTGTACGGTCAATGATGTTGGGTGTAATTGTTGCTGTCATACCCTGACGGACAATAGCAATCAGTGAGCTTGCAAGATTTGAAAAAATCTGTAACAGCAGATAAATTGCAAATCGGGGGATGTCCGTTCCGATACCGTCAGTTCCGTAGAACATAGGCAATGCCCAATATATTATTGTCAGGAAAACGCCGGGAACGGCATAAACAACAAGCCAGGGTTTGAATTTACCCCATCTGGTTCTTGTTTTGTCAACAATTGCGGCAAGGAAGATATCATTGATGATATCCCAGACACTGATAATACCGTTTGTGACCGATTGAAGAACAAGGTCGATTTTCAGGATGTTCATCTTGAAAACGTCGTCATACTTACCGATATTAAAGCTCTGGGCTATGTCGTCCAGTATGTATGCGAAGGTTTCTTTTGAACCGACGTAACGTCTGTCTTTGGGAACAGCGCTCGGTGCCTTCTTTTCAACAACCTTGGCGGTTGATTCTGAAGCCATATAATCTCTCCTATCATAAAATATATAAGTTATATTAACATAGTCTTAACAGTTTTTCAATACTGCAATATTTTTTTATGAATTATTCACAGTAAAGGGTGTCTGTTTTTGGTTAATAACACAAATAAAAAAGCCGTCTTCGGGTGAAGACGGCACTATATTGTGTTTTGAGAAATTACACTTTGAAGTTAACGGATTTATCGCCCTTTTCATCGGTCCCGAATTCGTAATCCTTACCGGGAAGGATTGCGTTAAGGATGATACCCACAAGAGCACCTACTGCAAGACCTGAAAGGCTGATTGTAACCGAGCCGACGGGAATCTGAATTGCGCCTGCGTAGTTGATTCCGATTGAAAGAACAAGAATAAGTGCGGCAATGATGATGTTTCTTGTATTCTCAAAGTTAACTTTATTTTCAACAACATTGCGTACGCCTACTGCCGAAATCATACCGTAAAGAACAAGTGATGCACCGCCGATTGTTGCGGTGGGCATAAGGCTTACAAGTGATGCAAACTTGGGTGAGAATGAAACAAGCACTGCAAGGTAAGCTGCAATTCTTACAACCTTGGGGTCAAAAACCTTTGAAAGAGAAAGAACGCCTGTGTTTTCACCGTATGTGGTGTTTGCGGGTGCACCGAAAAGTGATGCGAGGATTGTTGCCAGACCGTCGCCGAGAAGGGTTCTGTGAAGACCGGGGTCTGCAATATAATTCTTCTTACAGGTTGAGCTGATTGCGGAAATATCGCCGATATGCTCAACCATTGTTGCAAGAGAAATGGGCATGATGGTAATAACTGCAGAAACAAGAAGGTTTTTATCAAAATCGCCTGCAAACAGGCCGAAAACTGTATCCTTGAACTGGAAGGGAAGACCTATCCATGCGGCATCCTTAAAGGTTTCCAGCTTAACGGGGTCAAGAACTTCCATTGCACCGGTAAAGTGAAGGATAACGGCGATTGCCGATGAACCGAGAACGCCAAGCATAATGGGGATAATCTTTATCATACCCTTGCCCCAGATGTTACAGATGATAATAATTGCGATTGCGATTACGGCAACAAGCCAGTTTGCGGAACAGTTCTGTATTGCACTTGATGAAAGGGTAAGACCGATTGCGATGATGATGGGGCCTGTTACGATGGGCGGGAAGAAGCGCATAACCTTTTTTGCACCGAAGGCTTTAATCAAAGCAGCAAGCACAAGGTAAAGAAGACCTGCACAGGCAACGCCGAAGCAGGCGTAGGGCAGAAGACTGTAATCGCTTGAACCGTCTGCAAGAGTTGTTATTGCGGCATAACCGCCGATAAATGCGAAGGAGGAGCCAAGAAATGCGGGAACCTTACCTTTTGAAAGGAAATGGAAAAGAAGAGTACCAAGACCTGCAAAAAGAAGAGTTGCGGAAACGCTGAGACCTGTGAGGGCAGGCACGAGAACGGTTGCACCGAACATAGCAAACATATGTTGTACACCGAGCACAGCCATTCTGGGATAGCCCAGTTGTTTGGCATCATAAATGCCGTCGCCTACATCGAATTTTTTCTTTGACATAAATTGACCTCCTGTGTTTTTTGTTATTTTAAAATTATCATATTGTGAACGGTTTGTAAATAGCTTTCAAAATAAAAATCTCCCGAAACCGACAAAAAATTCAGCATCGGGAGAAAAATCAACTTATTTTTTCAAAAAGTATGAGTTCCGAGGAAAGAGGGCAGGGAAGTACGGTGGGAATACCGTGAAGAAGTAAATCCGAACCCTTTGCGGTATAGCTTGCACCGCTGTTGTCAAGGGTTATTTTGTATGTATATTCCGCATTTATTCCTTTGGGAACAGCTTTATATTTATCTGCTTTTGCGCAGGGCAGTGAGAATACCGCCATTGCACCTTTGGCAAAATCGGGTGAAGCGATTTCAAGTGCATAAAAATCACTGTTCAGCAGACCCGATTCGGGAGTGTGGTGGAATGTTTTTGCCACAGGCAGGAAAGGACGGATGAAATTTTTGTATATCTCAACACTGTGCTTTACAAAATCCATTGACGCCTTGTTCGGCTGTGCGTTTGCGGGTGCAATAACATTGAGAGTCATGTGAGTGAGCATTGTGTTTCTCATCTGGAGGTCAAGCGAGCCGTGTTCGTGACAGCCCATTCCTGCAAAAAGACGGTCAACCCTTTCGGGAGGCAGTGCCATTGTCATTCCGTTTGTGACTGCCAATGAACGTGGTGCTCTCTGGCAGTCGGAAACCCAGGTGTGATTGAAGTTTTTCATCATTCCGAGGTCTGTGCGTGCTCCGCCGCCTGCACAGTTTTCAAATATGACATCGGGATACCTGCGTTTCAGATTTTCATACATCTTGTATACTGTTTGATGGTGACGCAATGAAAGACATTCCGTAACACCTGTGCCTGCATTCGCCATTGTGAAGTAATCACGGTATGACACGTTGTGGTCAACGCGCAGAAGATCAAGCTTGTATTCTTCAATTATGCGTGAAAGCTCGTTTTCTGCCCATTGTGCAACTTCGTGTTTGCTGAAATCCGCAAGATTTCCGCTCTGAATTCCGAGAACGGTTTTTTCACGCCATTCGGGGTGTTCCTCGTAAACGGGAGATTTTGAGCCGAGATTTTCAATGTCAACCCAAAGACCGAATTTCAGCCCGAGCGAACGGCAATAATCCGAAATTTCGGAAAGACCGTCGGGGTATCTTTCGGGGTCGGGGATGTTTCTGCCGTTGTATTCCGACCATTGAGCCTGTTTTGAAGGCGGACAGACCCAGCCTGCATCAACGATAAATACTTCCGCACCCATCTCCGCAAATTGCTTTGCGTAAGCCTTTGTGGTTTCAACCGACATATCGTGCTCGGCACCCATTCCTGCACCTACAAGGCATTGTTCCGGCGAGGCTTCGGGCATATTAAGCACGGATTTGCGGATGTGGGAATGCATTTCGTTGACGGCTTCATCAAGACCGCCGATAACTGCACCCATATGCACCTTGGGTGTTACAAAAACAGATTCGGGCGGTATCACGGCAAGAGGCTTATGTGCGGTAATTTCCGCTTTGAACGAAAGCAGGCTGTCGCTTCTTTCGTAATCGGCATGGTGATCAACGGAAAAACTGCATCCGCCGCTCCAACCGATTTGCGAAAAATACATCATACCGCTGAGATTGTTTTTTATGAATATGAGAGGGTGCCTGAATCTGTCTCTGCCGAAACGGGTTTTTACAGTCAACTCGTCGGGAGAAAGGTCATGCCAGGCAAATTCACCTTCTCTGCCCCATTTGTCGCTGTCGAAATATCCCACGGAGTAAATTTTATTGATTTCATTGCCGTGACCGTAGTGTCTGCGGTTTGTTTCTTCAATCCCTCCGCCAAGAAGAACAAGTCTGCTGAGATTAATATTGTTATCCGAAAGATTTTCTATCTCAATGTAACGGCTGAACATCTGTGAACCGTCAAGAATTGTGTGTATTTTGAGTCTTACAGGCTTTATTCCGCTTTCAAGTGTCATAACTGTTTCAAGGTTATCCTCACTTTTAACAGTTTCAAAATCAATGAGCTTCAGACGGTAATCAATACTCTGACCGTCAAGTTCAATGTTGAATGAAGACGGCTCGTGAAAATCCTTTGGGTCAAGTCTTGACGGGCAAATCTGAAGAAGACCCAAGGGATAACCCGAGGCATTATAGCCTGATGAAACAAGTACACCGTTATAAAGTGTCTCCTCATAAACCGCAAGACCGCTTCTGTAACAGAATACGGGGTTTTCACCGTCTGTACGGTATGCATCAAAAAAAGTTTTCATGTGTTCACCTTTTTCTGTGATTTGCTGTTTTCATTGTTCTGTCAAAAGTATATCAAAATCAAGCGGTAAATGCAAGAAAAAGCTCCCTTGCATTCGCAAAGGAGCTTTTGGTTTACCAGTTATACATCTGTTCGGGATTTCTGAAAATATCTTCAAGACGGTTAATGAAGGGCACAACCTCGCCAAAATCAAGTGCTCTGTGGTCGAATACAAGGTCGATGGGCATTTCATTGCCGATAACGATAACATCGTTGCCGTTTTCATCCTGCTTGACAACGGGTTTCTTCATGATTGAACCCATACAGCAAACAAAAACCTGAGGCGGAATGATTGAAAGAAGAGCCACTCTGCCGTTGATTCCTCTGGTGAGAGAGCCGATGTTGGAGATAGTTACCGTGCCCTGCTTGATATCATATTTTGTAAGTCTGTCGGTTTCGGGGATTGCATAATAATCTTTCTTTGCTTTACCCGAAAGCGTTTTAATCTTATGTTTACCTGTTTTTGCACCGAAAAGGCGGTAAATTGCATTCATTACTCTGCCTTTTTTAAGCTTTTCGAGAGTATCGTTAAGTGATACCTCAAACATAACCTCGGTCATATCGGTGTTTCCGATTTTTCTGCTTACGTCTGCAATGTATTCAGCCAGTTCAACAAGGTTTTTGTTGCCGATATCGTGAAGATTAATTGTCATCATTTCACCGTTGGGGAGAATCCAGGTCATACCTGCGTGAATTTCATCCCACTCCGTAACAACGCCTCTTACAAGCTTGCGGTTGAATTTGATGTGAGCGTTAAGCTGAGGTGCTGCCTTGAAAGCTTCCGCAAGAGCTTTGAGCATAACGGTATTTACGGTAAGCTTTACGGGGAATTTGCCGGATTCATTCATCTCCTTGACAACAGTCATAAACTCCGTAACTTCGGGCTCATAAATATAGGAAGTGTGAGGAATTGTTTCCCAACTTTCCGAGGTCATATTTGCAACGATTTTTCTTGCAATGCCAAAATGTTTTTCTTTTATAGGTTTCATTATTTTTCCTCCGTTTTACAAATCGGGCAAAACACCCAAATCACAAAAATCTTACCATATATTTTTGTGGTTATAATTCTAAATTAGAAATAAGAAATTTTTTAACATTTGTTTTGTGAAATTTATCCTTACACTTCACAAAAGCAATAATTTATGATAAAATAAAATTTCGGAAACACCTTACAAGGAAGGAAAAAATATGAAAAAGCTTCTGAAATATCTTGACGGCAGCCGTATTCAGTGTGTGCTTGCGCCGTTGTTTAAAATGCTTGAAGCCATATTGGAGCTTTTTGTTCCTCTTGTGGTTGCAAAAATAATAGATACAGGTATACAAAGCGGAGATACTTCATACATACTCAGGATGTGCGGCTTGCTTGTGCTTCTGGGTGCAGTAGGTCTTGCTTTTTCGCTTACAGCCCAGTATTTTGCGGCAAGTGCCTCTGTTAATTTTGTGAAAAGGCTGAAACATGCCGTTTTTGAGCATATCGGCAGACTTTCTTATGAAAAAATCGATTCCGCAGGTACCGCTACTCTCATAACCCGTATGACAGGCGATATGGACAGTGTGCAGAACGGACTTAACCTGACTCTGCGTCTGCTTCTGCGTTCACCCTTTGTTGTAATCGGTGCAATGATAATGGCATTTACCGTTGATGCAAAAGCGGCTGTGACCTTTGCGGTTGTTATTCCGCTTTTGTCACTGGCGGTTTTCGGAATAATGTTTTTCTGTATTCCTTATTACAAGAAAGTGCGTGTTGCTTTGGATAAAGTCCTTTGTACCGCAAGGGAAAGCCTGACGGGTGCAAAGGTAATCCGTGCGTTCTGTAAGGAAGATGAGCAGATTGAAGAATTCAGAGAACGCAACGATTCGTTGACTGCAATTCAGGAATTTACGGGCAGAATATCTGCACTTCTCAACCCTGTTACCTGCGTTATAATCAATATAGGTATTGCGGTGCTTATCTATAAGGGTGCAATAAGGGTTGAGGCAGGACTTATCACTCAGGGTGCCGTGGTTGCACTTTATAACTATATGTCACAGATTCTTGTTGAGCTTGTCAAGTTTGCAAATCTTATCATCAGTATCACGAAATCCGTTGCCTGTGCAGGCAGAATAAGTTCGGTGCTTGATACACCTGCCGAGGAGCAGGGCGGCAGTGCGGAATATGACGAAAACAGCGAAAATATTGTTGAATTCAGAAATGTTTCATTTGCATATGCAGGTGCAGGCGATAATTCCCTTGATAACATCACTTTCTCTGTCAAAAAAGGCGAAACCGTCGGTATAATCGGTTCAACGGGCTCGGGTAAAACAACACTTGTGAATCTTATTCCCGCTTTCTATAAAGCAACTTCGGGTCAGGTGCTTGCGGGCGGTGCGGATGTCAGTAAAATATCCCTTGAAGAATTGCGTTCAAAGATTGCAGTCGTTCCGCAGAAATCAGTGCTTTTTAAAGGTACAGTCAGGGAAAATATGCTTTGGGGCAAGCCTGATGCAACAGATGAAGAAATAATGAAAGCCCTTGAAATTGTTCAGGCGGCGGAGTTTATATTGAAAAAAGACGGAGTGCTTGATGCTCCCGTTGAGCAAGGCGGCAGAAATTTTTCGGGCGGTCAGCGTCAGCGTCTTGCAGTGGCAAGAGCCATTGTTAAAAATGCAGACATTCTTATTCTTGACGACAGTTCGAGTGCCCTTGACTATGCTACGGATTCCGCAATGCGTAAAGCAATAGCCGCAAATCAAGGCGATACCGCAGTATTCATTGTTTCTCAGCGTACATCGTCTATTATGCATGCTGATAAGATAATCGTTCTTGATGACGGATGCGCAGAAATCGGTACACACGCAGAATTGCTTGAAAGCAGTGAAGTTTACAGGGAAATTCATCTTTCGCAGTTTGAGGAGGATGAGATATGAAAAAGAAAATGAACAAAGGTACTGTCAAGAGGGTGCTTAATTATGTTGGCAGATACAAAATTCACCTTGCCTTTTCAATAATTCTTGCGGCGCTCAGCGTTGCGGTAAGTCTTTACATTCCCGTGCTTGCAGGCGGTGCCATTGATACTGTGGCGGGTGCAGGCAGAGTTGATTTTGCGGCACTTATGCCTTACCTTTACAAAATCGGCATACTTGCATTGATTGCCGCCGCCGCACAGTGGATAATGAATACCCTCAACAACAGAATAACTTTCAGAGTTGTCAGAGATATCAGAAATGCGGCGATGGAAAAAATTCAGATTCTTCCTCTGAGCTACATTGATTCAAAGCCTGCCGGCGAAACCGTAAGCAGAATTATCTCCGATGCAGACCAGTTTGCGGACGGCTTGCTTATGGGCTTTACTCAGCTTTTCACCGGTGTTGTCACTATTGCGGGTACACTTGGCTTTATGCTTTCAATCAACTGGAAAATAACCCTTGTTGTGGTTATTCTTACTCCGCTTTCGCTTTTTGTTGCAAGGTTTATTGCAAAGCACACTCATTCAATGTTTATGATGCAGGCAAAAACCAGAGGCGAACAGACAGCATACACCGAAGAAAATGTAGGCAATAAAAAGGTTGTGACCGCTTTTTCAAGGGAAGAAAAATGCCTTGAAGAATTTGATGAAATCAACGAAAGATATGCAAAATATTCTCTCAAAGCAATCTTTTTTTCATCACTCACCAATCCTTGCACCCGTTTTGTGAACAGTATGGTTTATGCGGCTGTAGGTCTTGCGGGTGCACTTGCGGTTGTGAATAACACAATCACCGTAGGTGAGCTTTCCTGCTTCCTCAGCTATGCAAATCAGTATACAAAGCCTTTCAATGAAATATCGGGTGTTATTGCGGAATTGCAGAATGCTCTTGCCTGCGCCGAAAGACTTTTTGAGCTTGTTGAAGAAATGCCGCAGACACCTGATTTGCCCGATGCGGCAGAGCTTTCGGATGTTGAAGGCAGGGTTAATCTTGAAAATGTTGAATTTTCATATTCTAAGGATAAGGAGCTTATCAAAAACCTTAACCTTTCGGTTGAAAGCGGCAACAGAGTTGCTATTGTAGGCCCCACGGGATGCGGCAAAACAACCGTTGTAAACCTGCTTATGCGTTTTTATGATGTTGACGGAGGAAAAATCACCGTTGACGGTGTTGATATCAACAAAGCAACAAGAAACAGTCTTCGTAAAAGCTACGGAATGGTGCTTCAGGATACCTGGCTCAAAGAAGGTACTGTCAGAGAAAACATTGCAATGGGCAAGCCCGATGCAACGGATGAAGAAATCATCGCCGCCGCAAAGGCAACTCATGCTCACAGCTTCATAAAGAGGCTTCCAAACGGTTATGATACTGTTATATCCGATGAAAATTCGGGCCTCTCTCAGGGCCAGAAGCAGCTTTTGTGTATAACAAGAGTTATGCTTTGCCTGCCTCCCATGCTTATTCTTGATGAGGCAACCTCATCTATTGACACAAGAACGGAGATCCGTATTCAGAAATCATTTGCAAAAATGATGCAAGGCAGAACAAGTTTCATTGTTGCTCACAGACTTTCAACAATCAAGAATGCTGATGTGATTCTTGTTATGCGTGACGGCAATATTGTTGAACAGGGTAATCATAAGGAGCTTATGGAAAAGGGCGGATTTTACAGCGAGCTTTACAACAGCCGTATGGATGCTGTGTCATAAACAGAAAAGAACGGTTTGACGCCGTTCTTTTTTATTTGTAATTATAGTTGACAAATCCACTTTACTAAGGTAATATAATAATGCAATAAAAAGCTGTTTACAGCTAAAAGGAGTAGAAAAACTATGAAAAAGGCATTATCACTTATTCTTGCACTTGTTCTTGCAGTTTCCGCAATGCTTATGTTCGGTGCTTGCGGCAAGGACGCAGCAGACATGACAGACGCAGAGTACATCGCTGACAAGGGCGAAATGGTTATCGGCATTACATACTTCGAGCCCATGAACTACATCGGTGCTGACGGCGAGCTTACAGGCTTTGAAACCGAATTTGCAACAGCAGTTTGCGAAAAAATCGGTGTTAAGCCCGTATTCCAGAAGATTGAATGGAAAACAAAGGAAATCGAGCTCAACGGTAAAACAATCGACTGCATCTGGAACGGTATGACAATTACCGAGGACAGACTTGCAACAATGTCAATTTCAGTTCCCTATATGGCAAACAAGCAGGTTCTTGTTGTTAAGGCAGGTAACGAAAATCTTACAAGTGTTGACGGTCTCTCAATCGTAGCCGAAAGTGAATCTGCAGGTCAGGAAGTTATCGAAACAGACGCTTTCTTTGCAAATGCAGAGTTCACCGCAGTTACAGACCAGGCAACTGCTCTTCTTGAAGTTAAGAACGGCACTGCAGACGCTTGTGTTGTTGACTATGTTCTCAGCATCGGTATGATCGGCGAAGGTACAAGCTATGCAGACCTCGTTGTTGTTGATTCACAGGCATTTGCAGACGAAGAATACGGCGTTGCATTCCGTCAGGGCAGTGATATGACCGAAAAGGTTAATCAGGCAATGGCAGAGCTTAAAGCAGACGGTACTCTTGATACAATCGCTGCAAAGTATAAGCTTCAGGAGCAGATTATCATTAAATAATTTTCACTAAAATTCACTTAAAGGTTTTGAACTGATGACGATTTTTATGCTTAACGCCGCAGGAACAGTAAGCTTCTGGACGGCAACAAAAACCCTTGCAGAGGGCTGGCTTGAAAACTGTACGCTCTTTGCTTTGACTCTTGTTTTTGCATTGCCTCTGGGTCTTATTATCACCTTTGGCTCAATGTCAAAATTCAAGCCCCTCAGCTACCTTACACGCACCTTTGTATGGATAATCAGAGGCACACCTCTTATGCTGCAGCTTATGGTTGTGTTTTATGTACCGGGACTTCTTTTTGAAACACCCTTCAAAAACAGAATGCTTGCGGCACTGATTGCCTTCGTTATCAACTATGCTGCGTATTTCTCCGAAATTTACAGAGGCGGAATCGAAAGCATACCCAAGGGTCAGTATGAAGCCTGTCAGGTGCTCGGCATGACAAAAAGCCAGACATTCTTCAAGGTCATTCTTATGCAGGTAGTGAAAAGAGTTGTACCCCCTATGGGTAACGAAATCATTACTCTTGTCAAGGATACCTCCCTTGCAAGAATTATCGCTGTTGCGGAAATTCTCATGACGGCTGAAATCTACACCGCAAAGGGTATCATATGGCCTCTGTTCTACACTGCGGTTTATTTCCTTGCATTCTGCGGAATACTTACGCTTCTGTTCGGATTTATCGAAAAGAAGCTTGATTACTACAAAGGTTAAGGTGCGGCTATGGCAATACTTGAAGTCAGAAAACTTTATAAAAGCTTTGGCAGCAACAATGTTCTCAAAGGCATTGACTTTGACCTTGAAGAAGGCAAGGTGCTTTCAATCATCGGTTCATCGGGCAGCGGTAAAACAACTCTGCTGCGCTGCATTACCTCACTTGAAACTGCCGATAAAGGCAGCATAACCGTTAACGGCAAAATGGTTTTTGATGATGAAAACCATCATAAGCTGACAAAGGAAGAAATCCGCAAAAACAGACTTTCCGTAGGCCTTGTGTTTCAGGATTTTCACCTTTTCCCTCAGTATACCGTTCTTAAAAACGTAACACTTGCCTGCGAGCTTCAGGCAAAAAAAGACCCTCAGTGGAAGCGGAACAAAAAGCAGATTCTTGCTGAAATTGAAGAAAATGCAAAAGCCATTCTTGCGAAGGTCGGTCTTTCCGAAAAGCTGAATGCTTATCCCTGCGAGCTTTCGGGCGGTCAGAAACAGCGTGTATCCATTGCAAGAGCCCTTGCTATGAATCCCCACATTCTTTTCTTTGATGAGCCCACCTCTGCCCTTGACCCTGAGCTTACGGGTGAAATTCTTAAAGTTATCAGAGACCTTGCGGCGGCTAAAATGACAATGGTTATCGTTACTCACGAAATGGCGTTTGCAAGGGATGTTTCAGACCACGTTATCTTTATGGACGGCGGCGTTATAGTTGAGGAAGGTGACCCTGAGCAGGTTATCAATAATCCTCAGCAGGAGAGAACAAAGCATTTCCTCAGCCGTTTCCAGGAAAAGTAAATAAAATTCACAACACTCCGAAAGTCTGTTGATTTTCGGAGTGTTTCATATTATAATGGTCAAAAAGGGGATGATAGTTTTGAAAATAATGATTGCCTCCGATATTCACGGTTCGGAGTTTTACTGCAAAAAGCTTGTTGAAGCATATAAAAATGAGGGCGCAGGCAAACTTTTGCTTTTGGGTGATATATTGTATCACGGTCCGAGAAACGATTTGCCCGAAGGTTATGCACCCAAAAAGGTTATTGAAATTCTTAACGGAATGAAAGATGAACTTCTTTGTGTCAGAGGTAACTGTGACACAGAGGTTGACCAGATGGTGCTGAGTTTTCCCATTCTTGCGGATTACGCAGTTTTATCCGCAGGTGATAAGCTTATTTATGCAACTCACGGACACAAATTCGGTAAGGATAATCCTCCGCCGCTCAAAGACGGCGACATTCTTCTTTGCGGTCATACCCATATTCCCGAATGCACGGATTGCGGTAAGTTCACTTATCTCAATACGGGCTCGGTTTCAATTCCCAAAGAAAATTCGTGGCACGGATACATCGTTTTTGAAAACAACGAATTTATCTGGAAAGATTTTGACGGCGAAATAAAAATGAATTTTAAGTTATAAGGAGGCAATTATGGAAGTTCTGAATGTAAGACGACTCACCCCCGGTATCAAGGCATTGCTTGTGATGACCTGTGCGGTTATGTGCGGCTTTATGTGGCGCGTAAGAGGAACTCACGGCTGGGGTTCAATGTGGGGAATGTTTGCGGTAGGTGTAATGCTTGTTCTTTTCATTTTTGCGTTTTTCGGCAACCGTAAAAAAATGAGTCTTGAAGCAATACCAGTTGCGGTTATTCTGCTTGGTATCACCAACGGCGGATGGGGTACGCTCAATTCACAGATGGGCGGTTATCTCGGCAGTACGGTGCCCTTCACCGGTGAAGAAGCCGTTGCGGTAACGGAAATCAGTCCTTGGTCGGGTATGGCGGCAATGCTCCTTCTCGGCTTTGGCTGGATGCCTCTTTTTGCAATGTTTATCGGCACTCTGTTCTCAAAGAAAGAATACAAAATCGGTCATTACATAGCACTTGTTGCAGTGTTTTATGCCGTGGTTTATATCTTCCAGTTCGTTGTTGCACACTACATCGTGCCTTTCGTGAGTTCCGAAGCGGTTGAGGCGTTCAAGCTTGGCCTTGCAGACAGAGGCCACGAAATGACACCGATGATGGCATACATAAAGAATCTCGGCAACGAAGCCTGGTTCAAAAAAATTCCTTACGGAAGAAACTACTATGCAATGGTAAGAATAGTTTCTTATTCAGCCGCTGCACTTGTGCTGTCGCTTTCACTTCTTATTGCAAAGCGTGATAAAATTGCGGCGTTTATCTCGTTTGCAATCAATCTTATATGTTCCGTTTCAATAACCCTTGCAGACGTTGTTATGGTTATGGATTCCGACAGAGGATTTTTTACAAATATCAGTGTTCCCCGTTTCCTTCAAGGCGGCAACTGGTCACTGTGGGAGTATCTGACAGGCTTCCTTCTTGGATTCGGTATTATGCTTCTGCTTGTGTGCTTGCCCAAAAGCGTTACCGGAGGAGAGGGCGATTTTGATTACACCTTACCTGTAAAAAACAGAAAGCTTTATGCCGCATACAGTGCGGTGCTTACCCTTTTTGCTTCCTTTGTCGTAACTGTTGCAAGACCTGCGGGAATGAGAATTTCCGAACTTGTTCTTTACAAGGGCTGGTCAGATAATGAAGATCTGATTACATATATTTCTATTGCCGTGCTTTGCGTTATCGGTATTATTCCCTGCTTGGTTATTGCAAAAAAGAATATTATCAAGAGAGAATTGCCTAACCTTTTAAATATCAGAACAGAGGATTTCTGCCTTAAAGCAATCCCGGTTTATTTCTTTATAACCACCGTTCTTTATTTCGTTCTCGGTGATTCTGCAATTTATTTCACCGTACCTTTTGCTGAAATGAAAAGCTTCGCATCATCCTTTGAAATGATACGAAGCGGTGAAATTCTTATCCCTGCAATTATGATTGTCAGCTTTGTTGTGTTCAATCTGCTTTATCTTGCAGTTTCAAAGAAAGCGATTAAGAAAAAATAATTCTGCGGATATCTTCGGTGCTGTCGGCAATGAAATCTGCACCTGATTTTATCAGTTCAGCTCTGTCTCCGAAGCCGAAGGTAACACCTATGCTTGAAACCTTTGCTTCCTTTGCACCTTCAATGTCGAAGTAGCGGTCACCTATCATAACCGTTTTGCTTTTGTCAACATTCAAAACCTTTACGGCACGCTCCACAAGTGCGGTTTTGCTTTCGGGTGCTCTGTCACTTTCGGGTGCGGAAATGAAATCAAAAAGGTCTGATATTTTCAGATATTTTAAAATTTCAATAATAAAATTTTCGGGTTTTGAGCTTGCAACCGCAAGCTTGATGCCCGATTTTTTTATATCGTTCAGCAGTTTTTCCATACCGTCATAAAAACTCAGGCGGTAAATTCCGCCATGCATATAGCTTTCACGGTATTTTTCAACAGCCTTTGCACTGTCCTCATCCGATAAATTCAGCGCTCGCTTGAATGATGAAAAAACAGGAGGGCCTATGAATGTATGAACAACCTCCTCGGGCAACGGGTCAAAGCCCATTGCTTTGACGGCATATCTTACGGAGTCATAAATTCCTTCTCCCGTGTCGGCTATGGTGCCGTCAAAATCAAGTAAAACCGCATCGTATTTCATATTGTACACTCCCACTTGATTTTTTTTGAATTATACCACAGATAAATTGCATACTCAATAATTATTTTCATTTACTTTTTAAAAATAATATGGTATACTATAACATTATTAGCCTGAAAAGGGCTGTTATTCCCGAAAGGACTGAAAAAACTGATGGATTATAAGTTTGCAAAGGGTGTAGCATCTCTCAAACCCTCAATTATCAGAGAGATTCTCAAAAGCTCGGGTGATACAATTCCCCTTGCGGCAGGCAACCCCGCACCCGACGCATTTCCCGTTGAAGATATAAAGAAAATCGTAAATGAAATTTTTGAAACAGACCCCATACTTGCCCTTCAATACGGTGTCAGCGAAGGCTATACACCTCTTATTGAAAAACTTACCGACCTTGCGAAAAAACGCTACGGAGTGGGCAGTGAAAATGACGGGCTTATTGTTGTAAGCGGCGCTCAGCAGGTAATGAGCCTTATGAGTCAGTGCTTTATCAATTACGGCGACTGTATTCTTTGTGAAGAGCCTTCTTTTATCGGCTCACTCAACTGCTTCAGAAGCTACGGTGCAAAGCTCAGCGGTGTGCCCGTTGACAGCGACGGTATGAATATCGAAGCTCTTGAAGAAAAGCTCAAAACAGAAGAAAACGTAAAGTTCATTTATACTATACCCAATTTCCAGAACCCTGCAGGCGTTACAATGTCACTTGAAAAGAGAAAAGCGGTTTATGAGCTTGCAAAGAAGTACGGAGTGCTTATTCTGGAAGACAATCCTTACGGAGACCTTCGTGTATCAGGCGAAAACGTACCTGCTATCAAGAGTCTTGATGAGGACGGAATCGTTGTTTATGCAGGTTCATTTTCAAAAATCGTTGCTCCCGGCATAAGAGTGGGCTATGCACTTGCACCCAAAGAGATTATTGCCAAGCTTACCGTTGCAAAGCAGACTCAGGATGTTCATACACCCCTTATTTCACAGCTTCTGGTTTATAAGTGGCTTACGGAATATGATTTTGAAAGCCATATCAATAAAATCAGAGAGATTTACAGACGCAAGCTTAACCTGCTTTGTGACTGTGTTGATAATGAGCTTTCCGATTTCCTTACATACCACAGACCTGAAGGCGGACTTTTTGTCTGGGCTAAGCTTAATGAAGGCATTGATATGCTTGATTTCTGCCGCAAGGCAAGTGCCGCAGGCGTTTCTGTTGTTCCAGGTAACGCCTTTATGGTTGACGGCGACAAGGAATGCAGCTACATCCGAATGAATTTCTCAACTCCCTCAGATGAAGCAATTGTCAAGGGTGTGAAAATTCTCGGTGAGGTTGCACGCTCACTTTAAGGAGGATTAAAGATGGAAAATACAACACCCGAAAAAAAGCCTATAGTTCTGAGTATGATTCAGCCCACATCAATCCCCACATTGGGCAACTATCTCGGAGCACTTAAAAACTGGAAGAAAATGAGCGATGATTATAACTGTCTTTATGCTGTTGCTGATCTTCACGCTCTTACGATTCACCCCGAACCTGCAAAGCTTCGTCAGCAGATTCTTGAAATGTATGCAATTATGCTTGCTGTAGGTCTTGACCCCGAAAAGAATATCGTTTTCCTTCAGAGTCAGGTTGCGGCACACGCAGAGCTTGCATGGATTCTTGAATGCTACACTCAGTTCGGGGGGGGATAAAGAATGGCGGAGTGCAGGGAGAAATCACAGAGGTACTGCGGATCACCAAGACAGCGGTAAACGGACAGTATGTGCCGGGCGACACGGTAACCTATGTTGTCAGCGTGGTGAATACCGGAGCTGCCCCCTATACCGGCCTCACGCTGATCGACAATCTGGGGGAATACACCTTCGGCGGCGGCAGTCTGGTTCCGCTGACGTATGCGGAGGGGACGGTCCTGGTGTACGCGGACGGTGTGCTGCAGCCCCAGCCTGCCGTGGCCGAACCCTTTGTCATTACCGGTCTGACCGTACCGGCAGGGGGAAATCTGCTGGTGATCTACAGTGCGGAAGTCAACCGTTTCGCACCGCCTGCCGTGGGTTCTTCCGTGACCAACAGCGTGACGCTGACCGGCGGCGGACTGAGCTCCCCTCTGACGGCGGCGGAAACCATTACAGCCGAAGCCAGCCCCAGCCTGACCATCACCAAGGCCATCAGTCCTTCCGTGATCACGGAAAACGGTACCATCACCTATACCTTCGTGATCCAGAACACCGGCAATACGCCTGTGGTGGCAACAGACGACGCTGTCATAACCGACATTTTTGAAACCACCGCCGCCGGTCTGCCCGTCACGTTCCA
>JAZSHU010000051.1:0-19329 GCA_045533455.1 Acutalibacteraceae bacterium | reverse complement strand
CTATTGATAAAGAAGCTTTCCCTCTTTTAAGATATCGAACCCGTGATATTTGTATATAACGTCGTGAAAAATGTTCATGCGGCAGCACCTTTGTAAAAATGACTAAACCCATGGGCAGAAGCGATGATATGCTTATTATTCGTGGTGTTAATGTTTTCCCAAGCCAAATTGAAACTGTTCTTTTAAATGAAGGATACTCTCCTAACTATCAAATTATTGTTGACAGAGCTAATAATACTGATACATTTGATATAAACGTTGAGTTAAATCCCGAACAGTTTACAGACACAGTTAGCGGAGTTACAGCTATGGAAAAAAGCCTTGCAGCCGCTATGAAAACTATGCTTGGAATAAATCCTTCAATTCACCTTGTTGCTCCTAAAAGCATCGTTAGAAGCGAAGGAAAAGCAGTTAGAGTTATTGATAAACGTAAATTACATTAAGGAGGTTTGATTATGAACAACATCAGACAGATTTCTGTTTTCGTTGAAAACAAGCAGGGCAGACTTTCAGCAATTATCCGTATTTTAAAGGATAACGGAATTAACATCAGAGCAATTTCTATCGCAGACACTAAGGATTTCGGTATTTTAAGACTTATCGTAAGCGATCCTGACCTTGCCTGCCAAAAGCTCAGAGAGCAGAAATGCACAGTAACAATTACAGAAGTAGTTGCAATTGAAATTCAGGACGAGCTCGGTATGCTCAGCAGCGTAATGGATATTCTTGCAGAGGATAAGGTAAATGTTGAATATATGTATGCATTCCTCAGCAAGTCAGACAATAAGGCTTCAATTATCCTCAGAGTTGACGATAATGCTAAGGCAAGCGAGGCATTCAAGAAAGCAGGAGTTATCCAACTTACCGAAAATAACATCTGTGAATTGTAATAAATGCACAAACATCATATAGTTTTGCAAAAAAAGCTTGACATTTTTTTAAAATATTGTATAATTATATATGAGGATTTATGCAGATAATTATGCAATATAGGAGTGATTTGAAATGGGAATTCTCGATAAATTCAATGACGTCAGCAGAGGCGTGAATGATAAAGCCAAGAATATTTCTGAGGCTAATAATCTGAAAAGAAAGATTCTTTACGAGGAAGAAAGAATAGTTGAGATTTTTACTGATATCGGTAAGAAGTATTATAAAAATCCCGACGAAGATCCAAACGTATTCAGAGTTCTTTGTGAAGATATCGACACAAGACGCAGACGTATCAAGAAAATGCGTTTTGAACTCAATCAGATAAGAGGATACAAGATTTGTCCTAAGTGTGACGCAGCTGTAAACGATAAGTTCCAGTTCTGCGGCGCTTGCGGTGCAAGACTTCCTGACCCTGAGGACGAGGACTTTACATCACTTGAAGAAAACGATTACTACACAGTAAACAGCGACAGCTTCTTCAACGCTGATGCAAACAAGACATATTGATTTATCATACCGCCTGATATATTCGGGCGGTATTTTTTTGTATGTACGGCACTCAATGGTGGAATTTTCTGTGTAGAGGCGGATTATTCCGCCCTGAGTTTTATGTATTACCCAATCGGGCGGATGATATCCGCCTATACATAACGGGATGCTACACGATTATTGCTATTGAAGATTATTGTATATTGTGATATAATATAGAAAATTATATTGTTCGATAAACTAGAATTTGGAGGTGAGATAATGATTATTTTAATTACAGGAGCATCGCATACAGGCAAAACTGCACTTGCCCAAAAATTGCTCGAAAAATATAAATATCCATATCTGTCAATAGACCATCTAAAGATGGGCTTAATCCGTAGTGGTAATACAGAACTTACCCCTATGGACGATGCGGATTTAGTCGAATATCTGTGGCCGATTGTTCGTGAAATGATTAAAACCGCCATTGAGAACAAGCAAAACTTAATTGTCGAAGGTTGCTATATTCCTTTCGATTGGCAAAAAGACTTTGAGCAGGAATATCTTGAACATATTAAATACTATTGTTTGGTGATGAGTGAGGACTATATAAGAAATCATTTTGCAGACATAAAGGGATATGCAAATACCATTGAGAATCGTTCGGATGATGAATGGTGCACAATGGAGAGTGTGTTGGCAGATAATGCAGAAGTGTTATCCCTTGCCAAAAAGTATAATGTGAACTATATACTCATTGAAGACAAATACGAAATAAGCATTGAATTATAACGACTAATTCCAATTTGTAGGTAAGTAAATATGAAAAAAATTATTGTGATCGGATGTCCCGGAAGTGGCAAGAGTACCTTTTCCAAGTCATTACACAAAATCACAAAAATTCCACTGTATCATTTAGATATGTTGTTTTGGAATGAAGATAAAACAACTGTTGAAAAATCAGTTTTTCTTGATAGACTATCAAAAATAATTGAAAATAGTGAGTGGATAATTGATGGCAATTATGGTTCCACAATGGAATTGAGAATGCAAAAGTGTGATACGGTTATTTTTCTTGACTATCCATTAGATGTTTGTCTTGATGGTATTAAGGAGAGAAAAGGAAAACCAAGAAGTGATATGCCTTGGATAGAAAGCGATGAAGATGATGCAGATTTTATTGAGTTTATAAAAAACTACAATTCACAAAGCAGACCAAAAGTAACAGAACTATTGAAAAGATATTCTCACAAAGATAGCCTTGTCAATATCTCCGACGGAATACAGAAGCCCCCGTTGCTTTCAAAAAAAACCGCCTTTCAACGATTTCATCCGATTGTTACCTCACAACAAGTTAGTTACTTATAGATTTATTTTTCAAACTCTATTTCAGCATTAATGATGCAAAAAATGAAGTGGGTTTTATTAACATTACAAGGTTGAATAAAACGAGTTTTTGTGATATTATTATTTTGATAAAGCAGACTTAACGAGGTGTTATCATGAAATTTGAAACAAACAAATTACAATGGACAAGAGAGCCTGCAGATTATTCGATAACCACCGACAAAGTTGAAATAACAACTGCTCCAAACACGGACTTATGGCAGAGAACATATTATCATTTTCGTAATGATAATGCTCCTGTTCTGCAGATGCAAACGGATGAAAAGTTTTTCTCTTTCATTGTGAAAACTGAATTTGAAAGTAAGCATAGATTTGACCAATGCGGCATTGTAATGTACCTTGACAGCGATAACTGGATAAAAGGATCAATCGAATATGAAAATGAGAAGTTTCAGCATCTCGGCTCTGTTGTTACAAACAACGGCTATTCCGATTGGGCAACAACGGAAATTGATGCAGACATTAAATCAATGTGGTACAGATTCAGCCGCAGAGAAGATGATTATTGCATTGAATGTTCTGATGACGGCGTCACTTTCAAACAGATGAGAGTTTGCCATATGTGGAACGGTGCGGATACAATTCGGTTCGGAATTTATGCCTGTAGTCCGGAAAATTCATCCTTTAAGTCAACCTTCACCGATATGGAAATAACGGAATGCAAGTGGCTCGCTCACGACGGGCAGCAGCCGGATGCAGAATAAAAGCCGGGCGACGAATTGAACGGAAAGGTTGAATATCAGATATATGAAAGATAAGAATTTATTTTTGAGAAAAGCGCAGGATAATTTTCCCGTGCTCCATTACAGGGATATCAAGCCCGGGATAACAGAATTTTTTGCTTCAACCGGCGACAGCGTTATTCTTGACCTCGGTGAACACGCAGTCGGTCATTTTTCTTTTGAGTTAGACAATGTCGGCGATTTTATTGATGCGCCTGTCCGTTTAATCATCAAATTCGGTGAAGATATGAGAGAGATTGAAGACGATTTTTCTCTGTATAAAGAAGGACTTTCCAAAACATGGCTGCAGGAGGAAATAATCAACCTTGATTTTCCTCAGAAAACAACCATGCCCAGAAGATACGCCTGCAGATACATAAAAATAACTGTAGATAAAACCAACAAGCCTGTTAAGCTGTTTGATTTTTGCTTCCGTGCATCAACAAGTGCCGATGTATCCGTTCTGAAGCCCGCAAAAACAACTGATGCTTTGTTGAATAAAATTGACCTTGTTGCAACAAACACCCTCAAAGAATGTATGCAGACCTTCTTTGAGGACGGACCCAAGCGTGACCGCCGACTGTGGACAGGTGACCTTCGGCTTGAAGCCCTGACGAATTACTATACGTTCAAAAATCTTGAAATCACAAAAAGATGTTTATATCTCTTTGCCGCAGGCGACTGTGACAAGCTTGGTTTTCTTCCGTCATATGTTTATGAGACGCCGTATTATTTCTCAGGTTCGGCACATATTGCAGATTATGCTCTTTTATTTGTTGTTACCGTTTGTGATTACTATGAGCATACAGGTGATATATGCGTTGTCGATGACCTTATAAGCATCTGTAAATCACAGCTTGAAAGCTTCAGAAGCATACTTGATAATAATCTGATTGTAACCCGTCAGGAAGGCTGGTTTGCTTTTATTGACTGGTGCCCCGGTCTTGAAAGTTTAACTGCATTGCAGGGCGTATATCTTTATACTCTTGAACGCTTTTCAAGATTATTAAAAACAATCGGTGATGAAGAACACGAAAAGTATTCACTTCACCTTTCCGAAGTCCGCCGCGCCTGCAGAAAACATCTTTATGATGAAAACGCAAACGTTTTTATAAACAAGCTTGACAACGGACAGCTCAGCGTTCATTCTCAGGTATGGATGATATTGGGCGGGGTTATCGACGGCAAAGAAGCTGAAGTTCTTCTTGTTTCTTGCCTTGACAACAAAAACGCAAAACAGCCCGTCACCCCTTATATGCGTCACTATGTAACAGAGGCTATGTTCAAGCTGAATATGAAGGATAAAGCGGTGCAATACCTGAAAACCTTCTGGGGCGGTATGCTTGAACACGGTGCAGATACCTTCTGGGAGGCTTATATTCCCGAAGACCTTGATTTTTCATCGTATGATGACAGAATGATAAACAGCCTTTGCCATGCATGGAGCTGCACACCGTCATATTTCATCCGTAAATACGGATTATGATTTTAAAAATCAAAAATGTAAACCGCAGGTCAGATTATCTTATGAATAAAGCCGGTTCATCCACGTTGATGAACCGGCTTTGTTATTATTTAACGGAAATTCATATAACCGAAAACGAGCAGACCTATCATTAAGATGTAGAAGAACGGAAGAACCGTTGCATCTCCGCCGAACGAAACAATGAATTCCTTTAAAGATTTTGATTTTTCCTTGTTTTCCTTGAGTCGCTTCGGGCGTGCAAAGTAAACAAGGTCAAAGATAATATAGCCTACGCAGTAGAAAATCCATGTTTCCCAGAGAGTGTAGCCTCTTACCGCCTGAATTGCAAGGGCAAACGCACCGACAAGAATGAGGAAAATGCGGATGAATTTTATGCCCTTATAATCCCAATAGCGTTCAAGACCGTCGTGCTGAGCAATAACATAGTACATTGTAAAGCAGCAGATAATTGAGGCCATTGTTGTTGAACCGAGCATAACAAGGCAAAGCGGACCGACCATATAGCAGGGGCGCTCAAGCACCTCAACAATGTTCATATCAACCTCGCCGAAGGCACGTGTGATTTTGTTGCCGTTTCTGCGATAAGGAATGATAAAGAGGAAAATAGTAAGAATAATTAATGATCAGAATACCCACGAAAGCGTGATATCAACCTTTTCGGGAAGCATATACCAGAGCTTGCCTGCGGTTTCAGCCTGCTCAAGATTCTTTGCTGCAAGAGGCCAGCCGAGAACAAAAGCACCTGCGATGCCGAGACCGTTGAAGCAGCCCTGAGTAAACTCCATAATTTTCCAACCGTCAACAATTTTGAGCTTTTCCCATCTGCCGAAAAGCATTTTGCCGTTCTTGAGAGGATTAATTTCTTTGTCGTAGAAGGTAATGGCAACAACCCAACCTATTGAGCCTGCAAGAGCACCGCCAATCCACATAATAATACCGAAGATATCACGGCGGATTGCCATCATCAGAAGCAAACCTGCTACAACAACAAGATTGCGTCCCCATTCCTCACGGCTGTCCTTTGAGAAGCAAACCTTGGGCATTCTGCCGTGTTCGGGGTCATAGGGTGTGTTGAAAATACGATAGCCGATCTCCTGCACCAAAGGAACAAGAGCAAAGAAAATAACGAAATCGTACCATTTATAAACAACGCCGCTCATTGCGGAGAAGCTTACGCCGAGAAATGCCGAGCCCAGACCGCTCCAGATTGAGCCCTTGAATGCAAGGGCAAGATAACCCAGGGACGGATTGTAGCGGGGTTCATTGTGATGAAGAACAAGACTCATTGTTGAGCCGTAAGGCTCCATACCGCCGTAGAAATAGCCGAGTGCGCAGGCTGCAGCGAAAAGATAAACATTGTCCATCAGAAGCTCCGAGCCTGTGTACCACACACAAAGAATACCCATGAATGCACCGGGAAGCATAGCACCTTTTTCTCCGCCGATTGCAGAGCCGCGCATACCCCATCCGAAGCACATGGTTATCATACTTATAGCCAAAAATGCAAATATGTTCTGAGTTTCCATAAGCAAAAACCTTTCTTCAGTTTAATTTTTTTCTACACGGATAACCGCATAACCGATTTTCTTGCGTCCGCAAGTATAGACCATGTGAAGAAGATTACCCTCAGCAACTATTGAGGGATATGAAAATTCAACTCCGGGCTGAGTTTCAAGCTCGATGCGCACGGGATATGTGGCACCGTTATCCTCGGAAAGGAAAACGCAGAGAGGTGTACGATCACCCCAGTTTTCGCTTACGGGATTGCAGATAAGTCCGAGAACACCGCAATCTGTCATCGCAGCACCGATACCGCTGTTATTATTGGGCATATCCGTGGGGCGTGCTACAGACCATGTGCGTCCGAAGTCTGTTGACTCGCTTCGATAAATCCAATTAAGATTTGTACGGGCAAGCATATAAACTCTGCCGTCGTGTGATTGATCTTCCCATATTGCAGGCTGAATAAGACCTTCCCCTTCGTTGGGGAGCTCCTCTTTGCGGTTGCATATTGTGCCATCAGGCAGCTCAAATGCAACGGGAGCGGAAAGCTTCCAGGTTTCGCCGTTGTCTTCGCTGTAATCTGTCCAGGATTCCCAGCGGTCAGCCAAATCCTCGGTTGAACCGGGAGCGAGAAGTGCGCTGTTTGAAAGCCTTATCATCTGATTTTTAACGGGACCTCTGCCGCCGATATCTCCGGGAACAAGCTCTTTGGGTTCCGACCATGTCTTGCCGCCGTCGCAAGAAACGGATTTCATTGAGTACCAATGTCCCTCGTCGATACCGCTTTTGTAAATCAATGTAAGCACACCGTTTTCTGCAAAAAGAGTCGGATTCCAGTCAGCCTCACCGTCATCGGGTGTTACGGCAACGGGTGTGCTCCATTCTCCGTCACGGCGTGCAAACCATATGCGGACATTCGGATTCTTTTCTTTTATGCCGCCAAACCATGCAGCTGTGGGCTTACCGTCACAGACAGCAACCGTTGCTGCATGACATTCCCCTGTTTCTTCATTGATACCTTCGGTTGTAAGGTATTCCTGATATAAAAGCTCAGCCTTAATCATTTGTCAATTCCTCCCATTCTGAAATTACTGTGTCTGCCACAAAGCGGTTTTCCTCTTCACCGAGATTATAGTAATAAAGAATATGAATTTCGTTGTTGAAGAACGCTGCTCTGGGATAACCGATATCTGTATTGACCGCATCGGTTCGCAATGCTTTGGGTTCACTCCAACTTTTACCGTCACGAGTAACGGTGATGAATAAACCGCAAGGGTCTTGCCTGCGGAAAAAAGCAAGAACAACGGTTCCGTCAGGCAAAGAGCAGAGAGCAGGAGGACTTCCGCCGCTCATATCTTCATCTATGAAGGCAAGCTTTGTTTCATAATTCCACGTTTTTCCTTCATCGACGCTCAGATAAACATCAAGCTGTGTAAAGCCGGGCTCATTTTCGCTGGCATAACGGGCAATTCCGAGCAGTGAACCGTCGGGAAGCCTTGCAAGAGCAGGCATGATGCGGAAATCACCCTTGGGAGGGTCTTCACCCATCATACCGAGCATTTCCCATTTGCCGTCAAAGGTAAGCTTTGCAGCGAAAGCGTTGCCCTCCAAGCCGTCAGCCTTGACACCTGTCATAGCAAGAAGATAATAGCCGTCACAAACGAGATAATCCGTTCTTGCGCTGACACCTACAAGACCGAAACCGGGAATACGGAAAGGACCTTCCCAGCTTTTACCTGCGTTATTTGTAACCATAAGCTGAGTAAACACATTACCGTCCCAGCCCGATGGCATAAGATACAGACCGCTGTCAGCGTTAAGCAAATCCGCAGGCAGGTCGGGAAGGGGTGTTTTGTTTTCATAGTCAATCGCAGGAATTTCAGGGTATTCATGAACCCATCCCGTTTCGGGACGGAATCTTGCAAACATTCTGATTGTAGGCTTTGTTCTGTCAAGCGCATGAACACCGGGACCGTTATAATGGTGTATACCCTTCTCAAAGCCGACAAGCAGTTCATTATTGAATTTCCAAATTCCGTGATTAGCGGGCCATCCGAAAAAGTCAGACCTGCCGATAGCCACGGTATTATGTGTAACTTTCATATTTTTCACCTGTCTGAAATGAAAATCGTCTGAATATTAAAAAGACCCCAAATGAAACTTTTTCGTATTTCATTCGGGGTAAAAGCCGAACAATCAGCAGCCGTGCAACTCTTTGTAAATGCGGATGACCTCCTGCAGATCTTCTTCTGTATCCACGCTGACAGCTTTGTAATGTGCGGGTGCAGGAACGATTTTTATTTTGTAGCCGTGCTCGAGAACCTTGAGCTGTTCAAGTGACTCAGCCTCTGAAAGCGGCGTGGGTGCGAGCTTGGTATACTGATTGAGAAATTCATGCGTATAAGCATAAATTCCGATATGCTCAAAATATCTTGCGTGCTCTGCATGACGGGGATACGGAATAGGAGAACGGGAGAAATAAATCGCATTGCCGTTCACATCGCTGACTACTTTAACAACGGTGTTGTTATGCACATAGTCTTCATCGCCCGTGATTTCAAGACTGCCCGTTGCCATAACGCAGTCGGGGCTGTTGATCAGAGCAGAACCGATATCATCAATTATTTCGGGCGGAACAAGAGGCTCATCGCCCTGAATATTGATAACATAATCGCAATCATAATTGCTTGCAGCCTCAGCAACACGGTCGGAACCTGTGGGGTGATTGACACTTGTCATAACGGCTTCGCCGCCGAATGCGATAACAGCATCATATACACGCTGATCGTCTGTTGCAACAACAACCTTGCTGAGAACCTTTGATTTGCTTGCGTTTTCATAAACATGCTGAATCATGGGCTTGCCGCATATATCTTTAAGAGGCTTGCCGGGCAAACGGGAAGAACCGTAACGGGCGGGAATAACGCCTAAAACTTTAGCACTCATATTTATATTCTCCTTTTATTCAAACTTAAAAACTGTATTTGTCACGAAGAGCATTGCGCATCTTATTAAGTGAGAACGGTTTGATTTCGTCGCAGATACGCTCACGCATTGCTTTGCCTTCATCTGTGTTCTGAGGAGCAGAAGTGAAATCAAGAGTTATGCCGAGCTCGTTGCAGATACGGTCAACAAAAATCGGCCAGAGTTCACCGATATCTCCGATAACAGGGATACTGTTTTCAAGACGGGTAAATGCGGACATTTCCATACGGAAAGGAATTTTAGTGAGCTTTGTCTTGGGAAGACCTTCATTGATTGCCTTCTGAATGAGTTCGCTCTGCTTGTTGAGATCCCAGGAACGCTTGAGGTTTTCGTCAAGGTCAAAGCGGATGAGTGTTTTATCCTTGAGGCTGTATGTAGGCAGGCCGTTCATTGCAGCCCAGATGCCGTGACCTGTGTATGTTTCAAAAGGACCGTCGTGTATTTCCTGCGTAAGAGCAACTGCAGATTCGATAATAACATCGGCTTCAGACAGCATTTTAGCAATACGCTTGCAGCGCTGACTTACGGGAATACTGTCAGAGATACAAAGACCGACCTGACCGCCGCCTATAAGCTGAGGAACGCTTACAAGAACAGGTACACCCTTAATTGCACCTGCACCTATCATGGTATTCGGGTCAGCACCGAGACCTGCAACATACTCGAAGCTTTCGCCGAGTGTCTGTGCTGCAACCATAACCTCAGTGGAAACCGTTTCGTTGAAGTAACCTACGGGATAAGCCATATTGCCCGCCGCTTTGATGATAACCTTGCCTTCTGCCTTTTCGCATATGGAAACAAGCTCTTCATCAAGAGGCAGTTCCGAACGGATGCGTGCCCATTCTTCTTTGTTGAGCTGGGTAAGCTCATAAATGTTGCCGCGGCAGCGGATGCTTTCGGGGCATTTGTCACCGAGGATATCGGCATCAAAACGTTTAACGCGGTCAAGGGTGCCGCCCATTTCATGGGAGATAACGGCAGAGCTTGTTGTAACGCCGTCAATAAGACCTGCGTGGATGAGAGCGGCAATCAGCGTTGTAACGCCCTCATGAAGATTGGGTCCGCTTCCGATAACGGCAGCAACCTTGCCGCCGCGTTTTTTTACCTCAACAACCTTTTTGATTGCGGTATTTAAAAATTCTTTTGTTTCATCGGGAAGTGCCTGATAAAGTTGTTCAACCAGAGCCGGTGATGCCATAATCATTTCTCCTGTTCAAATATTAATTGGTATAGTGTTTCACTTTATTTTTTTACCGAAGCAAGCGTCATCGTGGTCAAGTGACAAAAGAGTGAAATCATATTTTTTGTAGAAATTCACTGCTCTTTCATTTCTCGGACCGCAGGTAAGGCAAACGCCCGTAATCCCTTTTCGGGAAAGATGGCTGCAAAGAGTGTCGATGAGCTTGCCTCCCATACCCATTCTCTGATATTCGGGAAGAATATCAATATGAAAGTGAGCGGGATATTCGTCCTTGAACTTTTCCTGAGCATTGTATGCGGTTGATGCCCACTCGTATCTGTCCTCGCCGAAGCTGTCTGAACGGGGAAGATAGTCCCTGTCAAAAATCTCCTTGAATCTGTCGAAATTTTCAGCGCAGATTATGTAACCTACTGCCCTGCCGTTATCATCGAGAACAAAGCAGTTTTCAGGCTCGTGCTCAATATAATAATTGCAGAATGTATTATGATAAAACTGCCCCGTCAAAAAATTCGGCACTTCTTCGGGACCCTCGCTGTTGTGACAAACAAAGTGCACATCGGCACGGTCCTTTTCCTCATATTTCCTGATGGATACCATTACAACTCACCACCCTCAATCCGGTTTATAAAAACAGATTATCATAAAGATTTAAAAAAAGCAAGAAATTACTTGAAATTTTTTCAAATAAGTGTATAGTAAAGATATACAGTTTTCAGGAGGACTGAATATGAATTTTAAGGACAGTTTCACAAAAAAAGCAGTAAAAGCCCTGACAAATTCTATTGTTTCAACTATGCCGAAAAGGTGTTTCACAACGCAGGAAAGCTCAAATAAATACATGCTTACCGGTAACGAAAAGTTTTCATCCGTTCCGGGCAAAAAATGGACCTGCGGCTTCGGCAAGGCATCATACACCCCTGCCGATTACGACAGCAAAACATATTATATTGCGGGCTACGACTCAAACAATCCCGTAAAGGGAGTTCTTGATGACCTGTACGCAAGAGCGGTTTACCTTGACGATAACAGAGGTGACGGCGGTGTTGTTTTCTGTGCGCTTGACTGTGTCGGCATAAGCAGGAAAGATATAAACGATATAAGAAATCTTGTCCTTGAAAGCGGCAAACTCGGAAAAGTCAAATCAATTAATATTTGTTCAACTCATACGCACGCAGGAATCGACACGCAAGGACTTTGGGGGAAAAAGATTTATAAAAGCGGTAAAGATAAAGCGTTTATGGATAACCTGAAAAAAACGGCAGCTCAGGCTGTCATTACAGCTTTTGAGAGAAGAAAAGACGGCAGGCTTTTTATGGGTTACACCATTGTTGAAGATATGCAGGCAGATGTAAGAACCCCGATAACCTACGATAAGAATCTTACAAGATTCCGTTTTTTACCTGACGATAAATCAGGCGAAATTTTCATTGTAAATTTCGCTTCGCACGCCGAATTGCTCGGAACAACGTCGCTTGTCAGTGCTGATTTCCCCGCATACCTTATCAAAGAAATTGAGGAGAATTCATTCAACTCAAACGCTGTTTTCTTTAACGGTGCAATCGGCGGTATGATTTCTGCAAAAGAAATAAAAAAAGTTTACAGAGATTCAATCGACTGCGAGGCATATATGAAAGGCTTCGGCAGACAATTAGGCAGAATCGCTCTTGACATAGAAAACGAAACTGAACTGCAACCCATTCTTAACATAAAATCAAAAGGAATTGCCGTTCCGGGCGACAACACGGTGCTTATTCTCGCAAGATATCTTAAGGTTCTCAATAATGATATCGGCAGAACAAAGAAGAGAAGCAGAGCTTGCATTTTTTCTGAAGTGGGTTATATGGAGCTTGGTGATAAGGATGTTGCTGTTTTTCTTGTTCCGGGGGAACTCTTTCCCGAGCTTTTCAACGGAGAATTTCTCACAGAAAAAGACAGCGCAAACCACAGACCGGCAAGCTACAAAAAAGTGCTTGCCGATATGACGGATTGCAAGCATAAGTTTGTTATAGGACTTTGTAACGATGAGCTTGGCTACATTCTTGCCGAAAATGATTTTCTTCTGAACGAAACGCTGCCATATATCAACAAAGCAACCGACGACATGGACAGAGACCACTATGAGGAAACAAACTCAACAGGTCCCGAAACGGGAAAAATTATTCTTGACGAAACTGAAAGCCTGATTAAATCGGCATATAATTGATAAACCTACAAAACATTAAGGAGATGGAAACATGAAAAAGCTTTACCGTTCTTTTATCGCATTTCTTCTTGTGTTCACCTTGATCTTCTCTGCAAATTCAACAACGGCGTTTGCAATCGGCAAAAATATCAAGCCCATCGAAGCGGTAACAACCGTACTCGGAGGCGTTGTTGACGGCTTAATCAAATTATTAGGAATATTAACCCCCACACCTGACTACCCGACGGTTGAAGAATATTTTTCTTCAGAGAGCAAAAATTTCTATGAAGGAACAAAGAATTTCATAGATACTGCCGCAGACGGAGCAAAATGGTCGCTCGGCTTCGGTAAGAAAAGCATTATTCCCGATAATCTTATTGACGGAAGCAAAAAATACTACACCGGCGGATATTTCACACAAAAGGTAAACGGTGTTTTTGACGACCAGAAGGCAGTTGCAGTTGCTCTTAACGACGGCTCGGGCAGAGGCACAACAATTTTTGCTTCAATTGACGGCATAGGCGTAGCCAATGCGGATATCCGCGCAATCAGAGCCGAAGCTGAGCAAAAACTAAAGGCCAAGGGTGTTGACAGCGATATAAATGCCATCAACATAAACGCAACACACTGCCATACGGTTATTGACACTCAGGGCATAGGTCTTGATCTGCTGCCGAAAATCTTTTTCAGTTTCTTCGGCGGAGCAAAAAGGTCAATGGATACCGAGTTTCTTGAAGTAATGATTGACCGTGCCTCCGACGCAATAGTTGAAGCATACACAAATATGGAAAAGGGTTCGCTCTACTATTTTGAAACGGCAGGTATGGGCAAAGATGAGGAACACGGTTTGTATGCCGAGGATGAATATCCGTATCTGGTTAACAAGAGATATTACACCGAGGGCTATCAGCATTTCTTTGCCTGCTTCAAATTCGTTCCCGATAACAAAATTTCCGCAGCAACCATTTTAGCAAACATAGGTGCACACCCGACTATTGTTGATGAAACTACAAATCTCCTTTCCGCAGATTTTCCCGCTTTTATGGAAGAAAAAATCAATGAAGCAGGTATGAATTTTATGTTTATCCAGGGCGCACAGGCACCTGTTTCTGTTAATAAATGGGCAGATGTTCCGGTATCAACCGTTGGTGAGGTTGATGCAAAAATCGCTGTTAACCCCACCGCAGAAGATTATAAGACAGCTGTTCTCTACGGATATGAATACGCAAGGCTTATACTGGAAGCTCAGGATAACGCAAAAGAAATTGAACCGATACTCAATGTCAAAATGACCGAGTATCCTGTCAATCTTGATACAGGTCTTTTCGGCTACGGTGCAACAGAAGGCTTTATAGGCACAACTACCGTTAAGGATTCTTCAAGCAAAAGCGGATATTCGATTATTACTGAAGCGGGTTATATAGAAATAGGAAAAGATATTGTTTTGCTTACCGCACCGGGTGAAATTGTTCCCCAGCTTATTTACGGCAATGTTGTTTCGGAAGAAGACTCATACCGCGGTAAAGAATGGACTTATGAAGCAACCGCAAGTTTTGTTCCCGAGGGAAAAACCGTTCTTGTTATGGGACTTTGCAACGATGCAATAGGCTACATCCTTCCGGATAATGACTTCGCACACTTTATGACGGATATAATCTGGGATTTGGACGGTGCTGAGAAGATTTTCGGAACCTACCACAGGCATTACGAAGAGATGCTTTCCTCGGGAAGCACAGCGGGTTCCGTAACCGTATCTGTCCTTAATGAGCTTGTAAAAAGCGAAAATCCGTAAGTGTTTAATTTGAGCTGCCGGTTCGATACATCAATGGATCGGCAGCATTTTACATGTTTCAGAGGAGATTTTTATGACAAAGGAAGCTGCCAGACAAAAGGCAAAAGAGCTTGTTGCAAAAATGACCGTTGAAGAAAAAATTTCTCAGCTGTTATATAATGCTCCCGCAATAGAAAGGCTCGGTATAGAAGAATACAATTGGTGGAACGAAAGCTCACACGGTATTCACGGCGCAGGTACGGCTACTGTTTTTCCTCATGCAATCGCAATGGCTTCGACCTTTGACCCCGACCTTGTGGGCGAGGTTGCCGATGCTGTTTCAACAGAAGGCAGAGCAAAATACAACAAGCATGTTAAATACGGCGACCATGATATTTTCAAGGGTATCACATTCTGGGCACCCAACATCAATATTTTCCGTGACCCACGTTGGGGCAGAGGTCAGGAAACCTTCGGCGAAGACCCGTTCCTCACCTCGGAACTGGCCGTTTCCTATATCAACGGAATTCAGGGCAACGGTGAATTCCTTAAAGCAACAGCTTGTTCAAAGCATTTTGCCGTTCATTCGGGTCCGGAAAAAAACAGACACGGTTTCAATGCCGTTGTTGATATGCACGATATGTGGGAAACCTATCTTCCCGCATTCGAAAAGACCGTAAAATCAGGTGTTTCGGGAATTATGGGCGCATACAACCGCCTGAACGGCGAGCCTTGCTGCTCTCATTCATATCTTATCTCGCAGATACTCCGTAAACAATGGAATTTTGACGGATATGTTGTTTCCGACTGCGGCGCACTCAAAGATATTTACAAATTCCACAAATTTGTTGAAACAAAGGCAGAAGCTGCAGCAGCTGCTCTTAAAAGCTCCTGTGACCTTAACTGCGGCGAAACATATGACGCTCTTATTGATGCATACGAGCAGGATTTAATCACCGAGGATGAAATTACTGCCGCTGCGGAAAATCTTTTTGCAATCCGTTATCGTCTGGGTGAATTTGAAGAAACAAGACCGTATTCCGACATCGGATTTGATAAGCTTGACAGCAAGGAACACAAGACTCTCAATCTCAAGACAGCAGAACAATGTATGGTTCTTCTTGAAAACAAAGATAATTTTCTTCCTCTTGATAAGAACACAAACAAAAAGATTGCGGTTGTTGGCCCTAACGCTCTTTCCGTCACAGCTCTTGAGGGTAATTACAACGGCTACGCATCAGAATATGTGACCGTGGCTGACGGCATACGCAGGATATTTAAAAGCGCCGCGATAACCGTTGAAAAGGGCTGCAATTATTGCGATGAACATCTCAATCATTGGAGCGGTTTCCAAAACATGATAAGTGACGGCGTTGCAGCAGCATCTGAAGCGGACATCACAATTCTTGCTCTCGGTCTTGACCGCTCGGTCGAAGGTGAGGACACCGGCTTCGATAATGATTATACGGTCAGCGGCGACAAACGCTCGCTGTTTCTTCCCGCAACTCAGCAGAAGCTTGCAGAGGCGGTATGCGATGTTTGCGAAAATGTTGTTGTTGTGCTTCTCTGCGGCAGCTCGATTGATGTCGGCGAAAAGGTGAGAAACCATGCAAAGGCGGTCGTCCAAGCATGGTATCCCGGTTCACTCGGCGGACTTGCTCTTGCAAATATTCTTGCGGGCGATGCAAATCCCTCGGCAAAGCTTCCCGTCACAATCTACAAGGGCGACCATAATATACCCGATTTCGAGGATTACAGTATGAAGGGAAGAACCTACAGATATATTGACGGCGATGCGCTTTATCCCTTCGGCTTCGGTCTTTCATATACAAATTATAATTATGATAACGCCAAGCTTGTTTCGGCAGACGGTGAAAAGATTACCGTAAGTGCAGAGGTTGAAAATGCAGGCTGTATTGCAGGAAAGGAAATCGTTCAGGTTTATGCCGCATACACAGACAGCCGTGCAGTAACTCCTCGTTGGCAGCTTTGCTCACTCAAATCAATCCCCCTTGAAGCGGGTGAAAAGAAAATAATTTCTCTCGATATTGACCGCTATTGGATAAAGGCGGTTACCCCTGACGGCGAAAGAGTTGACCCCGACGGTAAAATCACTCTTTTTATCGGAGGACATCAGCCCGATACAGTCAGCACCGTTCTGCTCGGGTATCCATGCCTTGAAATTGAACTTTGAGATATTCGTTATGAACTTTGCTGATAGCGAAAGAAATATTGTTCTTTATAAGGAATACACAAAAACAATAACAACCGAAACCATTTGCGGCAAAACCAACAACAAGATCCCACAGCCCTCCGCAGACAAATCCGCAAAGAATAACGGGATATGCATCGGACAGAGCATATTACCTATCTGCTGAATCTGTCCCGTCAGAAACTGCATAACGAATGCAAGAGAAAGAAACTTTGCGATAAATGCTCTTGCAAACATTTCGGGTGTTTCACCTTCGACCGTTTACAGTATGCTCAACGAAAAAAGCAAGAACCCCGGTGTTGTATCCATCAAGAAAATCTGTGACGGAATGGAAATCAGCATCAGAGAATTTTTTGACAGTGATTTATTTGACGATTTGGAACAAGAAATAAAATAACAAACAAGCCGTCCGAGTTTTCACGATCGAGCGGCTTGTTGTTTTTGTATGTTGATGTAATAATACCCTCCTTCAAAGCATATATCAAATTTAATTGCTTATTTGCCAAAAAACAACACCACCTTTATTTTATAATAGCATATTTATTGTACAATAAAAGGTCTTTATCAAAGAGCCGTCCGAGCAATCGGGCGGCTTGATGTTTTTCTGTATGTATGATATACTGAACCCGTAACATTACGAAACGGAGGCAAAAATATGAAATACGATATAGCTGCGTTTCTTTGGCCGTCATATACAGGCGATGAGCCTCGCACACGCATTTTCTGGCCCGAAGGCTACGGCGAATGGCAAACGGTAAAAGCGATGACCGACAAAGGCTACAAAGGTTGCCGCTGGCCGAGAATACCGACTTGGGGCTACGTCAACGAAGCCGACAGCCGTGTTATGGAAATGCAGATTGACTGCGCCGTTTCGCACGGAGTTAACGTTTTCATCTATGACTGGTATTGGTACGATAACCGTCCGTTTCTCGAAAACTGCCTTAATGACGGATTCCTCAAGGCACGCAACAACAAGGATATGAAATTCTGTCTGATGTGGGCAAACCACGATGCAACCCATCTCTGGGACAAACGGAATTCCGACAACGACCTTTCAACCGTTATCTGGAGCGGTGTTGTTACTCCCGAAATCTTTTCAAACATCTGTGACAGAACGATTGAAAAGTATTTCAGCCGTGAAAATTATTATATGATTGACGGTTGTCCCGTTTATATGATTTTTGACATTGATAACTTTATCCGTTCTTTCGGCACGAGTGAAGAATGCCGGAAAGGTATTGATGAATTCCGCAGAAAAACCGTTGAGGCAGGCTTTGACTGACTGCATTTTCAGGTTGTTCATTGGCGCAACCGTGTTTTCAACTGGCTCGATGATTCCGACATCAATAAAGGTGTTGACTCTGCCGAAATGTACCGTTTTCTCGGTGTTGATTCGGTAACGAGCTATAACTGGGGCTGTTCAACGGATTTTGACGGCGATTATACTGAGATTACAGACAGATACATTGGTGAAATTGAAAAGGAAACAGAGAAACTCAACGTTCCGTTTTATCCGAATATTTCGGTTGGTTGGGATAACAACGTGAGATTCAATAAATTTATTCCCGGAGTTGTGGAAAACAATACACCCGAAAACTTCAGGACCGCCTGCGAAAGAATAAAAAATTTTGCGGATTCGGCGCTTGAAAACGGCATTATGAAAGCTCCGTTTATTACGGTTAACAGCTGGAATGAATGGACAGAAACAAGCTATCTTCAGCCCGATGACCTCTACGGTTACGGCTATCTTGAAGCGATAAAAGAAGTTTTCGGTGAATAATATTTACTGCGAAAGCCGTCCGAGCAATCGGACGGCTTAATATTTTGTTAATCAGTAAAATCCAAGGCGGTCATAGTCATATTATCTAAAGCGGAAATTGCAATATCCTTCCATTCATGCATAAGTTCCTCTTGGTTATTTAACACCCAATTTACTGCTATCTTTTGGTTCTTGTTTGGCAAATTCCCATCAAGAACACGTCCTGTTTTAATTTCAATAGATATACTGTATTCTCCGTATTCGGCATGTACATGTGGTAATGTATGGTTTTTTTCATTTGTTCTTATCTTGAATACTATACCATTATAACGTCCCACTTGACCTCTGATTTCATAAACTTCAAATACTGAGTAAATAAAAGAAACGATTTCCGATGGGTAATTTGAATTTCTAATGTATTCTCTCATAAAAATCACCACATATGTTTTACAGATTAAAACTTTTGTTTATATACACTTATTAAAGTAATCATAACATACACCATTGCTAATCTCAACCACAATATTCCACACATATAAAAACTCCCTCTGCCGTTTCTGAACAGGTCCGTAAAAAACGGACAATGAAAAAAACACCCTCCTATGGTAGAATTAAAGAACTACCATAGGAGGAATTTTTATGCCCAGAAGTTATCGACACATAAAGGATTATGAAAAAGAAATACTTGAATTAAAAG
>JAZSHU010000065.1:0-46704 GCA_045533455.1 Acutalibacteraceae bacterium | reverse complement strand
ATACTGAAGGTATGATGAGGGCAGACCCTGAACGGTTTTAAGGCAATCGATTGAGAAGCCGTCGTCCTTGATGTTTGCCATAACCTTGGGTGAGAAACCGCTTTCGATAAGACCGGGAAGAAGCTCCTCGCCGTTCTTCTTGACGGAGGTAATCCAGCTCAGGTGGTTAAGACCTACATATGTAATCTCGCTGTCTTCGCCTGTGATTTCCTTAACATCGTCAAGCATATCAATGGGAACATTGCAAAGACCGATGTTCTTTACCTTTGTATGGTTAAGAATGAACTCGGTGATGATACCCGAGGGATTTGTGAAGTTGATAAGCCATGCATCGGGGCAGATTGCTTCGATTCTGTCACAGATATTCTTGATAACGGGAATTGTTCTCTGTGCCTTGAAGAAGCCGCCGATACCCGTTGTTTCCTGACCGATAAGGTCGTATTTCTTGGGAATGCTTTCGTCAAGGTGACGGCAAGGAAGCTTGCCTACACGAATCTGTGTAACAACAAAATCCGCACCCTGAAGTGCTGTGTCAAGGTCGTCTGTGAAAACAACCTCACAGTCACAACCCACATTATTGAGCATTCTTACGCAAAGATTACCGACAATTGTTCTTTTTCTCTCGTCGATATCCATAAATGAAATCTTTTTGAGTTTAAGGCTGTCCTTAGCTTTAAGGAAACCGTCAACAAGCTCGGGGCAATATGTGCTGCCCGATCCGATTACTGCTACGCTGATTTCTCTCATCTTATGTATCTCCTTTACTGTGCATAATCCTGCATAATCCAATTTATGCAGCCTGTTACGGGCATTGCATTAAGCTTAATGAACTTAAGCTTTTTGCCGCTTAAAGCTTCTGCCTTTGAAAGCAGAGCATCAAGGTAATATTTATTATCCAGCTTAACATTGATTGAGCCTGAAAGAACAACTTCAATTTCGTTGCCGCCGAAATCAAGCTGTCCCGAAAGAGCAGCAATAAGCTGTGCGCCTCTTGTTGCCATTCTGTCGCAATATTCCATTGCAGGCTTGTCGCCCTGCTTTACTGCTTCGAAGAAGAATCCAACCATTGTTCTTATGTAATCGCCGCCGTCTTCGCCCTCAATCTTTTCGATAAGACCGAGAACCTCTTCTCTGGTTTTGAAGCTGTATTCATTCATTACCATTTCGGTAATAAGAGTTTTTTCAAGACCCAGGAAAAGCTCATTATAAACAAGTCTGAATGCTTCAACAACAATGTTGCCGCCGCCTGAAATATCACCTGAGAAATCCCCCAGACCTGCAAGCTGAAGTCTTTTGCCGTCAATGCCGATACCGTTGCAGCAAACGCCTGTGCCACAGTTGTAGCCGATTGCGCTCTTGCCGCTTGCACCTGCTTTTACAACGATAAAGCCGTCATTGAAAACTTCAAAGTTTGCAAGACCCTTTTTGCGGAGCATATCGCACATAATGTCGTACTGATATTCGTGGTCGATACCTGCAAGACCCATAAGGGTAAAGCTGACATCTGCAAGGGCAATGCCTGCCTTTTCGCAAAGTGCATTAAGACCTGCCATAATGATATCGCTTGCACCGTCAAATGAGGTGTCAAGATTTTCGTGGTTACTGCCTGCACCTGTTACGGTTTCAAGCATATTTTTATTTTCGTCAAAAAGGGCAAATGCGGTTTTGGTGCCGCCGCCGTCAACGCCTATGTAATACTTCATTGTAATTCTCCTTTATTCTTCAAAGAAATCGTTGCAAACTTCGTCAAGACAGAAAACGCCGCGTCTGTAAGGCTCTCTGTCAATCCACATACCGTTTGTGAAGTCGGGGAAGGCAACGGGTGCACTGCCCAGAGCGATTGACTGCTCTGAAAGGCAGGTTACAGCCATCATAACCGCTGTGTCATAAACATCAATGGGAGGTGCGGCATCAAGTCTTACACTCTCAACAAAGGCACTGAGAACAAGGAAGTCCATACCGCCGTGACCGCCGTGAACGCCTTCTGTCTGATATTTCTTCCACAGAGGATGCTCGTATTCATCACGGTAAGGCTCAAAGTCCTCCGAAGGATGCATCCAGCTTCCGTCTTCGTTCTTTGTTCTGCCTTCAATATAAATCGAATCGCCGTCTTCCATATAAAGACCCTTTGTGCCCTGAACTCTGTAAGCTCTTGAATAGTTTCTGGGCAGTGAGCAGTCGTGAGTGAGCACAACGGTTTCGCCGTTGGCACATTTAAGCATTGTTGTTACGATATCGCCCTGATTGAAGGGGTAATCGGCAAGGTCGTAATCCTCGCCCTTATTAGCCTTGATCCACTCGTTAAGACCTCTGGATTTGCTTGCCATTGAAACAAGGGATACAAAACGGTTGCCTCTGTTGATACCCAGAACCTTCTGGATGGGGCCGAGCTGATGTGTGGGGTAAAGCTCACCGTTACGGTGCTGGAAGTTAAAGAGTCTGCCGTGTCTGTTTTCTCTGCCAAGGCTGATTTCGTCACGAAGGTCGTGCTGATAACCGCCTGTCAGATGAATGATTTCGCCGAAGATGCCCTGCTTCACCATATTGAAAATTGCCATTTCGTTTCTGTCATAGCAGCAGTTTTCAAGAAGCATACAGAACTTGCCTGTTTCTTCGCTTGTGCGTACAAGCTGCCAGCATTCCTCGATGCTTGCCGCACCGCCAACTTCCATTGCAACATGCTTGCCCGCTCTCATAGCGTCGATGGCAATTCTTGAATGGGTAATCCAGGTTGTTGCGCAGTAAATTGCATCTATATCATCTCTTGCGAGAAGCTCTTTATAGTCAAGATAAACCTGAGGCTCAGTGCCTGTTTTTTCTTTTACGATTTCAAAGCCTTTGTTTGCTCTGTCTTCATATTTATCGCAAACAGCAGGAACTCTTACACCTTCACAGTCAAGAAGCTCCCTGAGCATTCCAGAACCTCTGCCGCTGAGACCGATTATACCGATATTAACGAAATCTTTCATAATTTTTACCTCTGTAACTAAAAATAACCGCCGAAAAAAATTTCAGCGGTTATATTATAAATGATATCTTGTAAAATTGCAACCTTATTTAATACTTTTTAAAATGGTAATCCTATAAGTCTGAAATGCAAGAATATCACGCACATTCGAGCATTTTTCTCTTTGGCATACGCCCGTATGCCTGCATCGAAGAAATGCCCGACTGCACGCAATCTGTTGCATTTCAGATGCGAAGCAGTTTTGAACGAGAAAATTTTCGTCGTGGCAAGACGAAAATTTGCAGGAATACGAGGTTATTTCAAGAATTTTCAACGCAGTCACGGCGGAAAGGTTCCGTTCAAAACCTTATCGATTACCGTTTTAAAAAGTAAAATATCTTTTAAAGAGTCTTTGCCATTTCATTAAGTAAAGTGACACAAGCTTTGTAAGCGCGATGTCATACATTATGAATGCGAATGCACCCATTCCCAGAAGCAAGGGATATGCCATAACTCCGAATTCCTCGGTTTCGTCAATGGTGACACCCATAAACTTAATCATCAGGAAATAGGAGCCTGCCATCGTGGAAAGGAAAAGCAAAAGCTTTACTATCCATTCGGGCACTATGGGCATTTTTTCTTCTATCAGTGCCTTAAGTATGGGGTAATAGCCGAAGAGGGCAAGGTACATAACCGCAACCTCTTTTTCGGGAACAAGTATCAGCCCCAGAATGGCTACCGTTGCATAAACGCCGAATGCCCAGCGTTTGTCAATTTCAACAACAATGAATATTATCAGCACACCTGCCGCCGCAGGCAGGGCATAGGTCAGAAAAGGAATAACCGCAACGGAAATCATCATTACGAGGGATAACGCCGCAACAATTCCGCCTATGGCACATTTTGAACTTTGTTTCATAAATCCACCTTTAACAACAGGGTATCAAGTCGCCGCCGAAGCATTCGCAGCAGCAATCCGCACACAGCAGACCCGAGCATATATCACAGCCCGTGCAGCCGGATTTTTCTTTTCTTCGTTCCGTTCTGTAGCCTCCGGAACGGGCGTTGCTTACTTTGTTGTAAGCCATTTTGTAGGTGTTGTTTGATGGGTCAAGGTTGCTTGCGGTTGCAAAATTCTTTGCCGCCTCCTCAAGCCAGCCCCTTTTCTGCTGAATGGTGCCTTTGAGGTAATACCACTGTGCATCCCTTGCGTTTTCGGGCACACCGTCAAGCAGAAGCTGAGCATCGTCAAGCCTGCCCGAATTGATTTTTGCCCTGATATCGGAATAATCCGTATTGCGGTAGGTATAGCCGTTATATGAGGAATAACCCGAAGGGTCGCCTGCATTCATAATGAGATAATCGTATGCCGCATTAAGCTCATCAATCATATAATTCTGACCAGAGCTCTGATAAACTCTCAGTTTTTTTTTGTATGCGGCGTTAACCTGCTCATTGGACGCACCCTCGGGTATGCCCAGAACTTCATATGGATTTCTCATTCAATCACCTCGTATTTTTCAAGCACCTTTGAAACGCTTGCCTCAATGCCGTCAAAAACTATATTTTCAAGTATATCTTCAAATCTTTTCTTTTCAAGAGAATCAAGTGCGGTAAGGGCACTGCTCTGTGTAAGGTTGAAAATCTCCCTTACCCTTGCGGCAAATTTCTTGCGTACTTCAGGATTTTTTATATCATTATATTCCGCCTTGAACGGATTGAAGCTGCCGTTTTTTTTATCATCTTCAAGGTCATCCGCCCCGTCGATAACGTAAACAATCCTGCCAATCATATAGCCAAGGGTATAAAGCGCATCTGCTTTTTCACCGTTAAAGCCAAGTGACATTATCCTGCCCAGTGCCTCCGCCGAAGGATGCGCCGCTTCGTCAAGACAAACATCGTTTTTCTTTTCGGTTTCCGTCTGCAAAGCCATTGATTTGCTGATTATTTCTTCAACTTCGGGTGCAAGCTTCACTGCCTTTTTATGCATAATACTCACGATGGGATAAATCAGCGCCGCCAGAATTTTGTTTTTGACTCCCCCGTCGTGCAGGTTATCTTTGATCTTGTAAAAAACGGTTATAATCACTGCGTGGGCACAGAAATCGAGCTCTTTTTTACTGCCGCATATCATACATTTTTTTGCAGGATTATAGGGGCAGCGTTTGGGCGAAAAAGCGCAGTCCGTATCCCCTGCCGCAAGACGGAGCACGGCGGCAAAAGCGAAATCATAGCTGAGAAAAAGCTGAGCCAACGGAGAATAAAGCCTGCCCAGTGCACGGCACAGGGAACAGTAAATGCCTCTGTAAAGCTCATAATCCTTTATCTTCATTTCGGGCTTGAAAGCCTTTACGTAACCGAGCAAACCGCACCTCCGCATTATTATTCGGTTATATTTTATATTATTCCTCCGCAAAATCGGTTAACATATTGTAAACTTTTCAGGCACCGCCGCTTGCAACATTACCTTTTATATGATATATTTGAGTCAACCAACGGTTGATTTCGGTTATTCAACCAACGGTTTAGCCATATCAACCTTTCGTTTGTTGCTTTTGGAGCGGAAATCCGCAACAATGAAATCAGCGAGAACGTTCCGCAACAAATAACAAGGAGGAATTTTATGAACCTCGGTAAAACAATTACAGAAAACAGAAAGCTTTTCTCGATGACTCAGGAAGACCTTGCGGCAAAGCTGGGTGTATCCCCTCAGGCAGTTTCAAAATGGGAAAATAATCTTTCCTGCCCCGATATCACACTTCTGCCCGATATTGCAAATATTTTCGGAATAAGTGTGGATGAACTTCTTGGCGTAAGCAAGGCAGAAGAAAAAGAAGAACCTGCACCCTGCGAACCCTCTCCCGAACCCGAACCCGTTTACGAAGAACAGGTTTCTTCGGGTAAAAAAGCAACAAAACTGCTTATAACAAGGGAGTATGACGGAAAGGTTACAACCGTTAAGTTCCCTCTTACAATAGTGCGCTTCGGGCTTAATCTAAGCAGTATTTTCGGCGGTCTCACAGGTCAGCAGGCAGGTGCGGTTGACAATGCAATCCGCACGGGTCTTATCGGAGAAATACTTTCGGTAGACGGCGAAAACGGCGAAAAAGTTACCATAAGCCTTGCATAAAGTTCAAAGGGCGGTGTAAAAAGCCGTCCTTTTTTGTGTAAAAAAAAATTTTTTCTTTTCATATTGACTTTTCATTTTACATATGTTAAAATAGCTGACGTTCCGAATTGCGGGTGTAGTTCAATGGTAGAATCCCAGCCTTCCAAGCTGGTTGTGTGGGTTCGATTCCCATCACCCGCTCCAATTCAGATATGCGCTTGTAGCTCAGCCGGATAGAGCAACTGCCTTCTAAGCAGTGGGTCAGGGGTTCGAGTCCCTTCAAGCGCGCCAAGAACTGCGGCTTAACCGCCGCAGTTTATAAATGGTGGCTGTAGCTCAGTTGGTTAGAGTGCCAGGTTGTGGCCCTGGAGGTCGTGGGTTCGAATCCCATCAGCCACCCCATTTAACAACTTCTACGCAAAGCCAAGTGCTTTGCGTATTTTAATATCACCACATTGGGGCGTCGCCAAGCGGTAAGGCACGGGACTTTGACTCCCGCATCCGCTGGTTCAAATCCAGCCGTCCCAGCCAAAAAAGACGATTCTTCGGAATCGTCTTTTTTATCCAATCCGAAGGATTGGTATGTAATTGCCGAAGGCGTATGTAATCACGTGACAGCGTGTATGTAATTCTTTCGTGTAAATTCTTTCGGATTGATTACATACAATGCTTCGCATTGATTAAATTTGAATCCGTTATTGCGATTCATACCAAACAGTGACTCTTGCGAGGCTAAAAGAAGAAAGAAACAATTATTTCAAAACAGATAATCCGTTCAAAAAATCCAAGTCTTCAGACTTGGATTTTTTTGTTCAAGCTGAAAGCTTGGTATGTAATCTCACGAAAGATTCTTCTTCAGCTTAATTGCATGCCGCTTTCCTGAATTTTAATTCTGTATAAAGTTCAAATCCCATTTCCGCCATCCATCATTCCGTATTTCTGTTTAACACGGTCAAGCTTTTCGAGGAGCGGTCTGCCGAAAAGGAACATCATAAGTGCCGTGCAGATGCCCTGACTTACATTCACGGGAAAGCCCGATGCAAGCGATGCGGTTACTGTTGAAACGCTTATTTCGGGCATCATTACAAAAATGTGCGAGGTATCCAGAATCGGACCTATCCATAAAACATTTGCAATTAATCCGAATATCGCCATAATCCAAGGTTTTTTCGGAATTTTATTCTTGATAAAAACAAAGCCTGCAAGCATTCCGCCTGCACCGTAAGCAATCATCTGCCAGGGCATATATGCGCCCTGACCGTAAAAAAAGTTGCTTGCGAATGCGGTTGTTGCACCAACGATAAATCCCGCTTCGGGACCGAAAGCGATACCCGTAAGCATAATTATAGCAAACGCCGCTTTGAAATGGGGAATGGGAACAGCGACACGTCCGATTACCGCAAGGGCAATCATAACCGCAAGAACAACAAGCTCTCTCGCCTGCGGTTTTCTTTTTTCAAACATCATAAAGAACGGTATCGCAAGTTCAACAATGATAAGAACACCTGTTATGTAGTAGCCTTTGCCGGGGAGTTTATCACCGAGAAACAATGTTAACGGAATAAGAGCGAGGAACACAATCAGCATTGCTATATTTGATTTTTTCATTGTGCTCCTCCCTTGCTTTTGCGGTAAAGCTCAACAACATTTTCTGCAGTAACGGCATTCTTGAAAATGTGCTTGCTCATTCGGTTTGCGGCGGTTGTATAAAAACTGTTGCCGCCGAAGAATTTCTGCGGCGTTTCGGTTGTAAGCACCTGACCGTCAAAGAACATACTCACTCTGTCCGCATATTTCGCACAGAATTCAACATCGTGGGACACCATAAGAATTGTTATGCCTTGTTCTTTTAATTTCTGAAGAATTGATGCAAAAGTTTCTTTGAAGAAGCTGTCCATACCCTTTGTGGGTTCGTCGAGAAGAAGGATTTCGGGCTCGGTAAGAAGAACCTTTGCAAGCGCCGCTCTCTGCTGTTCACCGCCCGATAAATCATATGGGTGGTTATTCATAAGCTCCGTGATTTGACAGATTTCCGCAACCTCATTTATCCTGTTTTTATCCTTCGTCATTTCTGCGAGTTCGTCAGATACTTTGTTTTTCACAAACAGACTTTTGGGGTCCTGCGGTAACATTGAAATGCAGTTTCTGAAAAGCTCGCCCGATTTGAATTTGTTTACAGGCTTGCCGAAAACCTTGATTATGCCGCGGTAAGGTTTGCAGATTCCGCAGATTGCTTTCAGTGTTGTGGATTTGCCCGCACCGTTACCGCCGACTATTGCAGAAATACTGCCCGACGGAATTTCAAGGCTGACACCTCTGAGAATATCGGGTGAGTCTTTTTCATATCTGAACCATAATTCTTTAAGTGACAATGCAGGGTTTTCAATATCTTCATCAATATTTTCGCAAGGAAATTCCTTGATTTGTGGCTCGGTTTCAAATTCTTTATTCAGCCACGCTCTGCCTTCTCTGACGGTCAGAGGACAATCACCGTTGCCCTTTGCGTTATAAAAAACACGAACGGGAGTAGGCATTGCGGTGAACATCGGATTATTCTGTTCAAAAAGAAGTCTGCCGATGTTTCGCGGTGTATCATCGGCAATGATTTTTCCGTTATCCATAACAATCGCTCTGTCGGCATAAGGAAAAATATCTTCAAGACGGTGTTCGGTTATGATAACCGTTGTACCCAGTTCGGTGTTGATTTTTCTTACGGTATTGAGAAAATCCGATGCGGCAATGGGGTCAAGCTGACTTGTGGGTTCATCAAGGATAAGCACTTCAGGCTGCATTGCCATAATCGAAGCAAGGTTGAGAAGCTGCTTCTGACCGCCCGAAAGAACGGCAACATCTCTGTGAAACCAATCCTGAATACCGAAATAGCAAGCCATTTCCGCCACACGGGAACGCATTGTTTTCTGGTCACAGCCGAGGCTTTCAAGACCGAATGCAAGCTCGTGCCAGACCTTATCCGTCACAATCTGGTCGTCGGGATTCTGCATTACGTAGCCGATTTTTGCAGATTGGTCACGGTTATTGACATCTTTCAAAGCAACGCCGTTGAAAAAGATTTCACCGCTTCTTTTTCCGTGGGGAGTGATAACGGTTTTGAGGTGTCGGAGAAGGGTTGTTTTGCCGCTTCCCGATTTACCGCAAAGAACAATATATTCACCTTTATCTATTTTAAGTGATACACTGTCGAGTGAATTTTTATCTTTTGAGGTGGGATACGAAAAACTTAAATTTTCGATTCTGAAATGCTCCACTGTATAACCTCCTTTGCGTGAAGAATAACGGGAATGAGAAGATATCCCAGATATGCCATAAATCCGATTATGTTTGTGCCGTCAATCGGTGTGATATTTCTTTCGGGCAGAAACTCGGCATTCATGCCGCCCGTTGAGGCAAAACCGATAACAACACCGAGTAAAATCAGCATAACCGCTGTTAAAATCCAATCGGTTGCAGTCATACGGTAAACCGTAAAGCTTGTCCGTTTTGCCGTGCCGTAGCCCCTCGAACGCATCGAATCGCTTGTTGTGATGCTTCCTTCAAGTGCCCACGAGGAGAGAACCCCGATAACCGTCATTCCCGAATTCAATTTATCTTTCAGCGTTGATTTTTCCGCCGTTCCTTTGCCGATTGAACTGCGGACACCGATAATCTGCTTTGCTTTCTGCAGAAGATTGGGTATCATACGGAATACCATAACGAGAAGCAACGACAATGACGGCGCAAGGTTGCCGAAAAGGCAGGTGAATTTATCGCCCGTCAGCACCTTTCCGTAGCATCCGAACCATAAAAGCATCAGCACGAAAGTTGCCGCAACAGCTACGCCGTAAATGAGTGCTTCCAGAGTATAGGGTCTGTCAAGATATGTGAAAAGAACCGTTACCCCACGGGTGTTCACTATCGGATTGAAAAGAGTGACAAATATAAAAAGCGGTATCATCAACAATATATTTTTAATTCCTTTTCTTCCGTTAAGGAAAAAGTAATACACTCCGCCTGCAAATATGCCTGCAAGCAGATAAACAGGGTGCTGCAGAAGAACACCGAAGCATATCGCTCCGATGAAAAACAGCAGGTTCACCGCAGGATGAAGTTTTGAAAATGCGTCAGCCTTCATATTTTGCCACCGTTATTTTCTTTTTTTCTTTAAGGCCTGCAGCTTCAAGAGCTCTGGGCCACGGGCCGAGAAAAGCCTTTATGCGTGACATTGTTGCCACATCAAAATCAGTCTTTTTAGGCATTCTTCCTAGTTCTTCATTTTTTTGCCGAAGCGTCTCGATTGCCCATTCTTTCTTTTTATTACTTATCATTATTTTTCCACCAAATAAAAAAACTCTTTCAACACAAGTGGCTGAAAGAGCAAAAATTATAAATATACAGCAGATTTCACCCGAAAATTCAGGTGCAGGTCGGCCATACTCTTCCATCCAAAGATATCAAACCAAGTTTACGGCAGGTGTTCCGACTGATGCGCAAAACGCAAACACGGTAATGGCGGTTGCTCGGGAGTCTTACCCGATTTCCCTTTTAATCTACTCGGCAAAAGCCTTTCAAACCGTAATCAGATTATATTATTTTTCCAAATCAATGTCAAGGTCTTTGCCCAAATTGCAGGTGTAATGCCATTCGATTTTATCACCGTCATTAAGCTCATAACTTCCGCATCCCACAGAAGGTGATTCTCCGTTTACAAAATATATCCAGCCTGACGATTTGCCGAAATCCGTTTCATAAATATTGTTGATACCCTCAATATATTTCATATTTGAAGAAAACCGGATTTTGTTCTTTTGGCACACCTCTGAAAACACATCGTAAACCGTATCGCCTTTTTTTATTTCAAACTCGGTTTCTTCCAGAATAACTCCGTTTTTCGGGATGTAGCTTTTATCTTTGTCTTTTATCACATCACAGCTTATGCTTATTGTAACGGCACCGATTACATCCGTGTTGTTTTCAGCCGATACTCCGATAACCAAAGCAATAACCGCAACCGCTACAGCAATTACAAACACCGTATATCTATGCTTTTTTGCTGCAAAAAGCACAATGCATATCAATACGGACACAGCACAAACTGAGATGATTATAACCCGTACGGAATCGGATTTGTTTTCACGGATTTCTGCAGTTTCTGTTTTTTGTGTGTGGAATCCGGAGTCTGTTGTTATACCTGTAATTTCCTGAGTGTTCTCAGCGAAAACCGTTGTTTCGGTTGATTCTGTTACGGCAGGCAGAACTGAAGCTGTTTCGGTTATATCGGTTGTTTTTTCGGAGGTGTTTTTCTTTTCGCTGAAAATATAAAAAGGTGCCTTGCCGTTTTTCATATTCTCATAAGCGATTGAGGCACATAAAACCTGTGCGGTAGCCATTGAATCGGAAACGCCGCCTTCTTTATGGATGAAACTTCCGTCAGACAAGCGGAATCCGTCTATCCCATCAAAAACCGTGTTGCCGTTTTTTATGAACCTTTTATCGGTTGCAGCATCAATGCCCAGAGATGAGAGTGCGATAACAACCTGCGCCGTGCTTTCGGAATTGTGAACCCCGTAAGCCGAATATCCGCCGTTTTCAAGCTGATGAGCAGAAAGAAAATCAAGAGCATCATCAACAGCAGATTTGACAGCAGAATTGCTGTTATAATGAATAGCCAATGCCTGAACAGTCATTGCAGTCACATCAACATCACCGTATCCTCCCGTAACCGAAAAACCGCCATCGGCAAGTTGCAAAGAAAGAAGCTCACCGATAAGTCCGTTTACTGAATAACCGTTGCTTACACATCCGTTGTTCAACAGATGCAGACCGAAAACAAGGCTCATTATTCCTTGCTCGCCGACTGAATTTCCGATAATCTTATTGATATACGGGTTTGTTTTATCGCCGATTGCCATATATGTGAGCGCATATTTCAGACGGGAAGATGCGGAGCCGACATCATTTCCCGAAAGATATTTATTTAACGCAGCGTTGTAATCCGAAAAATCATATTTGCCGTGTTTGCTCAGAGCAATGATATACCACTCGGAGCCTGTACCTGCATAACGGGTCAATTCACCGTCAATCCATTCCTGAACAGAATCTGCCGATGAATTCTGCAGATTATATTCGATTATTCCTTCTTCGTACCGTTTTGCCCCGTTGCCGTATGCGACAGCAGGAATAAGCCCTGCCGCCGCAATAATCAGAGCAACCGCAAAAATTTTCAGTCTGTAAAACATTTTCATAAATCAGGCAAAAATTGAAAGGATAAAGCTGATGATTGCCGAGAAAAATGAGGTTATTGCAGAAATAACTGATGCTATTATTCCGCCGTTTATCTGAGCTGTGCATACGGGAGGCACAAGAGTTTCCGAAGCGGAAACAGCACTTATGATGTGCTCTCCCGCGCCGCTTATCTGTATTGTCGCCTTGCCGTTTGCATCTGTTTTAACTCCCGTTGCTTTGCCGTCAACAGTTATTTCTGCATTGGCAACGGGAAGTGTTACGGGATTCCAGCTTGCATCATAACCCGCACTGCTGAGAGTGAGTTCAATGTCTGAATTTACATCTGCCGTAGCAGTAAAATTGTTAAAAAAACAATATTTATCCGAATAATTTTTACTGTCGGAATAAACAAAAGCATTAAGATAATCACCGTTTTTAACGGTATCGGCAAGACCCCAACAGGATTTGTTATTCAGATAATATCCGAAATTACCGCTTGAATCACCCCAGAGCTTGCCTATTGAAAGTCCGTAATCTTTATGGGTGTAATAGCTGTAACCTTCTTTTGCTCCGCCTGAATACACAGCCTCATGCACAGCCCAAAGAGCATCGTTGACGGTAAGAGTGTGGTCACCGTCAATATCGGTAACGGTAACTTCTGTTTGTGCGGAAACAAGCTGACCTTTGTCTGAAACCGAAACATAAACGGTTGCGGAAGTTTCATCCGCAAAGGATGTTATGCTCATACTTCCTGCAATCATAAGAAACACAAGCATAACTGAAATACATTTTTTCATTCTGAAAACTCCTTTAAATAAAATTTTATCAAAACAGCGGCCACTGATTCTGAACATAAAAAAATACCCTTTTAACCCGAAAGTTAAAAGAGTACAACAGATAAACAGCTTGACAAAGATAATAAAAAAGCACACCCGATATACTGCCAAACAGTTAATCGGTTGCACTCTTCTCACCAAAGTTGTGTTTAACCAAAATTGATACGGCAGGTGTTCTGACTTATACAATAAACTTGTATTTACAGTAATGGCGGTTGTTCAGGATTTGAACCTGATTTCCCTTTTAACCTACTCGGCAAAAGCCTTTCAAACCGTATCTTAATAATTCATATTTAATTGATTGATATTTTACACAAACTCTCTTGTTTTGTCAAGTTAAAAATTTTACACTTGCATTAAATAACTCTGTGACTTATGTCTCAGCCGTCAACGGATTTGTACGTTCAGATCCGCCTCCTTCTGCCCCTTGCAATTAAACCGTTGTCGGATTATAATAACCGTATAACTTACCGTCAGGAGAACCTTCTATGATTTATGTTATGAGCGATATTCACGGCGAATACGATAAATATAAGGCTATGCTTGAAAAGATAAATTTCAGCGATGAAGACGAGCTTTATATTCTGGGCGATGTAATTGACCGCGGCCCCGAGCCCGTTAAAATTCTTCAGGATATGGCGATAAGGCATAATGTTTACCCCGTTTTCGGCAACCACGAGCTGATGGCACTTGATGTACTGAAAGCCCTTGCGGTTGATGTGACCGAAGAAAACTATGCATCACAGATTACCACTGAAATAATCAACAAAATGTATGTGTGGCAAAACAACGGCGGTGATGTTACTCTGGCAAAATTCAAAGCCCTGCCTAACGAAGAAAGGCAGAACCTGATTGAATATATGGAAGAATTTGCGCCCTATGAGGCTTTGAAAATCGGCAACAGAAAATTCGTTCTCGTTCACAGCACGCTGGGTTCGGATTTTGACGAAAGCAAGCCTCTCGACAGCCTGAATTATGCCTTCCTTGCCTTTGACAGAACAAGTTATAACCGCAGTTTTTTCACTGACGAAAACACCTTTGTGGTGTCGGGTCATACACCCACAATAACAATTCACGGCTCCCCCACCGTATACCGTATGTGCAACAACATCAATATTGACTGCGGTGGGGTTTTCGGCGGCAGACTTGCCTGCCTTTGCCTTGACACGATGAAAGAATACTATATATAAAAAATGACACCGCCGACTGACGGTGTCATTAATTTTTAATTAAGCGTTAACTTCTTCTTTTTTCTCTTCTTCGGCTTCTTCTTTGTCTGCTGCTTTTTCAGCAAGAGCTTCAGCCATCATCTTGTGAAGAGTTTCTTTGTCTGTGCCTTTTTCAACAAGCTCGAAGTATTCCTCAGCGGGGATGCCGCCAACATAGCACTGCTTATACTTAACTTCAATCTTGTTGACTGTAAGGTAAATGTTAAGACCGAGAAGGAGTGCAAGCATACCGATATAAACGAAAATGCCGAAACCGATTGATGCGTCTGTTACAAAATCGGGGAACACTGCTGTGATACCGTTTGCAAACTGAGTGAACATTACGATTGAAGCAACCGCTGCAATAATTGCAAGTGAGTTCATAATAAGGTTTCTTACGCAGCCCTTGGGTGAGCATGCAAGGGTAAGAAGCACAAGGCTGAGAATTACAAAAACAAGTGAAAGAAGAATTCCCACAAATGCACCTGCATAACCGATGAAGCTTGAGCCTACAACGCCTGAGCCGATCATAGTGAACAGTGCGTCAAAATCGAGTGTTGAAATGATGTTATAAATCTCGATTGCGTTGATTGAGGTTGTTGTTGCTTCTATGTAAGGACCGTTAAAGCTGATTGAAGCAAGGGGCAACAGAAGCGCTGCAATGGGAAGAACAGAAAGAATAATTCTGAGTATTGCAAGCTTTGAACCTACAAATGAAGCTTTGAGTCTGTCTATTCGCTTCTGAAGACGTGCGTGCTCGGCTTCTGCATGGTCAGCCTCATCCATCAGTCTTTCTTCCATTCCGTAGTACACAAGGTTAACACCGCATTCGGGGCAGTTGGGTTTCCAATCAAAAAGAGTAAGCTTACGACCGCATTTCGGACAATTTGCCATATTCCTTCCTCCAAACAAAAATACACAATAATATATATTAAGATTTTAACACATTACTTTTATTAAATCAATAGTGAACTATGACTAAAAAGAACGCTGTTTTTTCGTCATATTGACCATTAAGTCAGCCCGCCGTCGGCAGTAATGACCTGAGCAGTTACGTAATCTGAGTCTTTGCTTGCAAGGAACGAAATAACCCCTGCAATTTCTTCGGGTGTTCCGAACCTGCCCATAGGGATTTCGGCGGCAAACGCCTTTTTGTCTTCATCTGACAGATTGCTGTTCATTTTTGTATCAACGGCACCGGGGGCGATGCAGTTAACCTGAACATTGCTGGGTGCAAGCTCACGGGCAAGGGATTTTGTAAGCCCGATGACCGCCGCCTTTGTTGCGGAATATACGGTTTCGCAGGACGCGCCGTAAACACCCCACATTGATGAGATGTTGATTATTTTACCTTCTTTACGGTTTACCATAAAAGGCACCGCACACTGACAGCAGTTGAAAACCCCTTTGAAGTTCACTGCGGTTATCAGGTCAAAATCCTGCTGAGTGATATCGGTAAAAAGCTTTTGCTGAGCCATGCCTGCGTTATTGACAAGCACAGAAACGCCCCCGAGATTTTCGGCGGCGTCTGCAAAAACTTCTTTGATTTTTTCGTAATCGGAAACATCGACCTTATAAAGTCTGTATTCCGCAGAGATTCCGTCAAGCTTTTCGGCAAGGGCGGAAATTCCTTCTTCATCTGAGTGCCAGCAGGCGGCAATGCTGTAACCGTCAGCGGCAAGCCTTAATGCCGCCGCACTGCCTATTCCGCCTGATGCACCCGTAATCAAAGCACACTTTTTCATAATTATCAATACATTGAGTCAATGTTGAAGTTTGAAGATTTCATAACCGTTGAAAGGTCAAAATACTTGGGGAGCTTGAACTTTGATTTGTCGCTCTTCTTGGAAATCTCGTTGATTTCCATAATAACAATATCCTCACCCGAAATGTTTTCAATTCGTCTGAGCTCTTTGTTATCGTAGTAATACTTAATGACGATTTCGCCGTCTTCATAGATATCGCAGGTATAATTCTTTCCGTCAACAACAACCTCACGGCTCTCAACGTAGGTTCCGCTTGCGGCGGTATCTTCGGTAACGAAATCCGTGTTAAACAAGTCGTTCATGGACTCGCCGGGCATAGGCATATATGCCTTCATTGCAGGAAGAATGAAATAAAGCTTGCCTTCTTCCGTAATAAGCATATTGATACGCATTGATCCCTTGCCCTCAACGGGTGCAACCATTTCAAAATAAACCTGCTTGCCGTTACGCATTGCAACAACGGGAATTTTTACTTCTTCGTTGGCGTTTTTCGTCATAAGAACAACATCAATTGTAAATTCATCGTTGTTCACAATATCGGAAAAATCAAGCTCAAGGTCACTGTGGTCGGGTCTGCCTTCGTCGTTAAGGTCAACCTCAACCTTGCTTGAATTGCTGTCGTCGATAAGCTCCTCGCCGAATTCCATTTCGGGAATCTCAACTTCTTCCTCAAGCATCTGCTCAAACTGCTGTTCAAACTGAGCAGGGTCTGTTGAATCAAAAGAATTCAGGAATTCTTCAAGCTCGGGAGATGCGGTTTCTCCGTTGGTGTCAACGCCGTATGCGTTGGTTGTATTTTCTTCTTTGAAACTTCCTTCGGGAAGCGGCTTGCAGGCAGTAAAGCTTGCAATGATTGCAACCGCGAAGATAACTGAAACAATTCTTTTCATATGTTCTCCTCCGAAGCCTTGCACACACAGGATGTGCACAGGTTTGTTAATAATAGAATATCCGATTTCATTCATAAAATCAAGTGCCGTTTTATAATAAATGTTAACTAATTTGTAAAGCTTTTGTTTCCGAATTGTAACCGAAAGCAAAATTTAGAAAAACCTTAAGGTTTTTATTATTGAATCTCCCTGTACAAATATATATAATATATGCATTGCTATTACGAAGGGACAGAAAAAATGTTACAGATTTTTATGGTTATCAAAGGCATAATCCGCACCTTGACTGCACTTGTTATGATTATACCCGTTGTGTCAACAATGTGTCTGCCCGATATGCCCTGGGTTGAAGTCACGGAAAACCCCGATGCAGTAAACCCCTACATCACCGAATACAAAGACCCCGATGTTTCTGCTCACCGCTCGGGTGCGGGAATTGCTCCTCAGAACACCCTTATGGCATTTGAAAAGGTTATTGACGAAAACAACATTCTGGGCGTTGACACCTTTGAGTTTGACGTTCAGATTACCGCAGACGGCGAGCTGATTGTTCTTCACGACCTTACATACGACAGCACAACAAACGCGGTTGAATATTTCGGCTATGAGAATGTTTACGCCTCTGACCTTACCTTTGAAGAAGCTCAGGTGCTCAATATGGGCGAAAACTTCAGCATTGACGGCGAATATCCTTACAGAGGTCTGCGCGGCGATGATATTCCTTACAACCTGAGAGTTGCAAAATGCGAGGATATCATTGACTATATTGAAGCAAACAGCGACGGCAGAGAATACAGATACATAATTGAAAACAAAGGTGAGGGCGAAGACGGCGAAAAAGCAGCCGACAGACTCTACACCGTTATCACCGAAAGAGATTTGCAGGACAGAGTTATATGGGCATCCGACGAGCAGGATGTTTCAAAATATATGGAAGAAACCTACCCCGACATTTCACGCTCGGCAAATATTCTTGAAGTAGTAGGCTTCTATTTATTCTGCCGTATGGGCTGGGACCTGAACGACCTTGACCCCACCTATGTTGCCCTGCAGATTCCCTACGGCAACAGTGCCGCAAAGGGAATTATCAACCTGGGCACAAAGCAGGTAATCAACTACGCACACAAATACGACATCGCCGTTCAGTACTGGACCGTAAACGATGCAGATGCGGTTAAATATCTTACCGAAAACAATGCAGACTGCATTATGACCGATTATCCCCAGATGGCATTTGAAGCAATAGCAGAATGCAAATAAAAATACGGAGGCACTTCGTAAAGAAGTCGCCTCCGTTATTTTTTACTGTTTTTTAAGTCTTATTACATTCCAGCTGAATGCTTTCAGCTCGGCGGTAAGCGTTGTGCCGTCAAGCGAGGGCACGGGATTATTGTGAGGCTTCACATTCACCGCATTGAAGGTGTTTTCTGCCTTCTTGTCGTAACCGTCCATCGAAAGAAATTCAACAGGCTTATAGCCTTCAAAATCCATAAGGTTAACATCAAGCACAACGCTCTCGTCAAGGCTCTTATTGACGCAGAAAATTGCCATTTCTTCATTTTCTTCGTCATAGGTTGCGATTGATTCGAGATAAGGGACATCGGTGAAATCACGGCTGTCATACTTGGGGCAGTCAATAAGCGGAAGAAGTGCACTGCCTCTGCCGTAGTTTGAAAGATGCATAAACGGGAAGTAAATTGTCTGCTCAAAAACACCGCCGCCTGTCTGAGTAAAGATAGGTGCAATAACATTGACAAGCTGTGCAAGGCAGGCAATTTTAATTCTGTCGCAGTGGCGGAGCAGAGTTATAAGCAGTGAGCCGACAAGAAGTGCATCCTCAAAGTTATAAATATCTTCAAGCTGAGGAGGTGCAACACTCCACTTTTCATAAGGTGCGTTGTTTGAATGATACCATACATTCCACTCGTCAAAGGAAAGATTGATTGTTTTCTTTGAGCGTTTCTTTGCCTTCACATAGTCGCAGATGCAGATTACGGAATAAATGAAATCATCAAATTCAAGGGTGCGTGCAAGGAAGTTTGCCGCATCGTCCTCGTGGTTGCCGTAATACTGATGAAGTGAAACATAGTCAATGCTGTCATAGGCAATTTCAAGGGTTTCCGCTTCCCAGCTGCCGAAGGTATGCATATTTCTGCTTGACGAACCGCAAAGCACGGTTTCGATTGTGGGGTCTGTCCACTTCATAAGCTTTGAGGCTTCAAGGGCTGTTCTGCCGTATTCAAAGGCGGTTTTTGCGCCCATCTGCCAGCCGCCGTCCATTTCGTTGCCAAGGCACCAGAGCTTTATGTTATGGGGTTCTTCATAGCCGTGGCTTCTGCGCAGGTCTGACCAGTACGAACCCGATTTATGGTTGCAGTATTCAACAAGGTTGCGCGCGGCATCGGGACCTCTCGTGCCCAGATTCACCGCCATCATGCATTCCGCATTTGTCTTTTTGCACCATTCAACAAATTCGTTTGTGCCGAAATAATTGGGCTCAGTAGTACCCCAGGCAAGTTCAAGGCGCTTGGGTCTTTGCTCAACTGGGCCGACGCCGTCCTCCCAGTTGTAGCCAGAAACAAAATTTCCGCCGGGATAACGGACAACGGGAACATTCAGCTTTCTGACAAGGTCAATAACGTCGCGGCGCAGACCCTTTTCGTCCGCAGTGGGGTGGCCCGGCTCATAAATTCCGCCGTAAACGGCTCTGCCCAGATGCTCAATGAATGAACCGTAAATGCGCTTATCTATATCGCCTATTCTGAATTCTTTTGCGAGAGTGATTTTTGCTTTCATAAACTGCTTTACCTCACGGATTAAAACGGATTGATCAAACGGTCAAATGAAACGGGGTTATAGCCCAGTGCAAAATACTTGAAAATCCAGATAATGGGGTTAAGTCTGAAAACAACAACGTCAAGCACCGTTACGAGAAGTCTGAGGAAATAAGGCAGGTCATAGACCTTTTCAACCTCAACGGGTGCAAATTTTTCGCCTTCAACATTAAGAACGAAGGGCTGTGAATAGCAGATGCCGTTTTCGCCAGTGATATAAAATCTTACATAAAGATAAGGCTCATCAAGAAGGTCATCGGCATGAAGGTCAAGGGTCGCCTTGCCGCTTGTGATATTGCTTTCACGGCGGATAACGTTACAGTCTGAAACCCAGGTAATTTCGTCGAAGTTTGTGCCTTCGATTGTGATTGTATCCTCATCCTGATTTACGGTAACTCTTGTTACCATGGGAGTGTTGTCAAGAAGAAAGCTCTTTGTATCTATAACCTTTTTCTCGTCAAAGCCGGGCATTTCTTCCATGCCGTTAAGCTCAACACCGTTTGAATAGTGAGATATTGAGAAAAATTCACCGTTTTCAAGGCAGGTGCGGAAGGCATCGTTTGTAAGCTCGGGCATAAGGGACATTGTATATGCATCGTTAACCGCATTCCAGTCGTGTGAATCCGCAAAGGTGTTGCACCAGGGCACAACGCCGTTGGGAATGGTTTTCTGCAGAATCTGGTCATAGAGTATTCTGTCACAGCGTGTGTGTGCATCGGTTGCACTGTTGATGCCCATGCCGAGGCTTGAGCCTTCGTTATCAATGAAAATCTTTGCAAACTTGGTTGCGTAGTAATCGTCAATGGGCTTACCTACATAATTTGCGCTGTCTTTATCAGGGTAAACATACTCGCCCACGTGGGAAAGCATCGATATTCCGCCTGCTTCCTTAACGCCCTTTGACGGCGTTTCATAATCGCCGAAAACACCTGCAAGACCCTGACCGTATTCGGCATAATAGCCTGTCAGATGGCAGTCTGCAAAAGGTGTTGCCATATTGAGCTCAATACCCAGAGGCACATCAAGCATACCGTTTGTATGTGTTCTTCTTTCCGACGGTGCGGTGCCGTCGAGATATGAATAATATTCTTCATCGGTCAGAGGAACAATGGGTTCCATCTTTGTGCGTTCTCTTTTAATATAACGCAGAATAGGCACTGTTTCGGGTTCAACATTCCAGCCGCGGTTAAGGGTGCCGTGGTCTGTCAGTGCAACAATATCATAGTTCAGGTCATAGTGCTCCTGAGCGAATTCCTTGATTGTAAGGAAACCGTCGCTGGCGGTTGTGTGGCAGTGAAGCTGTGTTTTGTAAGCCTGCCATTCATCCCAGTCAACCCTTGCATAAGGGTCATCAATGATATAATTCTTTTCAGCCGTACTGTCTGCCGAGGCGGATACACCTGCAACGGGCAGAATCATAATCACTGCAAGAAAAAGTGCTGTCAGTTTTTTAAACATATAAATTCCTCCCTTGGTAATCAAATATTATCACTTTAATGCGTCAAAGTCAAAGGGGCAAAATTTTTTCGGCTGATACAACAAAAAAGCCCTCTGTGTATTGTTGAAATTAACTAATGAATTCTCAGAGTATTGACGAACATTTTCGGATTGATTATTATTATGATATAAGATGTTCTGCAAAGGAGATACATAATGAAATTCACCATTATTCAGGCATTGAAAAAAGCATTTGCGTTTATTATGACGGCAATTATGACCCTGACGGGCGGTATATCGGGGGAACCCGATATTCAAAGACCCGATACCAACACCGTTACCGCATACAGCACGGAGAATGCGGATTACTCCCTGACTGTTGATGTCGAGGATGAAATCCACGATATCAGCGATTTGCTTTTCGGTATTTTCTTTGAAGATATCAACTTTGCGGCTGACGGCGGACTTTATGCCGAAATGGTTGTCAATCGTTCATTTGAATTCACCGACCTTGCGGTAAACGATGCCCTTTACGGCTGGAGCACGGTAAACGGTGCATCCGCAAAAGTTGAAAACGAAAACGGTCTTAACGAAAACAATCCCCATTACCTTGTTCTTACAAACGCAGGCAATTCACCTGCAGGCATTGAAAATGCGGGCTTCCTTGACGGAATGTCAATCGAAAGCGGCAAAAAATATAACTTCACCGTATATGCAAAGGGCATTGACTGTTATACGGGTAAAATCTATGTTCAGCTTTGCTCAGGCAACACCGTTGCAGGTGAAGGAATAATTGAAACCGTAAGCGACCACTGGCAGAAATACAGCCTCACACTTGACTGCACCGCAACGGATTCTGAAAACGCAACTCTCCGCGTGCTGACAGATAAGGGCAGTGTAATGCTGGATATGGTATCCCTTTTCCCCGTTGACACTTTCAAGGGCAGAGAAAACGGAATGAGAAAAGACCTTGGCGAAATGCTTGAAGCCCTTGAGCCCAAATTCCTTCGTTTCCCCGGAGGATGCATAACCGAGGGCTACGATTACGAAACATTATATAATTGGAAAAACTCCATCGCAACGGGCAGCGACGGGCTTCCCCTTGAATTTGATGGTAATTACGGTGATGTTGCCGCAAGAAAGCAAGGCATAAACCTCTGGACAAACATTGCCGCAACCGATGACCCCTACCCCTGCTTTATGACCTACGGTCTTGGTTTCTACGAATATTTTCAGCTTGCCGAGGATATCGGCGCAGTGGGTGTTCCCGTTATCAACTGCGGTATTTACTGCCAGATGCGAGGCAAGGGCGGCGTTGATATGAACAGCGACGAATTCAGGCAGTATGTTCAGGATATGCACGACCTTATCGAATTCTGCCGCGGTGACGAAAACACCGTCTGGGGTAAGGTCCGTGTGTCACTGGGTCATCCCGAACCCTTTGAGCTGAAATACATCTGCATCGGCAACGAGCAGGAAGGCGAGGTTTATTTTGAACGCTATCAGGTTTTCCTTGATTCCTTCAACAAAGCAAAGGCTGAAAATCCCGAGCTTTACGAAGGCATTGAATTGATTTATTCATCAGGTGCATCCGACGGCACCCACGGTGAAAACTACCTGAAATCATATGAATACGCAAAAGAACAGCTCGGCAATTCGGATAACGCCGCCGATTTTGCAGGTGCAACGGACCAGCATTATTACAACCAGCCCGAATGGTTTTTCAAAAACACCGATTACTACGACGAAAAGAATTACACACGCACCGTTGACACAATGACCGATACCCTCTACGGCGGCGGTCTGCAGGTATTTCTGGGCGAATATGCCGCAAAATCCAACACATTGAAAGCCGCACTTGCGGAGGCGGCATATATGACGGGTCTTGAACGCAACGGCGATATCGTGCGTATGGCGGCATATGCTCCCCTTTTCGGCAACCTTACAGCAACCCACTGGTCACCCGACCTTATCTGGTTCAACAATCATCAGGTCACGGGTTCAATCAGCTACTATATGCAGAAAATTTTCTCCGTCAACGCAGGCACGAAGCTGCTGAAATCAACCCTTGACGGCGCAAAAATTGAGCAGAAGCCCCTGGGCGGCAGAGTAGGTATCGGCACCTGGTACACCTCCGCAGAATTCGACAATATTAAAATAGTATCAAACGAAAACGGCAAAGTCCTCGGCTCGGATAAATTCTCAACTCTCCTCAACTTCTGGTGGAATTGGGATAATATTTATGACAGCAACGATTTTGAAATAAAGAACGGAAAGCTTGTGCAGACAAACACCTGGATGCCCTATACGGAAACGGGAATGGTTGCGTATTTCGGCTGTGAGGATTGGAATAACTACACCTACACCCTTGAAGCAACAAAGCTTGACGGTGAAGAAGGCTTCATAATCCCCTTTGCCGTAAAGGATGCGGATAACTGTTATTTCTGGAATATCGGCGGCTGGGGCAACACCGTTTCATGCCTGCAGCAGATTGAAAACGGCGCAAAGACAAAAATTCTCAGCACGGAAAAGCCCTGCACAATCGAAACGGGCAGAACATATGAAATCAAGATTGTTGTTGATGGCACATATGTTGAGTGTTATCTTGACGGCGAGCTTTACGCAAGCCACGATTTCGCAAGCGAAGCTGAGGCTGAGGCATACCACGTTGTCAGCACCGACGAAAGCGGAGATATCATTATTAAGATTGTAAATGTCACGGATTCGTCAAGAGTTGTTGCCGTTGACGCGAATGCGGATGTTAAATCAACCGCAACCGTCCATCAGGTTGCAGGTGACAGCCTTGCAAACGATAATATTCTCGGTGCAAAAGAAGACTGCATAATGAAGGAATTTACGGTTGAAGGCTTTACAGAGGACTTCAATTACACCGTACCTGCATATTCCGTAACCTGCATAAGGCTTGAAAGGATGTAAATTATGCGGAACGGGTTCGAACCGCACAATTTTGAGTTTGACAGCCAGAAAGCAACCGTCATTATCCCCACGGTCTGGCCGACCCCAAACCCGTTGTTGATTTTATTTTAAATCATTGTTGATATATACACACGCATTTGATATAATCTATACATTAAATAAAAAGTGAGGTTTAACCATGGCAAAAATAATCGGTGCAAATATTCCAAACATCCCCTGGCAGGATAAACCCGAGGGTTACAGATACCCCGTATGGCGTTACAGCGGCAATCCCGTTATCACAAGAGATAACCTCTATATGGCAAACAGCATTTTCAACTCTGCGGTTGTGCCCTACGGCGACGGCTTTGCAGGTGTATTCAGAGTTGACGTTATGAGCCGTGACCATACACTTGTTGTGGGTTACAGCAAGGATGCAATCAGATGGGAGCTTGAAGAAAAGGTGATTTTCAGAGGCTATGACCCCAGACTTTGCGAAATCGACGGCAAATACTACCTTTCATGGGTTAACCTTACTCCTCACGGCACAACAATCGGCATTGCATACACAACAGATTTCAAAGAGTGGGTTCAGCTTGAAGATGCCTGCTACCCCGTTGCCCGCAACGGTGTCCTTTTCCCCAGAAAGGTAAACGACGAATTTCTTCTTCTCATCAGACCCTGCGACAGAGGTCACACCCCCTACGGCGATATCTTCCTCAGCCACAGCAAGGATTTAACCTATTGGGGCAAGCACAGATTTGTTATGAAGCCCGAAAAGAACTGGGAAATGACCAAGGTTGGCGCAGGCCCCACACCCATTGAAACAGATGAAGGCTGGCTTATGTTCTACCACGGCGTGCTTACAAGCTGCAACGGATTCACCTATGCAATGGGTGCTGCAATCCTTGATAAAGATGAGCCCTGGAAGGTACTTCACAGAGCAGACTGCTTCCTTCTCGCACCTCACGAGCTTTACGAATGCGTTGGCGATGTTCCCAATGTTGTGTTCCCCTGTGCCGCACTTGCTGATGCCGGAACAGGCAGAATCGCAATCTATTACGGCGCTGCGGATACCACCGTTGCAATGGCATTCACAACCGTTGATGAAACCATTGATTTTATCAAAAAGAACGACCTTATCAAATAAAATAAATCTGCGTTTTATACTTTTTGAAACAGTGAATAGTGAATAATGAAAAGTGAATAGTTAAAGAAGGGCTTCGCCCTTACCCATTTATATAATCGGTCATAGGCGGAGCCTATCCTTAATGTTGCAACGCAACACATCATATTCCGAAGGAATACATCATTCATCATATGCGTAAGCATACATCATTTCAATAAAGTATACAAATCAAAAGGACGGTTTTTGTGCAAAATTCCGTCCTTTTTTCATTTTTACAAAAAATTTTTCGTAAATTAAAAGTGAGCATTTGCTATGAAAACACGAGAAAAAACGAGAAAAAACGAGCTTGCGAAATGTAAATTAAAAAATTCAAAAAAACCTATTGACAAGTTGTTGACCTTATGATAATATATGCAGGCACGAAAAATTTAATTTGGAGGAAATGTTATGTCTACTTATATGCCTAAAGCGGGCGATATCGTCCGTAAGTGGTATGTGATCGATGCAGCAGGCAAGCCCATGGGTAAGGTTGCCGTTGAAGCAGCAAAGCTTCTCAGAGGCAAGCACAAGGCTATGTTCACTCCCAACGCTGACTGCGGTGATCACGTAATCATCATCAATGCAGAGAAAGCAGTTCTCACAGGCAAGAAGCTTGACCAGAAGATGTACTATCATCACTCAGGCTACATCGGCCATCTCAAAGAGGTTAAGTACAGCAACCTTATGAAAACAAAACCCGATTTCGCTATGACACTCGCTGTTAAGGGTATGATCCCCGACACAGTTATCGGCCGCAAGGCTCTCACCAGACTTCGCGTAGTTAAGGGCGCAGACCATGCTCATGCAGCTCAGAAGCCCGAAGCTTGGGAATTTTAAGAAAGGGAGGCTATAAATAATGTACGAATCAAATCCTTATTTCTACGGCACAGGCCGCAGAAAGAGCTCAGTAGCACGTGTTCGTGTATATGCAGGTACCGGCAAAATCATCATCAACGACAGAGAAATCGATGATTACTTCGGTCTTGAAACACTCAAACTCATCGTTCGTCAGCCTCTCGCTCTCACAGACACAGCTGAGAAGTTTGACATCATCTGCCGTGTAGGCGGCGGCGGTGTAACAGGCCAGGCAGGTGCTATCCGTCACGGTATCGCACGCGCACTTCTTCAGTACGACGAAAATCTTCGTCCCGCACTCAAGAAGGCAGGCTTCCTCACCAGAGACCCCAGAATGAAGGAAAGAAAGAAATACGGTCTCAAAGGTGCTCGTCGCGCTCCCCAGTTCTCAAAGAGATAATTTTTCCCGAATGGGGATTATCGAAAACCCTCGAAGCTTATGCTTCGGGGGTTCATTTTTACACGCAAAAAATCGGTTGCAGGGTTTAATTCTGCAACCGATTTTATTTTTATCAGGGCTGTGCGAATTTGTGGGGAATATTCTGCTCAACCGCCGCAAGAAGTTCATCAACGGCAACAACCTCAACACCCTCATCAAGCTGACTGATGAAATATGCAAGGTCATCGGGACCCACTGTCCAGGGATGAACGTTGATTACGGTATAGCCGTTTATTGTTTTTATATCGGCAGGCTTTGCGTTTATGATTGCCGCCTGCTCTGCCAGCCAATCATTTGACACCTGTGCCGCATCTCCGCTGGGATGCCAGAGGCTGAAACCTACGGTAACAAAAGGCTTGTCGTCAGAGAAGTAAACTCTGCCGCCTCCGCCTGCATAGTCATTGGGGTCAAGCTGAAGAATACCGCCTTTGATGTTATCGTATCTTGAAAAATAGCCAAGTCTTTTCTGCATTGACGAATCAAAGTTGCTGTACTTTATTTCGTCAAGGAAGGTCATAATTTCAAGACCCGAATCAAGCATAACCGATGCGGTGTAATCCGAAAACGCTTCAAGCTCTTTTGAATTCATATTCATAATTCTTGCGTATCCGCCGCCGCTGGGGCCTGTGATAAACGTTGCATTTTCTGATTTTGCAAGAGTTCGCTTCACATCGGTGCTTGCAAGCTGAGAAGCAATGGGAGCAAAGGTCCAGCTTACGGGAGTGTCCAGACCGTAGCCCTGCCAGGTATGGAATTCGCCGAAACCGTTCTGAATCCATTGCAGATTATCACCGTCACTGTAAACGATTGCAACATAGTGTTTATCGGCATCAAGCTGAACCTCGCCGTCAAAAGCGGAATCAAACTTTTCTGCTGTATCGAATGATGAAAGAATGCTTAAATTATATGAATGGTCTGACGGAATAACATAATGGCCGTAGCGTGATGCGGATTCGGTGAACTTGATCTCATACTGACACCAGCCGAAAATCGGTGCCGAAGGTTCAAGTTCTCTCATAATGCTGTCACGGAAAAGTCTGCCCTCATAATCCGCATCCTCAATATACAACACAAAAATTTTCTGCTGAACGGCAAAATCTCTCATTCCCATAGCGTAGTGATACATATGAACGAGAGCGTCTTTACGGAATTCATCCTTGTATTCCTTATAGAAATTTTTCAGATATTTAAGGTTGATGTTATCGCCGCTGATATCGGCTTTTTTCGTAAGACCAAGCTGAATAACCGCCTCTTCATCCGCAGGGGTAACGGGAAGCCAGCCGTTGAGTGTGGCAAGATTTATTGCGGTGTTGAGCTGACCGTGGTCATCTGTTGTGGCGTAGAGGGTATAGCCGCCGTCTGCGATATACGACTTGAACTTTGTAACGACAGAAGCAAAATTCCAGGGATTGCCCGATTCGTCGTTATACGAAATTTTGTAACCCGCTTTCTCAAATTCACTGATGGAATAATCGTTGGCATCGTAACCGAAATCAATAAATATCTGAGGCTTATCCCTTGCCACAAGTCCCTGCAATGCAATAACTGCGTGGCGCTGTGCATGAGTAAGAGCAGAAAGTCTGACAACGGTTATTTCGTCTGCAAGCTCATATTCATCAAATTTATCCTGCATTTCAACAAGTGCCTGCTCTGTCAGAGGCTCGGGAGCCTTTGTGAGCAGAGCTGCATCGATTGTGTTGAAGAGAATTGAAAACATCATTACGATGAAGGAAATGCCGTAAGCTATTTTGTCCATACTGTTTCTCTCTCCTGATTATTTCTGATAAATTCTTACATAGTCAATAACATACTCGGAATGGTAGGTATCTTTATCGAGAGGTGCAAGCAACTCCGCATCGGGCACTTCAAGTGAAACTCTCACTTCTTCTTCAACCTGCGATGTTCCGTTGCCGAAGGATGTGCGGCGGGTTTCAACACCGTTTACATAGAAGATATATTCATCCTCAGTCCATTCAAGACCGTAGGTATTGTATTCGTTATAGATATCGTTACCCTTGAAAAATCCAAGAATCATTGACTGGAAGCCTTCCTGCTCACCGTCAACACCTGCACAGTGTATGGTCTGTGAAACGGAATTTCTTGACATGGGGTCATCCCAGCAGTTTGCTTCAAAAATATCAAGCTCCGCACCGCCGACGCCGCCTTTTGAATACTCTGCCTCATAGGGATGAGCAGCCTGAATCCAGAATGCGCTCCAGAATCCGCCGCCGTCGTTTACCTTACAGCGGATTTCGTAGTAACCCTGCTTATACCATTTACGAAGGGCAAGGTCACCTGCATACCAGCCTGCACCGAATTCGCCGTCTTCAAGATATTCGGCAGTGATAACGCAGTTGCCGTCCTTGACTTCAACCTGACTCGGTGCACGGTAGCCGCCGCGGCGGGCACCGCTGTTGCAGTATTTCCATGCTTCGGTGTCAAGCTCTGTGCCGTTGAATTCATCTTCAAATACAAGGCTGTAACCCGTAAGGTCAAGCTCCTGACCTCTGGGAGTTACGGGCAAATCCAGGATTGTAAGACCGAAAAGTTCAATAATTGCAAGGATTGATGCAATTATCTTCTTGGGTGAAAAGGATGTAAAAATCTCGGTAAGATAAAACCACTGCTGTTCAACGCCCCATATCTGTCTGGGCGCAAGTTTAAGGATGTCTGCTAAAAATGTCTGAAACATAAATTCACCTCATATAATTTATTTCACGGTGTTTCGGGTATTATTACCCAACAAACACCATTCCTGCCGTGGGTACGGGGATTGCGGTAAGGTCTGCCGTAATTATGCCGCCTGCAATTTCTTCGCCTGTGCAGTTGACGACTGTGTATTTTTTGCCCTCTGCACCTCTGATAATCAGTTCCTTGTGCATTGAAGCATTCACAACAACCGCCTCGGCAGTTGAAATGCTTATAACGGGATTTGTAAAGGCTGTTATAACCGCCTTATCTCCCAGCACGGAGCTTGCAAGGCTGTAGTTGCATTCGGGATTTTCAGCTGTCAGCTTGCCTTCAAGAAGCGTTTCCTTATGCTCTTTCCAGAATGAAATATAATATTCCAGCATTTTGCGCTGGTCTTGGGGCAATTTATCCACACGCACGGAAACCTGAGGCACGCCGTAAAGAATGCTTGCAAACTGCAAGGCGGCGTTTTCAACGGTATCCTCAACATTCCACATTATCATATCGGAATGAACGGCGGTTTTGCCCGAGGTCATACGCAGGTTTATAATGCCTATACGGTTTTTGAGGATATCGCAGGGACAGTCGCCTACACGGAGCATATTGCCGTATTTACGGATTGACGGGCCAACGTATGACTGACGGAATTCAATCATAATCTCGGGATTTATTGCGATAAGCTCCCGTCTGATTTCGCTCATAAGCAGGTGGATTGCATTTTCAAGGGATTGGCAGTCACGCTTCGGGTCAGGCAAAAGGGATTTACCTTTAAGCACAAAAGAATCGATGAAATCAAGCTTCAGACCGTCAAGCTTCCAATCGCTGACGGCTTTTTTGTATATGCTCACAAGGTATTCACGGACTTTTTTGTAGCGAGGGTCAAGACCGAAAAAGGTTTTGTCATCCCCCGAGTCTTCAAGGAACATCCCTTCAAACTCCTTGAATTTTTCGGTATAAACACCCATAAAGGGCACGGAATACCAGAGGATAACCTTCATTCCGATTTTATGTATTTCCTCAACAAGGCTTGCCATATCCCCCATCTTTTTGGGTGCAACCTGCCAGTCACCGCAGTAGGCGTAGCCTCGGTTGTTATCATCGGTCTGCCAACCGTCGTCAATGATTACCGTTTCAAGACCGATTTCACGGGATGCCTTGCATTCCTTCAAGATCTCGTTTCTGTCAAGCATCTGATGAAAACTGTACCACAGTGAATCCATAGGATTTTTTGCACTTTCGGGCACGTATGAAGGCTCGTAGCCCCACTCCTTTTCCCACCAATCGGCGGTATCATAAATGCTGTCATAATAAGGAATATCACGCATATCAAGACGGATAACCGCGGTATATTCCTCGGCAGGTGCGGTGGGCAGAATGAAAAATTCAACTTCGCAGGCAAAGGTTGCATCTTCTTCGCGTATGCCCGTTCTGATGCTTATGGGAGTATCCACATCGGAAACCGCAATGCAGAGCTTGTTTCTGCCGTCATTTGAAATGAGCGACTGCACGGGCATCCAGGATGCAAGGCGGGATTTAACCGTCAGCATGCTCCAATCAAAGGCAAGGCCGTGAATATCAAGCAGTGAGGGATTCCAGGTTGAACAGCAATCGCTTGCGCTGAAATTCCATTGGATTTTAAAGGCTTCGGGGATTTCCGCCTCAGGCAGGGTCATATTGACCGCAAGGTAAAGAATATCCCCGTCTTTTTTTTGTTTTAATTCTATACAGGCGTTTTGGTTGCCGCCTGAAATTCTGAAATTCATATTATCACGCTTTCGTAACTTGAAACCCCCGGAGATTTCCGAGGGTTTTGGTTTTAAAGTTTTGAGAATCCGTGGCTGTTGATGAGAGCATCAATACGCTTGCCTTCCTTACAAAGAGGACATTCGTGTGAGGGGCTTGCAAAATATCCGGGCAGGTCTTTGGGATTGAAAACGGAATTAACGGTATAGCCGTCAATCTCCTGTGCGGTTGAGAATATGGATGCAATACCCACAACCTCGCCGCCGTAATATCTGACAGCTTCCATAGCCGCTTTTACGGTGCCGCCTGTTGCAACGGAAACAGCAAGCACAAGCACGTGCTTACCCTTAATCATAGGCACGATGTTATCTCTGAAAAGAAGCTGTGAGCCGCTTGTCATTTCGGGAGTGACAACGTAAACGGTCTGGTGAGCGTTTATGTTCATCCAGTGGTTTCTGGTAAGCTCATCTGCAAGGCAGGCACCGATAACCTCTGTGCCGTCAAGGCAAAGAATGGTATCAATGATATTCACTTTGTAATGACTGTTGCTGCAAAGCTCCTGAGCCACTGCCTTTGCTTCCGAAAGACGGGATTTCTGTGCCGCAACGTCAATATAGTAGTTGCTGTGGGAATGGTTTGTTGCAAAATGTCCCTTGGCAACACGGAGAAAAAGATTGCTCCTTTTGGTTTTGATTTTGGTAATACTTGATGTAGGCATTAAAAAACCTCCTTGGAATATGGTTTACACATTTATTTTATAATAAGTGCACAATAATTACAAGAAAAATTTTAATATTTTTTAAAACAATTATAAATAATTACAGAAATTTCAATAATATTTACATTGCCATTGACTTCATTGCGTGATATAATTAACTCGTAAAAGAAGGGCTTTGCGCCCGAATCAAATTTATCAGGAGGACAGTATTATGAAAATGTCGTTCCGCTGGTACGGCGAATCCGACCCCGTTTCACTTGAATATATCCGCCAGATTCCCAATATGAAAAGCATTGTAAGTGCGGTTTACGATGTTAAGCCCGGCGAAGTCTGGCCCGAAGAAAGCCTTGCAAAAATGAAAAAACAGTGCGACGACAACGGTCTTGTTTTTGACGTTGTTGAGTCAATCCCCGTTCACGAGGATATAAAGCTTGGCAGAGGCGATGTTGATAAGCTTATTGATGTTTATTGCGAAAATATCCGCCGCTGCGCAAAATACGGCGTTAAGTGCGTTACCTATAACTTTATGCCCGTTTTTGACTGGACACGCACTCAGCTCGATAAGGTTGCTCCCGACGGCTCAACAAGCCTTGTTATGTATTGGGAGCAGATGAAGGGTCTTGACCCTCTTAAAGACGATATTCACCTGCCCGGCTGGGATTCAAGCTACACTCAGGATGAAGTCCGTGAGCTTATCGGTGCATACGGCGAAATCGGTCAGGAAGGTCTTTGGGCAAATCTTGAAAAATTCCTTAAAAAGGTTGTTCCCGTTGCGGAAGAATGCGGCATCAGAATGGCTATTCACCCCGATGACCCCCCCTACCCCATTTTCGGTCTGCCCAGAATCATTACCGACGAAGCAGCTCTCGACAGAATGCTGGCTATCGTTGACAGCCCCGCAAACAGCCTTTGCCTCTGCACGGGTTCACTTGGCTGTGCCGCATCAAACGATGTGGTTGCAATGGTACGCAAATACAGCGCAATGGACAGAATCGCATTTATGCATATGAGAAACATCCTCATTATGCCTGACGGCAGCTTTGAGGAAAGCGGCCACCTTTCAGACTGCGGAAGCCTTGATATGTATGAAATTACAAAAGCTTTGGTTGAAACAGGCTTTGACGGTTATGTAAGACCCGACCACGGCAGAATGATTTGGGGCGAAACAGGCAAGCCCGGCTACGGACTTTATGACCGTGCTCTCGGTGCCGCATATATAAACGGACTTTTTGAAGCCTGCGAAAAAGCATATAAATAAGAGCAAAGTTCAAAGTGCAGAGTGCAAAGTGTCGGATAGGCTTCGCCTATAACCGATTATATAAACAGGTAAGGGCGGAGCCCTTCCTTAACTGTTCACTTTTCATTATTCACTATTCACTTGAAAAGAGGTTAAATTATGAACGCTATTTCAGAAAAAATAATGTCAATCGGCGTTGTGCCCGTAATAAAGCTCAACAACCCCGAAAGGGATTCCGTTAACCTTGCAAAGGCGCTCGTTGAAGGCGGCGTGCCCGTTGCTGAGGTTACCTTCCGTGCCGCAGGTGCGGCAACCGCAATCAAGCTTATGAGCGAAAACGTTCCCGAAATGCTTGTAGGCGCAGGCACCGTACTCTCAACCGCTCAGGTTGACGAGGCTGTTGCCGCAGGTGCAAAATTCATTGTTACACCCGGCCTTGACGAAGAAATCGTTAAATACTGCCAGAGCAAGAATGTTCCCATCTACGCAGGCTGCACCACTCCCACAGATTATCACACCGCATACAGACTTGGTCTTGATGTGCTTAAATTCTTCCCTGCCGAGCAGAGCGGCGGCCTTGCAAAAATCAAGGCTATGAGTGCTCCCTTCCCCATGTTCAAGGTTATGCCCACAGGCGGAATTTCACTTAAAAATCTTGGTGAATATCTCTCCTTCCCCGTTATTGCGGCTTGCGGCGGCTCATATATGGTAACCGCAGACCTTATCGACAATCAGAAATGGGATGAAATTATCGACCTTTGCGAGCAGTCGGTTGAAATTGTTTAGGAGGCAAGAAAATAATGGCAAGAGTAGTTACCTTCGGCGAAATTATGCTTCGCCTTGCACCCAACGGATATAACAGATTCTTTCAGGATGACCAGCTTCAGGCTACCTTCGGCGGCGGTGAAGCAAACGTTTCCGTTTCACTTGCAAATTACGGCTTTGACTCAGCATTCGTAACAAAGCTCCCTGCCCACGCAATCGGTCAGGCGGCTGTTAATTCGCTCCGTTACTTCGGCGTTGATACAAGCAAAATCGTACGCGGCGGCGACAGAGTAGGCATTTACTTCCTTGAAAAAGGCGCTTCACAGCGCGGCAGTGTATGCATCTACGACAGAGCACATTCCGCCATTCAGGAGGCTGACCCCTCGGATTTCGATTGGGATGCAATTTTTGAGGGTGCAGATTGGTTCCACTTCACAGGCATCACTCCCGCACTTGGTGCAAACCTTGTTGAAATCTGCAAGCAGGCTTGTATTGCCGCAAAGGCAAAGGGCGTTAAAATCTCCTGCGACCTTAATTACAGAGGCAAGCTCTGGACAAGAGCTGAGGCAAGAGAAGCCATGAGCGAGCTTTGCAAATATGTTGACGTGTGCATTTCAAACGAAGAAGATGCAAAGGATGTATTCGGCATTGAGGCTGAAAATACCGATATTTACGGCGGCAAGCTTAACAAAGAAGGCTACAAGTCCGTTGCAAAGCAGCTTGCAGACAAATTCGGCTTTGAAAAGGTTGCAATTACACTGAGAACATCAATTTCAGCCAGCGATAACGACTGGGCAGGTATGCTTTATGACGGCGAGAACTACTGCTTCTCAAAGGAATATCACCTTCACATTGTTGACCGTGTAGGCGGCGGCGACAGCTTCGGCGGCGGTCTTATCTACGCACTTCTCAGCGGCAAGGATACACAGAGCGCAATTGAATTTGCGGTTGCGGCATCCGCACTGAAACATTCCGTTGAGGGCGACTTCAACAGAGTTACCGTTTCTGAAGTTGAAAAGCTTGCAGGCGGCGACGGCTCAGGCAGAGTTCAGAGATAATCCGATTCAAAAAAATTACAGGGACTGATTTTTACATCAGTCCCTGTTTTGTTTTTATGCTTTTACTGTTTCGAGAACTTTACTCTTGTTCATACGAAGGAACTGTTTAAGTTCTTCCTCACCAATACCGTCTGCATCAAGATCTCCAAGTTTTTCCTGGGTCCACAGATAAGTATCTGTAATTCTTCCGCCAAAGCTGTTTGTTGCGGAATAACTGATTCTTGCGCTATATACAATTACAACTATCTGCTTACCCGTTCTGTCTTCTCTGACAGATCCCACCGCAGTATATGTTGCCGAGTTTTCCTGATAAGAGGAAGGATCCTTCAGCTTTGATTTGAGTTCGCTTCTGGCTCTTTCAGTGTTATCAACACCCTTAGCCGCTTCAACCTCTGACCACAGATAAAGGTGCTTACTGTATTTATAATTGCCGAGTTCCTTGAATTTTTCAGCAGCCAAATGATAGTAACCGTCTTCTATATAGGTCATTGCAGCATTATATTTTGCATTGTTCAGACCTTCGGTTATATTCTCTGTTCCGCCGTATGCAGAATAAAGATTCATGGCAGCTTCATAATCTTTGTTTGCCTCTGCCTGCTTTGCAAAGTTAAGAATCGTTTCATCGGTTTTTCCGTCGAATGTGAGACCCTTATCCTTGCCCAGCTTCACAAGTGCGGCATAACCGCTTGCTTTTTCAGCCGTAACCTTATCGGCGGCAACTCCGCTTATTTCGTCCGCAATGTCACCGTCGTATTTATCGGTATTTTCGGAGCATACCTTGAAAAGATATGCGGCAGTGCCGTATTCTTCTTTTGAAACCGCTTTCTTGCCAAGCTTGAAAAGCGTCTTTGCTTCTTTTGAATCCGATTCTTCAAATTCTTTGTAATCCTCAACCAATTCTTCGAGAGTCAAATAGCTGTTTTCGGGATTTGAAATATACTTTTCTATATCCTTCTTTGCCGAAGCCGAGAAAATGGTGGGTGATAAAACACAGAACACAATAAAAGCGGCAACGATAATACCGAGAGTTTTCATTCTTTTTTTGCGTTTTGCTTTCTTCTTTGCTTTTTTGGCTTCTGCCTCTGCTTTTTTGGCTTCTTCCTTTTCTTTTTCAAGAGTACGCATTGCATTGAGATAAGCCTGCTCGTTGTCTACTGCGTTTCCCTGATTCTGAAAATCATTTCCGTTCACGGTCATAGCCCCTTTCAGTTTGCATATGTTTTATAACATATTTTATGTTATTCATCATAACATACTGTTAACCGAAAAGTCAAGCTATAATATTATTGAGGTGATTTGCTATGAAAGAAAAGCTTATAATCAGCAAAAAATCGCTCAAAGGGGAAGACGGATATAAAACCTTTTCAATCCGCATCAAAGACGATACAGTAACTAAGCTTGACACACTTTCAAAGGAATCAAACCGTTCGCGGAACGAATTAATCAACATTTTGCTTGATTATGCAATCGAAAACTGCGAAATAAAATGAGGGACTGATTTTTACATCAGTCCCTGTTTTTTTGCTTTCATATTTTCCAGCACCGTATACGGGATTTTCATATTGCCAAGACCCGTGCCGATTGAGATATGAGGCTTCATTTTTGCGTGGAAATCCGTGCCGCCCGATATCATCAGCCCCAATTCCTTGGCTAAATTCTGATATTTCTCCTGCATTTCGGGAGTATAATCCGTGTAATACCCTTCAAGACCGCAAAGCCCGTAGCCTTTAAGCTCAAGAAGAAATTCACGGAGTTCATCATCGGGGAGCTTTGTCAGATGAGGATGAGCAAGGAATGAAATTCCGTCGCATTCTGCAATAAGCTCTACGGCTTCACGGGCGGTAAGCCTTTGCTTTTCGCAGTAGGCATACTTGCCAACGGACATATATTTATCAAAACCCTCTTTAACGCTTTGGGTGTAGCCCTTATCCATCAGCACCCGTGCGAAATGGGCTCTGCCCACAAAATTATTGGGTGCAAGGGCACGGACTTCTTCGAGCGTAATATCAAAGCCCAGTTCATTCAGCCTTTGGGTTGTAACATAATTTCGCTGAATTCTCAGCTCCACAACCTCTTTCAGCATTTTCTGAAGCTTGGGGTTGTTATAATCAATGAAATAGCCCAGAATGTGGGTTTCTGTTTTTGAAATTACCGAAAATTCAATAGCAGGCACAACCTCAACGCCTTGTTTTTTGCCCTCGGCAATTGCTTCTTCAAGACCGTCAACCGTGTCGTGGTCGCTGAGGGCAATCGCCGCAAGCCCTGCCCTTTTCGCTTCCTGCACAACCTCGGCGGGTGTCATTGACCCGTCGGATTTAAGAGAATGTGTATGTAAATCAATATATTTTTCCATATTATCACCATACCTATTCTACCACTCATCGAAATCAATTTCAAGCACTGTTGAAAAATACAAATATATATGGTATTATTTATTCATCATTAACCTGCGAGGTTACAAAATGAAACTCAAACGAAAATTTTCTCAAACAAGAATAATTGCACTTGGCTTTATTTCCATAATCGCATTGGGCACGATTCTGCTTATGCTTCCCGTTGCATCGGCAAACGGCGAAAGCGCAGACTTTGTAACCGCACTGTTCACGGCGGTTTCGTCAAGCTGTGTTACGGGTCTTGTGGTTGCGGATACGGCAACAAACTGGTCGCTTTTCGGCCACATAGTAATAATCTGTCTCATACAGGTTGGCGGTCTGGGATTTATGACCATTGCAACTTTGTTTTCAATGCTTCTCAAAAAGAAAATGGGTCTGCGTGCCCGTGAAATTATGGTTGAAAGCATTAACACCGAGCATATCGGCGGCATTGCAAATCTTACAAAAAAAATCATTGCAGGCACGGCAATTTTTGAAGGTACAGGCGCACTTTTACTTGCAACAAGGTTTATCCCCCGTTTCGGTTGGGGTAAAGGCATATGGTATGCGGTATTTCATTCGGTTTCCGCATTCTGTAACGCAGGCTTTGACCTGATGGGCATAAATGAACCTTACAGCTCATTTGTTGATTTTTCAGAGGATTGGGTTGTTATTCTTACGCTTTCCGCACTTATCGTAATCGGCGGCATCGGTTTTCTTGTGTGGGATGACATCAGCATTAAAAAATTTAAAGTAAAGCGATATCAGCTTCACACAAAAATTGTTCTCACGGTTACTGCAATACTTCTTGTTGTTCCCGCAATTCTTTTCTTCATATTTGAAAGTGATTTTACAAACGAAGGTCTTTCGTTTGGTCACAGCCTGCTTAACTCAATTTTCGATTCCGTTACGGCAAGAACGGCAGGCTTCAACTCAACAGACACCGCTTCACTTGCACCCGCAAGCAAAATTCTGACAGTATTTCTTATGTTCATCGGCGGTTCACCCGGTTCAACCGCAGGCGGTATGAAAACAACAACGCTTGCCGTTATTGCTATGTCAACCTTTAACGGGATAACACACAGGCAGTCAAAAGGCATATTCGGCAGACGGCTTGAAAAAGACGCAATCCACAAGGCAAGCTCTGTTGTGTTTACAAATATGAGCCTTGCAATTTTCGGAATTATTGCCATTCTTGCTTTACAGCCGTCACTTGACATCGGCGATGTTATTTTTGAATGTGCATCCGCAATCGGCACGGTAGGTATGACAACGGGCATTACCCGTGACCTTGCAACAGCTTCAAGGCTGATTATTGCGTTTCTGATGTTCTGCGGCAGAGTAGGCAGTGTATCCTTTGCACTTGCGCTTATGGAAAAGAAAGCCGCACCTCCCGTCAAAAACCCCAGAGAAAAAATCACAATAGGATAATATAAAGATTATGAAACCATTTATCTCTACAGCATTCAAGTTGATTATTTTCTGCGCCATTATAGTCGGCTGTATAAGGTCTTGTTTAGGGCTTAACGGAGAACCTCAACATATATCTTCTGTCGGCATAGAAAGCTTCTACCTTGCAGATTCTGACCCTGTACACCTTGTTATCGGTCAAAACGATCGGCATTGGTTTTCTGTCAAAACAAATAACAGAAGAATTAATTTATCTGAAAAAGACTTTGTTTTTATTTCTTCCGATGAAAGCGTGGCAACATTCACTCTTGATAAAAGACTCTCTCCTGAAGGCCATTTGTTTTACTACTATATAAATGCCGTAGGTATCGGCACCACAAAAGTTCACCTCGAATCATCAGACGGAATTATAAAAAGTGAAGAAGTTATTGTAACGGTTACTGAAAACACAACAGCAGTGCATTCGGATATTGCTGACAATCAAAAAAAGGATGGTATATAAATATGAAATCATTTCTTATAATCGGTATGGGTCACTTCGGACATCATCTTTGCAGAAGTCTTGCAGAAACAGACTGCGAAATTATGATTGTTGACCAGAATGAAGAAGCTCTGGAGGATATGCTCCCCTATGTTGTCAGCGCAAAAATCGGAGACTGCACCAACATTGAGGTGCTGAAAACCTTTGATATTCCCTCTTTCGATGCCTGCTTTGTGTGCATAGGCGAAAACTTTCAGAACAGCCTTGAAATCACAAGCCAGCTCAAAGAATGCGGTGCAAAGAAAGTTATCAGCAAGGCTGACAGAGATATTCAGGAAAAATTCCTGCTCCGTAACGGTGCGGATGAGGTTATCTACCCCGAAAAGAATATGGCGGAGCGTTATGCCGTTACCGAAAGCAGTGAGCATATTTTCAATTTCATAAATCTGGGCAGTGATTATTCCATTTATGAAATCGATATTCTCGACAGATGGGTTGGCAAGACTGTCAAGGAACTGAATTTCCGTGTCAAATATAATCTTGCCGTGCTTGCAACGAAGAAAGACGGCGAGGTGAAGCCCGTTATCAGCGGTGACAGACGCTTTGAAAAGGGCGAGCATCTGCTTGTTCTCGGCAAAGAAGAAGATGTTCACAAGGTAACCAAATAATGTTGACAAACAGCCTTTTATAAGGTAAAATCTAATCAATAAATTTTTTGGAGGTAATTATTATGGTTTTAGCTGCTGTCGGCAAAAACGGCACAGGCAAGGATTTCTTCCTTGAATATGTTGCAAAAACTTACGGCTTCCCCATGATTTCAATCGGTGACGTTGTAAGAGAGCTTGCTGCAAATGACGGTCTCGAGCTTACCCGTGACAACCTGCACGCAACATCAAAGAAGTATATGGCTGCTAACGGTCAGACCTTCTTCCCCGATGCGATAAGGTGCCAAATCAAGGAATCAGACAGCCCCAACTTCCTTGTTTCGGGCATCCGTCCTCCCTCAGATATCGAAGTTTTCAAAAAGGCATTTGGTGACAAGTTTGTTCTTGTTGACGTTGTTATCAGCGACGACGAAGTTCGTTATCAGAGAATGCTTGCAAGAGGCTCCGAAAGAGACGGCAAGAGCATTGAAAAGCTCCGTGAAAACGACCTTCACGAAGAAGAAATCTTCCACACCAGCGAAAGCGAAAAAATGGCTGACTACATCATGAAGAATGACGGCACGGTTGACGACTTCTACGCAGGCGTTAAGGATTTCTACGACAACTACCTCAAAGCAAAGCTTGACTGATTAAAAATTAAGCACCTGACCATAACGGTCGGGTGCTTTTTTGCAAATGTTAATAGGGTATACCGTATCGGCAACTTGTGTTTTCGTGTGTTCAAAGAACACCCCTGCGATGAATTTAAAGAATAAAGAATATCGAATAAATAACAAATAATAATTTCGGAGCGGATTTTTTCGGGCGATTCGTGAATCGCTCCTACAATAATTACGCATTGTAAAAAGGCAGCCACGGAATGTGACTGCCCTTAATTTTTATTCAGTTATTAACCGAGAGCTTTGCCGAGGTTACCGATAACTTCAAGAAGTCTGCCCCATACATCGCTTTTAAGAGCTTCTGTGAAGAAAGCGGGAACGGTGTTGAGAAGGAAGTTAAGAATACCTTCAAAGAATTCAAGAATCTTTGTGCCGGTATCGCCTGTTCTGCCGATTGTAACTTCTTCGGTTTCAACAAATTCGTTTGCTGTTACCCATTCTGAGCCCTTGTATTCTTCAACAGCGAACTTAACTCTGATTGTAACAACCTTTTCCTCATAGCCGGGAGCTGTGAAGCTGCCGTTCTGAGTGAGCTTTACTGTTTCCCAGGTTGTTGCTTCTTTGAGCACGGTTTCACCGAAAGCAACAGAATATGCAACGGGAACGATTCTTGTATCGCCGTAGATAGCTTCGTTCATGTTTGCGGGAGCATGGCCTGTTGCGGTGAACTTGATTTCTGAGTTTGCATACTGACCGTCTGCAGCTTCGATTTTGATATTCTTTGCACTTGCTTCGAAGTTAGCCTTTGCGTTTGTCTTGATAACAAGTGTCTTTACATCAGCTGAAGGATCCTGGTCAGCGTTTGCGATAAGTCTTGCATAGATTGTGTACTGCTTGTCTGCTGTAAGACCCTTGAACTCATTTGACTTCTGCCATGTCTTGCCGTCAAGTGAGTATTCAACGTCTTCATAAGCAACAACTGTGATTGAGTTGTTTGTCTTATCTTCAAGTTCAAGCTTAAAGTCGCCTGTGGGAGCAGGCTTCTTTGTTGTTACTGTAATGCTTGCTTCCTCGCTCTCATAGTGAGTATCGGTTGCAGCTTTCTTTGCATAAACAATGTATTTTTCGCCTTCGCCGTCAACTTCAAACTCGATTGCGCCTGCCTTTGTAACGGAAACCCAATCGTAGCCTACGCTTTCACCGTTGATATCGGTAATTGTGTAAAGAAGACCTACCGCTGCTGAAATCTTGATTGACTTTGATGTGATTTCAACGGGAACGGGTGCTGAGGGCTTGGTCTGCTGCTGCTTAACGGTAATTTTAACCTCATCTGAATAATAGGTATCTTCCTCAGCCGGAGATGTTGCAATAAATGCAACAAAAGTATAGGTTGCACCGTATTCAAGGTTGTAATAAACTCTGTTGTCGTTTTCATCGGTTATGTAGGGCAAGTTGGGCTGAACAGTGATAACCACTGCACAGGATGCTTCACCTACCATAACACTTTCTTTAATAGGCTTAACGGTAACTGTTCTGTTTTCTTCGTCAAAATCGCACTCGGGTGCAGGTACTGTGATTTCAGGCTCTGTTACGGTTGTGCCGCCTTCTGTGCCTTCACCTGTTGCACTTGCGGAAACTGCCATGCAGGAGAATGCCATGAGCATTGCCATAAGAAGAGCAAGAATTTTCTTTGATACGTTCATTTTCATATCCTCCGTTTTATGATTTTCCCTTTTCAGGGAGTTACACACTGCATTATAACACATACTTTGTCAAAATGGAATAGTTATTTTTTAACATTTTATTAAATTTGTAACTGTGTTGACTTTTGGGAATGGATTTATTATATTAAAACCATAAAGAAGGAGTGGTGTTATGAGCAGAGCAGATAAAGCAAAAGAACTTTTTGAGGGAGGCTGCAACTGCTGTCAGGCAGTCTTCTGCGCCTTTCTTGACGAAACGAATTTATCATATGAGGATGCAATGCGTCTTTCCGCAGGCTTCGGCGGCGGTATGGGCAGAATGAGAGAGGTCTGCGGTGCCGTAAGCGGAATGACAATGGTGCTTTCAAACAAATTCGCCTGCGCCGACCCCAATAACAAAGAGAAAAAGGCGGCGCTTTATGCGCTTATTCAGAAAGCGGCAGGCGATTTCAAGGCAGAAAACGGCTCCATAATCTGCCGTGAACTTCTGGGTCTTGCGGAAAAATGCTCCTGCCCCGTGCCCGAGGACCGCACCAAGGAATACTATAAAAAACGTCCCTGCTCCGAGCTTGTTCACATTGCGGCATCCATAGCAGAAAAATATCTTTCCGAGGCAGAATAATTTTAAAAATACACTTGTATCGGCGGACAATATATGATACTATATGTTGTGTAAATTTTAAAACAGGAGTGATTTCCAATGAAGCTTCCCGTGGCGGTCCAGCTCTATTCCGTCAGAGATGAAATGGAAAAGGATTTTTACGGAACAATCAAAACGATGAAAGAAATCGGCTATGACGGCGTTGAGTTTGCAGGTCTTTTCGGCAAGAATCCCGATGAAATCAAGGCTTTCTGCGAAGAAATCGGCATAGTTCCCATTTCTGCTCACGTTCCCTATTACGATATGCTTGAAAACCCCGAAGCAGTGCTTGCAGACTACGTTAAAATTGGCTGTAAGTATGTTGTTGTGCCCTATCTTACCGAAGAATGCAGACCCGGCACCGAGGGCTTTGCCGCAACGGTTGCAGGCATCCGCAAAATCGGTGAAGCCGCAAAGGCAATGGGCATTCAGCTTCTTTACCATAACCACGATTTTGAGTTTGTTAAAATCGACGGCGAATATGCTCTTGACGTGCTTTATTCAACAGTGCCCGCAGACCTTCTCAAAACAGAGATTGACACCTGCTGGGTAAACGTTGCAGGCGTTAACCCTGCAGAATATCTTGAAAAATATGAAGGCAGAGCACCCGTTGTTCACCTTAAGGACTTCAAGAAGGTTGAAGGCAAGCAGGGCAAGCTTTATGAGCTTATCGGCATTGAAGACGAAGGCGGCGAGGATGAAGATGAGGATGCATTCTCATTTATGCCCGTTGGCCACGGTATGCAGGATATGCCCGAAATTCTCAGTGCCTGCGAAAAGGTGGGCGCAGAATGGGTTATTGTTGAGCAGGATAACCCTGCAAAAGGCGATACACCCGTTAATTCCGTAACTCTCAGCCGCGAGTATCTTAAAACGCTCGGCTGGTAAAATTTATAAAACGAGGTAATTATTATGGCAGAAAATATTCTCGACAAATTCAAAGACGCCCCCGCTGACGAAAAAGTAAGAGATTACAGCAAAAAGATCAAGGTTGGTATCATCGGTACAGGCTGGATTGCAGAAGCACACGTTAAGGCATATCAGAAATGCCCCGATGTTGAAATCGTTGCAGCCGCTGACCTTGTTCCCGGTAAGGCAGAAGCTTTCTGCGAAAGATACGGCGTTGAAAATGTTAAATTCTACCCCAGCCACAAAGAGCTTATCGATGCAGGCGAATGCGACGCAGTAAGCGTTTGTACTTATAACGCAACTCACGCTGAGTGTACAATTTATGCTCTCGAGCACAACGTAAGCGTTCTTCTTGAAAAGCCCATGTGCGTTACACTTGACGAGGCAGTTGCAATCTGCAAGGCTGAAAAGGCAAGCAACGCAGTGCTTTCAATCGGCTTCCAGCCCCGTTTCGACGAAAACATGAAGATGCTCAAAAGGGTTGTTGAAAGCGGCGAGCTCGGTAAGATTTATTACATCCAGACAGGCGGCGGCAGAAGAAGAGGTATCCCCACACCCTTCGGCACATCTTTCATTGAGAAAGAAACCGCAGGTATCGGCGCTCTGGGCGATATCGGCTGCTACTCACTTGATATGGTTCTTAACTCAATCGGCTATCCCAAGCCCCTTACCGTTTCAGGTTATAAGTCAGATTTCTTCGGCAAGAGCCCCGCTTACGAGCATCACGATGTATTCGGTGTTGACGATTTTGCAGCAGGCTTTATCCGTCTTGAAGGCGGTATCATCCTTGACTTCAGAATTGCATGGGCAATGAACCTTGACACACCGGGTGACACCATTATTATGGGTACAAAGGGCTCGGTAAGAGTTCCCTCAACCGAATGCTGGAACGGCAGCATCGGCGGTCCCCTTGTAATTTATCACGAAATCGCAGGCGAGCAGATTGAAACATATATCCCCATGAAGCACAACGACGTTGATTGCTTCGATATCAAAATCCGCTCATTCATCGATGCTGTCAAGGAAGACGGCGAAGCACCTGTTCCCTGCAGCCAGATTCTCTACAATCAGGCTATCATCGACGGTATTTCACGTTCATCAGAGCTTGGCAGAGAAATCGAAATCGAAATCCCCGAAATCTGAGTTCCATAATCATACAGGGCTGTCCCCACGGACAGCCCTTGCTTTTTGCCTTCTTTTATGGTATTATGTATATGTATGAATTAAATCAAGGGGGTTGGCAGTATGTGTGACTGCAACTTTTTCTGTAAAATATTATGCACAATAGTTCTTGTTGTTGCTTTTCTTTTCAACACTCTCGGCAACTGGATTGGCGTAGGCGATATTATCCCCACGGAATCCTGCCCCTTTGACTGGTGTTATGAAGAAACAACCGAAGAAGAATCAAGCGAGGATACCTCTCAGGAAGGCACAACCGCAGTTTCAACAACAGAGGTTACAGAGCCTTCAACCGAGGACGAAACAACAACAACTACTACAACTACGACTACCACCACAACTACTACCACTACAACTACAACCACAACTACCCTGCCCACTACAACCACAACAAGATATCCCACAACTCTCCCTCCCGAAACCGACGCAGGTCCTCAGATTCAGGATGCGGCACAGATTGCCCTTACGGTTTTCGGCGGTGCGAGTGAAAATGCGGATGAAAATGGCAACGACGTCATAAACGGTGTTGCCCCCACATCCGACGGCGGCTTTGTTGTATGCGGCACAACGGAATCAAAAAGCGGTACCTTTGCAAAGGTATATGACAGCTCGTGGAAAAGACCTTATTCATTCGTTGCAAAGTTCAGCAAAACAGGCACAATGAGCTGGGTCAAGGGCTTCGGCAGCAGCTCCGCACCCGTAACCCTTTCAGATGTTACGGTGCTCAGCAACGGCACAATAATTGCAGTCGGTTACACAAAAGCAACAGATTTTGCCGCAAACAAGGATTCATCCGGCACTGTTGATGCAATTATTCTCAAGCTCAGCTCCTCAAACGGCTATATGAGTATGAAGAAAAGCTTCGGCGGTAAGAGTACCGATATGTTTACCTGCGTTGAGGCAACGGGTACAAACTTTGTTGTTGGCGGTAAATCCTATTCAACAACCCATGATTTTGCTCACCTTGAAGGCGAAAGCGCAATTCTTATGAGCTTTAACTCAAACATTGCAAAGCAGTGGCAGACCCAGCTTCACGGCAGTGCAGCTTCAACCATAAGCGATATTGCAGTTGACAGCGACGGCAGTATCTTTGCCACCTGCCTTACAGCCGCTACGGACGGTGATTTTGCAGGCTATAAGAATTCGGGCGGCTATACCGACACTCTGGTGCTTAAATATGACGGCTCGGGCAACAAAATATGGAGTAAGATGATTTCATCAACAGGCAGAGACGAATTCGGCAATATTGCTCCCGACGGTAAGGGCGGCTGTGTTGTGGCAGGCTATTATGAGCTTCTCGCAAATCAGACTCCCGACGGCTCCCTCAAAGGTATTCACCACTGCGGCGGAATCGATGCACTTATCTTCCGCATAAATGACGGCGGCACTCAGCGCTGGGTAAAGACGCTTTCGGGTCTTGAGGATGATTTCATTACACACATCGTGAAGGTTGACAACGGATTTGCGGTTACGGGCTACACCGCATCATCAAACCGCGAATTTGCCCAGACAGGCAACGAAGGTCTGTATGACGGCTTTGTCAGCTTTGTCAACACAAACGGCGTCACCGTCAACACATTTACTCAGGCAGGCACTCAGGATGATATGGCGGAATGCCTTGTATACACCGCTCTCGGCGAGGTTTACGGAATGGGTAAAACAAAATCCGTTGACATCGACTTCAAGGAAATAAATCCCTATACCGAACAGACATATATGGGATATATAGCAAAGTTTACAGCAGAATAAAACAAAAAAAGTCCCCCTTGTCTGAACAGGTCCGTAAAAAACGGACAATGAAAAAAACACCCTCCTATGGTAGAATTAAAGAACTACCATAGGAGGAATTTTTATGCCCAGAAGTTATCGACACATAAAGGATTATGAAAAAGAAATACTTGAATTAAAAG
>JAZSHU010000029.1:0-2855 GCA_045533455.1 Acutalibacteraceae bacterium | reverse complement strand
AAGTCCAGCCGATTGATTCATCGTAATTCTCTTTGTATTTATCTGCGGCAGACCATTTGCCTGCGTTGAAGCCGAGAAGCCAGTTGTATTTCATACCCCGTTCGTTGACTTTGCTGACAAGTAAATCCTGCACGGAGAAATCAACGTTGCCGTAAGATTCGCTCTGCATTGCGTCCCAACCGACGCTGTCCTCACGGACGAGGTTTATGCCGAGATATTGCGCAACGTCAAGAATTCTGTCAACGGATTCTTCTGCGCTGTAATTCGGAAGCTGAAAGCCTTCGCCCCAAGTATATGCACGGGTTATATAGGGCTGAATGCCGTAGTAAAAGCCGTCACTTGCCTGCTTGTTTCGGGGAACAACACCGACGTTGAAACTGTATTCGGTCGCATCGGAAAGTTTGATTGCAACGGTAAAAACACCGTTTTTATCGGACGAAAAAGCAAAGGTGTTGTAGGGCAAAGAGGATTTGAGCGTGACATATCCTCGCTTGTCAAAGTCCGTTTGCTCACTTCTGACGGAGATTTTTGCTTTTGTGCCGTCAAGCGATTCATCAAGGCATTCAATAATAACCCTGATTTCTTCATCAGGCTCAAACAGATTGCTGTTGCCGATGACACCGAAACGCAAGTTATCATTTTCACCGTTTACGTAATATTCGGTTTCTGTTTCTGTTTGCGTGATAATGAGCTGTTTTTCGGGAAACAAACCAACAAAAAACATATCAAACGCAAACACAACGGACAGCAAAAATGAAATGATTTGTGTCATATTTTCTCCTTTTATTTATAGTGCAAAACTAAGATTTGTCATTTTGAATCGATATTGATTTCATACGTATCTTCAATGAGTATATAGTTCACATTATGCTTTTGTGCGAGGGCTAATATTTCTGCATTATCTGCCAACACACTCTCCATTGTGCACCATTCATCATCCAAACGATTTTCAATGACATTTGCATATTTTTTTATGTCAGCAAAGTGATTTCTGATATACTCCTCACTCATTACAAGGCAGTAATATTTGATGTTTTCAAGATATTTCGACTCAAAGTCCTTCTGCCAATCGAATGGAATATAGCAACCTTCGACAATTAAGTTCTGCTTGTTTTCGATAACAGTTTTAACCATTTCACGGACGATGGGCCATAAGTATGCTATTAAGTCTTTATCCTCGCTAATCGGAGTGAGTTCAGTATTTCCGCTACGAATTAAACCCATTTTCAGATGGTCTATTGACAAGTATGGATATTTATATTTTTCGAGCAATTTTTGGGCAAGTGCAGTTTTGCCTGTATGCGATGCTCCTATAATTAAAATAATCATTATCTCACCTACAAATTGAAATTTATCGAACTGATTATATCACACATACCAAAATATAAAAATGTTTTTATTTTTCTTTAATAAGCACCATACTGTAAAGCTCCAGTTCAAATGAAAGGTTATCTGTAACTGCTACAAGCTCACCGTTATGCTCGTTATCAACCTTATAAATATCGTATGACCCCTTTTCACCTAAATCCAACGAAATCTCTTTATTGGGCAAAGAGTCATTATCGCTATAATAAGTAAGTATAATTGTTGCTTTCCCGTTTTTATCCGTACCGCAAAGAGAATAGATGTTTTCAATCTCATTTTGGGAAGGGATTTCTTTTTCGCAATCATAAAGGGAACCGTACCAATAAAAAGCATAGTATCCCTTTAACTTTTCATAAGTGTAAAAATCAAAAACACCGTTAAAAACCGAGGGACGGGTGTCATAATACATAAGCATATCTATGGGAGAATGCTGAGAAGTACACATACAAGCCAATGTGAATGATGCACCCTTAATGCCGTGGATTGTTTTAAGACTGTAAACAAACTCTTCTTCCCATCCTTTTACATAGTTCCATTCGTTGAGTATGCTTTCTGAATTCTCATAACCGTATTTGTTTAAAAGAACTTTTATTCTTTCTGCTTTTTGAACCATATGCACAGGTTCTGTGCAATAAATATGCCAGGAAAAGAAATCAAGCGGTACGTTTCTTTTTTGCATTTCCTGAAGAAAATCCTCTGCCCATTCTTCGTTATGTGCAAGTGCAGGACCGCCTGTTTTCAAATCAGGAAAACATTCTTTAAGATGCTTTGCGGTAATTTCAAACAAATCAAAAAATTCTGCTTTTGTTCCGCCCCATGTGCGCTTGTTCAATGAATCGTCAGGGTCAAGATCGGCTTCATTCCAGATTTCCCAGTATTTAATATTGAGTTTGTAGCCATCTGCCCAACCCTCATTGTAATGTCGGATAATATGTTCGCAGATAACGGCCCATTTTTTGAAATCCTCAGGCGGAACGGTGCCGTGCTTTTTTATCTGATGCTCAATTGTCTGACCTAATCTGAAAAATGTTTCGGTGCCTGCATCAAGACAAACTAAAATGCTTTCATCCGTACACGCAAAATCATAGGATGCAGGGTCATAAGGGTCGGCATCGAAATCAGGAAAAATGCATGTAATATCATGGCTGTACGGACCGCCGTAAATGCCGCAAACAGCAGAATCGTGATTTCTGCTGTTTGGAATCCGCGCTGACTTATAATCCTCAAAATTACTGCGGAATTGGTCATTTGCGTGCCTTCTGTGCCAAGGTCCGCCGTTAGTCGCATTAAGAATTTTAAATTTGTTGCCAGGGCTATTCAAATCAAATTTTAATATTTCCATTGCAACCTCCGCAAATTCTTATTTTCCGAACTTTTTGACAAATTGGAATTTAGCAGATACGATTACTCGTTCAGAATTTATCGGCAGCTCTTATGCGCAGAGCCATATCGGTTGCCTGCGGTCTGTCGCCGATATAATATGTGCCGAA
>JAZSHU010000064.1:0-49595 GCA_045533455.1 Acutalibacteraceae bacterium | reverse complement strand
CGTCATTGATTCTTCTGCCTGCAAGGATGACCTGGCTGTGATAGCCGATTTGCTCTGCCTTGTATGTAAGATAGTAGGGGTCAACGCCGATGCAATGTCCGCCTACAAGACCGGGAAAGAACTTAAGGAAATTCCATTTTGTGCCTGCGGCTTCAAGAACTGCCTTTGTGTCAATTCCCATCTTGTTGAAAATGATTGAAAGCTCATTCATAAATGCGATGTTTATATCACGCTGGCTGTTTTCAATAACCTTTGCAGCTTCTGCAACCTTGATGCTTTCCGCACGGTGAACACCCGCTTCAACAACAAGCTCATAAACCTTTGCAACAACATCGAGGGTTTCTTCATCCATACCCGAAACGATTTTCACGATAGTTTCAAGCCTGTGCACCTTATCGCCCGGGTTGATTCTTTCGGGAGAATAGCCGATTTTGAAGTCAACGCCGCACTTAAGACCCGATTCTTTTTCGAGAATGGGTACGCATATTTCTTCCGTTACACCGGGATATACCGTTGACTCAAAAACAACGATTGAACCTTTGGTGAGATTTCTGCCGAGGATACGGCTTGCACCTTCAACGGGAGAAAGGTCGGGGGTGTGGTCATCGTTAACGGGAGTAGGCACTGCAACGATATGAAATTTTGCTTCACGGAGCTTTGCTTCATCCGATGTGAATTCAACAGTGGTATTCTTTATTGCTTCATCGCCGACTTCAAGGGTAGGGTCAACACCGCTTTTGTAAAGCTCAATCTTCTTGTTGTTAAGGTCATAGCCGATAACATCAGCTTTTTTGGCAAAAGCAACCGCAATGGGCATACCTACATAGCCCAGACCCACAAGTGATATTTTTTCTTCTTTTGCAAGAATTTTTTCATAGAGATTTTTAAACATAATCTTTTTCCTTATTTGCACAGAGCATTGATTTTTTCGAGATACGCTTCAATAACTTTTTTTCGTGAGAAATTTGCTTTTATGTATTCTCTGCCTTTTTCACCCATAGCTTTTCTTTCTTCATTGGGCAGGGCAAGGAATTTTTTGATTTGTTCACACAGAGCATCAACATCTCCGCCGTGATATATAAATCCCGTTTCGTTGTCAACAAAGGTTTCCATACATCCGGGATTATCCGTTGAAATAATCGGTCTGCCGCTTGACGCACTTTCAAGGAGCACATTGCTCATACCTTCGCCGTAGGTTGAGGGATGAATTGTTGCGTGGGATGCGGCAACAAAGGGCTTTATATCCTTCCGGCTGCCTCTGTATTTTATTATGCCCTTTTCTTCAAGGTCGGAAAGCAGCTTTTCATAGTGCATTTCCGTAGGCTCAATAAAGCCCAGCATATTGAATTCCGTATTGGGGTAATCGGATTTTATCCTATTGGCGGCTTCGATGTAATCGTCAACACCCTTGTCGTGAAGAATTCTGCCGATGTAGTTGAAAACAACCTTTTCGCCCTCTTTGCCGTTGCCGCCGCAGGGGTAGGGCTGCAGGGGATAGCGGTCTGTGTTGACACCTGAGCCGGGGATAAGCTTATGCTCACCCTTGACCATACCCGTTTCTTCCGCAAGCTTCATATTGGTTGAATTCTGAAACATAACGCAGGCGGAGCGTCGGAATGAAAACCTGAAAAGTGACATTATAAGCTTCTGTTTCAATCCGCCTTCATTGAGCACGCTGCCGAAGCCCGTAACATTGCTGATAACGGGAATGCCCAGCAGATAAGCCGCAATTCCCGCATACACATTGGGCTTTGCGGTGTATGTAAGCACAACGGAAGGCTTGTTTTTAAGAAAGAGCCTGAAATAATGAATGAAAAGCTTTGCGTCGGCAACGATGTTTGTGCCGCGTCTGTCGATAACGGGGTTATCGTAGCGGTATTCAATATGCTTCATCAGTTCAAACTTTTCACCGTCGGGGCAGGAGATAAGCATTTCGTAGCCTGCACCGATTATTTCTTCAATCAGTTCTTTCCTGAAGCAATAAATGTCATCGTCATTATTTGTGAGAAGCGCGATAAGCTGCTTTTTGTTTTTCATTTTCGTTTCCTCTTATCTGAAAACTGCAAGAACGGTTAAAATCATAACCTTTATATCGTCAACAAAGCTGAAGCTTCTGATTGCGGCAAGGTTATATTTCATTTTGTCGGGCAGCACAACTTCAAGATATGTTTTTTCAACGTCCTCGGCGGCATCCAGAAGCTCGTTTTCGTCTTTGTAGTAAACGCTTGCTTCTGAGGTGATACCTGCGGGCAGAAGAAGGGTTGCCATCATTTCGGGGGTATATTTTTTAACATATTTCGGCACTTCGGGGCGTGTGCCCACAAAGGTCATTGTGCCTCTGAGTACATCAATAAGCTGGCTGAATTCATCAAGCTTGTATTTGCGGATGAATCTGCCCGTCTTTGTAATTCTTGAATCACCGCCGACGGTCAGCAATGAGCCTTTGTCCGCATCCGTCACCATTGAACGGAATTTGAAAATGCGGAATTCTTCGCCGTATCGGGTAACTCTTGTCTGACGGTAAAATACGGGGCCTTTTGAATCAAGCTTTATTGCGATTGCAAGCACCGCAAAAACAGGGGAGAGAAGCACAAGCAAGATGAATGAAACGGTAATATCAAACAAGCGTTTCAGCACAAGGCTTGCTTTTTTCTTCTGAAGAATGTCGTAGTATTCTTTTACCTCGGGTATCTGCATTTCAGGTGGGAGCTTATCCCATTTGCGCAGTATCATATATTTCACCCTTAAATATATTTTTTAACAATTTCCGCAAAATTCCTGCAGACGGTTTCAACATCGTCATCGGAAAGCTTTGTGTGCAGTGGCAGGGTAATTTCGTTGCTGAAAAATCCGTATGCATTGGGGAAGTCTGCAATATTCCATCCGAGATTTTTATATGCCGTCATCATAGGCAGAGGCTTATAGTGGACATTGCAGGCAATTCCTCTTTCCGCCATTTCGGTTATTATTGCGTTTCTTTCTTCCTCGGTTATACCGGGGATTCTCGTCAGGTAAAGATGGCCCGATGAAGAATGGTTTTCGCCGTAATGGTCAAGATGAATGATTCCGAGAGAATAGCACATCTTATCGTATTCTGCAATAATTTCTCTTCTTCTCTCAACAAGCGAAGGATATCTTTCAAGCTGTTTCAGACCTATTGCGGCGGTGATATCCGTCATATTGCATTTGTACCATGGACCCACGATATCATATTCCCAGGCACCTGCCTTTGTTTTTGCCAGTGCATCCTTGGACTGACCGTGAAGGCTGAAAAGCATATATTGCTTGTAAAGCTCATCGTTATCGATGCCGTCAATGCCTTTCCAGGTTGCGGCACCGCCTTCTGCGGTGGTGAGATTTTTAACCGCGTGGAATGAAAATGATGTAAAATCCGCAATCTGACCTGCATTTTTGCCGTTTCTTGTTGCACCCAGAGCGTGAGCGCAGTCTGCACAAACCGCAACCCTGCCCATAGCACGCTGAATATCATTCGAAGGCACAAAAAGATGCTTTTTGCTTTCAACGGCGGCATAGATTCTGTCATAATCGCAGACGATGCCTGCAAGGTCAACGGGGATAATCGCTTTTGTCTTTTCGTTTATGGCTTCCTCCATAAGGTCATAATCCATTTCAAAGGTTTCGGGCTTACTGTCAATGAATATAACCTTTGCGCCTGTGTGAATTGCCGCAGATGCGGAGGCGGTGTATGTATAGGCAGGCACAATAACCTCGTCACCTTCGCCGATGCCCAGCACACGCAGATTCAGTTCAAGTGCGGCGGTTGCCGAATTAAGGCAGGCAACCTTTTCCGTGCCGCAGTATTCCGCAAGTCTGCATTCAAATTCCTTTGTTCTGGGGCCTGTTGTTATCCAGCCTGAACGAAGCGCTTCGCAGACTTCGCTTATTTCCGCCTCTGTTATATCGGGAGGGCTGAAAGGTATGTTTGCCATAAGCTGACCTCTTTCTTAATTTCCTGCTTTGTAGGTGGGAACCATTTCCCTGACCTTTTCGGTTATGCTTTCGCTGTTTTCGTAGGCGGCAAGCATAAGCTCATCCAGTTGTTTCTGAAATAAATCCGTATCAAACTCAATGGGGTTTCCTATATGTATAAGCTTGTTGGGAGTGGTCTTGAGACCTTCTTCTTCCATAAGCTTTTCTTCATAGAGCTTTTCGCCGGGGCGAAGACCCGTATATTCGATTCTGATATCAACATCGGGCTTCAGACCCGAAAGCTTTATGAGGTTACGGGCAAGGGTGTCAATTTTGACGGGTGAACCCATATCAAGAACAAATATTTCGCCGCCCTTTGCATCCGCACCTGCAAGAAGCACAAGTGACACAGCCTCGGGGATGGTCATAAAGTAGCGGATGATTTCAGGGTGTGTAACCGTAACGGGACCGCCGTTTTCAATCTGATGCTTGAAAAGGGGAACAACGGAGCCGTTTGAGCCGAGAACATTGCCGAATCTTACGGCAACAAATTCCGTTCTTACGTTTTCGGGTACGCCGTCGGAATAGAGTGAGCCTTCTTCCTCAAGATGGGTGAACATTCTGGGGATTTCTCTCTGACGGTTTTCTTTGATTTTTTTGTCAAAGGACTGAACTACCATTTCGCACAGACGCTTGCTTGCACCCATAACGTTTGTGGGGTTAACGGCTTTGTCTGTGCTGATAAGAACAAATCTTGCACAGTTGTTGACCATTGCCGCATAGGCGGTTTTATATGTGCCGATAACATTGTTTTTGATTGCCTCGCAGGGGCTGTCCTCCATAAGGGGAACGTGTTTGTGTGCCGCCGCATGGTAAACGATATCGGGCTTGAATTTTTTGAATACGCAGTCAAGTCTTCTTGAATCTCGTACGGAGCCGATAAGAACATCAAGCTTCATGTCGGGATATTTTTCGCAAAGTTCCTGCTGAATGGCATATGCGTTGTTTTCGTAGATGTCAAATATAACAAGTCTTTTGGGCTTGTGTGCCGCAACCTGACGGCAAAGCTCGCTTCCGATTGAGCCGCCGCCTCCCGTAATGAGAATGGTTTTGCCTTTTATGAGGTCATAAACCTCTTTCATATCCGTGTTTATGGGGTCTCTGCCAAGCAAATCCTCAACGGAAACATCTTTGAGTGCGCCTGCGGTGATACCGCTGTTGACAAACTGATAGAAATCGGGAAGCGTTTTGGTTTCGCAGCCTGTTTCCTTGCAGATGTTGATGATATCTCTGATATTTTCTTTCGATGCGCTGGGCATTGCGATATATATTCTGTCGATGTTGTATTTTTCAACAGAGTGGAGAATATCGTCACGGTTGCCCACAATCTGAACACCGTCAAAATATCTGTTCTGTTTATCCGGATTATCGTCAATCATACAAACAACACGGTCTTTGTTTGCCCTTGTTTTCTGAATGTTTTCAAGAAGCATTCTGCCTGCATCGCCTGCACCGATAATCATAACGCGGTGGTATGAATTCGCTCCCGTATCCGTACCGAAAAGCTGAGGCATTGCAGAGAAGATTCTGTAAGAAAATCTTGCCGCAAGCAAAAGAAGAAGCTGAAGTCCCGTGCCGATAAGGTAATAGGATATCGGCATACGCTGAAACAGCACGGTGATAAGAATAATATGCACCACAGATACAGCGAGGCTGCCGACTGCAGCTCTCATAAGCTCTCTTATGCTCACATATTCCCACACGCTGTGGTACATACGCATTGCATAAAAAACAACAAGGCTGATTATCACATAAGCGGGCAGAAAATCCACATAAGGGTCAAGATATTTTGAAGGTATTTCGGAAAATACGCCGTCAAATCTTATCCACAGTGCAAAAAAGTATGAAACGCTTATAGTCATAACGTCATAAGCCATAAGGAAAAGCGCTTTTATCTGCCAGGTTTCAATATGAAATTTTCTTTTACCGGAGGAGGACTTCGATAACTTCAATCCAATCAAATCCTTTTACTGTTTTGTTTCTGAATGTTTTGAACTTCTGTGTCTTCTTTTTCTTTTGTGTTTACGATTTTCGCCGTAGCCGTAGCCATAGCCGTAACCGTGTTTTCCGTAGCCGTAACCGTAACCGTATTTTCCGTAACCGTAGCCGTAGCCGTAACCGTAATAGCCGTAGCCTGAGAAACCTTGAACGGTTCCGTTGAGCACACATCCGAGAATATGAATATCTGTTGACATAAGGCTGTCCAGTGTGCTTTTAACTCTTGAAATTCTTACCGCATCCTGATAGTTGATGAAAATTGCGGCATCCGCATATTGTGCAATAAAGAGGGCATCGGAAATAAGTCCGCAGGGGGGAGTATCAACAAGAATGTAGTCATATGAGTCCCTGAGGCTTTCAAACATCTGCTTTATATTGCCTGAGCTGAAATATCCGCTTTGCTCATTTTCAGCAGGGGTAGGAATAAGAATATGAAGCTTGTATTTTTCAAGATATGCAATCTTGTAAAGGTCAGTGACGGTATCATATTCGATGCTTTCGGGGTCGATACCAAGTAAGGGAGCAATACTGGGATGGCGTATATCGCCGTCAACAAGAAGGATTTTTTTGCTGTGGTCGGCAAGTGCGATTGCAAGGTTTGTTGCGATTGTTGTTTTGCCTTCACCGGGAACAGAGCTTGTTGTCATAATGATTTTTTCGTTCTCATTGAGCGAAGAAACGAAAATATTTCTTAACACACGGAAGGATTCGGGGAATCCGCTTCCGATATCGGGGTTAGTAAAAAGAAGCGACTTGTCACCGGGCATAGCTCTTTTTTTGAATGTAACCTGAGGAATAACCGCAAGTGAATCAAGATTAAGCTGGTTTTTGATATCGGTTTTTGTTTTAACCGTTTTTCTCTGAAGAATATAGATGAATATAAACAGGAGTCCGAAGAACACGCCGACTATTGCACCCTTGACAGCTTCGTTGAAATAGTTGACCGTGTTTGAGGGGGAAGCTGCAACCACAGGCTGCTTGAGAATTTCAAACGTTATGTGACCGACAACATATTTCGCAACGGACGGGTAGTTTTCAAGCGCTGAAACCAAAACATCATATGTAACCTGAGGGTCTCTGCCCTTTGCGGTAAGCGTGAACATATTTGTACCGGGAACAGCCGAAGCGCTGACTCTTGCAGGCAAAGCGGGAACGCCCAGGTCTTCGCAGACAGCTTCCTGAAGCAGGTTACAGTTCAGGATATAGGGGAAGGTTGACGAAAGCAAAGAAGCGGTGGTTGAGTCGTAATAAAACGAGTAAACCGAAACACCGCTGATTGCTCCGCTTGCGTTCTGTGTGTTAACCGTAAGTGTTACGTCTGACTGGTATTCGGGAACATAGTTGATTTTCTGGTTTATTGCACTGTAACCGCCGAATAATACTGCGGCGGCAACGCAGACCCACCAGAATCTTTGCAATGCCTTGATAATATCATTCAGATAAACCGTAACAAAAACGTCTTTTATATTTTCAGTTGTCTGATTGTTTTTTGAGGTCTGATTCATTTCAAATCTTTCTTTCATTTGGTATTTTACTGTTCGGTTAATTCTTCCGTGTCATTTGCGTTAACCGCATCGGGGATTTCAGAAATATTCTGAACAGTGTTGTCATTTTCTTCGGGGATAGGTTCGATGTCATATTTCGGTGCGGGGTATTTTCCGTAGTGACCGTAATGAGAATGCTTACCGTATCTGTATCCGCCGTAACGGTTACTTTCGTCATTGCCTGTGAAGCTGAACGGAAGTATGTTCATATGAACATCGTTGAGAATGCAGCCTGCAAGGTTTGAACTGATTTTACTGATTGTTGAAATCGAGTCGTTCAGAACATTCACATGAACGGTATCTGTTCTGATAATGAGAATGGTTTTATCAACCATACCAATGATATCCGTAACGGCTGAGTCGAGAGAAAGGGGAGCTGTATCTATGATAACGAAATCGTACTCTGTTTTAAGCTTTTTTATCAGTCCGTCAATGCTTCCGTCTTCGATGAAGCTGCGGTATTCGGGATCCGCTTTAGTGTTGACCGCGAGGTGAAGCGATGTCTTTTTGAACTGTCTGAAAGCAAAATCTTCATAGGAAGCTTTCTTGCCCAGCAAATCTGAAACTTCGCCGTTTTCCGTTTCTTCTTCGCCGAATATTTTGTATACGGCGGGTTTTTTGAAGTCAAGGTCCAAAAGTATAACCTTATTGCCTCTGTCTGCCAGTGAAACGGCAATGTTTGCGGCACAGGTTGATTTGCCTTCATTTTCGGCAACACTTGTGACTGCAAACACTTTTTCACCGGAACGGTTTTTCTTGTGTTCAAGAGTTGCGGCAATTTTATGGAAATTTTCAGTGAAACGAAGACTTATATATGCATTGCTGTGAATGAGCAGACCCTTTTTCTTTTTCTGCTTGATGTCCTGAAGCGACATTCGTTTATCTTCGTGAGCAATTGTTCCGATAAGCTTTGATTCAATTTTATCGTCAAAGTCACTTTCTTTTTTTACCGTATTTCTCATAAGTGACATTGCTATAACCAAAACAAGAGCCAGTGTTGCGCATCCCATAATGACCAGACTGCGGTTGGAGTTTGAAATATGGTTTGAGGGACCGCCGGGAACCGTCGGCATACTGATAACGGTAACGCCTGCGTTTTTAAAAATCTTGTTTGAAACCTTATGGTGAGATTTTAACACGGCATTGAGAAGCTTATATGCTTTTTCGGGATGATCCGATGTGACCTTCAGCTCAATGAAATTTGTCTGATCAAGAACTCTTGCGGAAACAGTGCCGTCAAATCTGTCAAGTTCAAGATAAGCGGCGGCATATTCTTTGATTGTCGGTTCCGTGAAAACATTAACAAGAACATTGGCTTTTTCGGTTGAAATTGTGTATGTTGAGTATGAAGCGGTAACAGAGCCGCTGTTGAGAACGGTAAGCGTTGCTGTTGAAGTATACATCGGTGTATATGATGCGTGTGTAACAAGGAAGAAGCTCATTGCACCGATAAGCGCGCAAAGAATAACCACCCAGATGTTTCTGAAGATATCATTCAGCAGACTGTATAATTCAATTGTGATTTTATTTTTCTTCATAGTTTATCATTCCTCAACAATAACGGTCAGCACGCTGTGTCCTCTGAGGCTGTTACTGTCCGTGACATAATAGTGAACATTGTATGTGCCGGGTTTATTGAAATCAACATTGGATTCAACCGTTACCTTGTTTTTCAGGCTGTTTTCATCAACATCCAGAGCATCAACGATATATGAGTTGAAATCAACTGATTTTCCTTTTTTGGTATAAACGAGATATTCTTTGAGTTCAATCGTAGGCACTGAGAGGGGACGGTCTTCAACGATAAGGGGAAGTTTGATTGTTGAAGTATCGCCCTTTTGGTTGATAACCGAAACATTAAGCGAGAATGCACCTGCAATGGATGTTGCATAGTCATCCGAGGTAACTATGATTTGGTTTGTCAGATTACCTTCAATGCTGTCTGTGGCAAGTATCATGTTTCTGATATCAATATGCTCATAAAGCGAGAAACAAAGATTGCCTGCAACCTGAAACTTAGGCGACTCATAACCTTTGAATTTTATCATTCTTGTGGCTTTTGCAACATTGTTATCGCTGTCGCACACGGCATAGATAACCTTGCTGATGCCTTTTTCAGTGAAACGGGAGATGGATTCAATAATAATTTTGCTCGTAAGATCCTTGTCTTTTTCATCATAAGCAGTAATGCCTTTGAGCAATTCTTCGTCGGTTGCCTTGAGGCTGACCTCTATCATTTCTTCCTCAACCGTAATCTGAGGGATTGTTTTATCAACCGCAAGTTTTTCGCTGATAAATACAGCCGCCGAAGCGATTGATACAAACACAAACATAATCAGGACAATAATTTTAAACGCTTTCATTCTGTTCACCTTGTAATCATTTGATTTTTTCGTTTTTGAGAACCTTTTCGGGATTGGTGCTCAGAAGCAAATCGGCATATTGCTCGGAACGGAGCTCGCTGATAATCTCATAAGCATCTGCAAGGTAAGGTGTTCTCATATATGGGCTGTGTGCATCGCTTGCAACGAAATCCGCAATTTCGTGTCTGACAAGAGCCTGCGAAACCGCATATGCATTCACACCGAATTTGTTTTTCAGACTTCCTTTATTTATCTGCAAAAGACAGCCTATCTTTCTGAGCCTGAGCGGTGCAGAACCGTCTTCGGCAACAAAAGCATATCTTTCGGGATGAGCGATAATCGGTGTCAGACCTTCTGCAACAAGCGTCTGCAGCTTTTCATAAACCGATTCGGAGCGTTCCCTGAAGGCAAACTCAACCAACAGGTAGTCCGATTTACAAAGGGTGAGAAGCCTTTTTCTTTTTATCGGTTCGATCATATCATCTGTTGCAAATATTTCGTGACCCGGATAAATATCAAGGGGAATTTTTTGCTCTTTGATTTTGGTTTTCAGTTCTTTAAATGTATCAACATAAACCTTGTCCAGATAGTTTTTATGCGAGTCGGGAATGTTACTGTGGGGTGTGACGATTATAGCCTTTGTTCCGCCGCCGGCAGCTATTCGAGCCATACGAAGGGACTCTTCCATGTTGTCCGCACCGTCGTCAAAACCGGGCAGAATATGACAATGAATATCGACCATGACGCACCTCCACTAATAAACAATTATACACTATACATAATACTATAAAACAGCATTTAAAGTCAACATATTATTATATATTTTTATTATTTTCCTTATTATATGACAATGTCGATTAAACAAAAAAGAACACCCTGCACGGAGTGTGCAGAGTGTTCTGAAATTGTTATGAGGTGAAGACCTGAATTGCTGATGAGAATTTGCAGTATTGTTCAAACATATCTGCAGGTTGTGCGCAACCTTCCAGTGTGTTGAAAACTTTTGTAAGGTCAAAACCCATAGATAAGAGAATATCTTTAAGTTCCTCTGAGTCGGTGGTGCTTGAGGAACATGATGATGCGGCACCGCTTGCAGTGCCCGCAGTAGCAAGCACAATTGTTGGTTTTATATATTTGCTCATTATCCTAATCCTTTCTTAAAATCCGAGAACACTTTTGATTACATTGAATACCTTTGTGACCATTTCGATTACCCAGTTGATGAATCTGACAAGCCAGCATTCTGATGCGTTATCGTCTGAAGGCTCATCGGGTTCAACGGGAACAGTGGGATCGGTGGGCTCAGTGGGATCTTCGGGGTCAGTGGGCTCAGTGGGATCAGTGGGTTCATCGGGTTCATCGGGTTCAACATTGGGAGTATTGGGCTCAACGATTGTAGCGGGAGCCGACATCATGAAGCTTGCAGTAGCAAGGTCAAGTTCTGTTGTTGCGAATAAGAATGTATCATCAGTGCTTGTAACCTTGATTGAACCGACTGCAAGAAGGGTGCCCGGAGCTGTATTCTGAATTGTAACAGTGCCGTCCTTAATGGAGCTGGTAATGTCATAATACATTTCGGTGTTGCTATTCACTATATGTGATATGGTGCCGAATTTAGCTGTGGGAGTGCCCGAAGCAGCTCTCAGGCTGATCATAACTTTTGTGGTATCAGGGTTAAAGCCATTGATTGTGAACGCAACGCCAGTTCCACTGTTTGTAAGATACAACTCATCCTTGGGACCGATTGAATTGTAGTTGTCAACGGTGATTTCAGCGTTGTTGTTACCTGAAACATAAGCAAAGAAATTATCAAGACCGGGGATTACGCCGTCTTCTTTGCCGTTTACAAGGTTGCTTACAACATTGTAATACTGAGCATTTCTTTCGGAAGGAATGTAGTATGTATCGCCGTCAGAGAGGGGCTTGTAAACTCTTACGGAGTCAATAACGTTGAAGAGACTTGTTACTGCCTGAGTTTCAAGCATACCTTCTTCAACGGTGTTTGCGCCCTTACCGCCGTTTAACACTGAATCTTCATCGAACCAGACAATATCAACTGTTTCAGCATCGAGAACATATTCAAGACCAACTTCGGCAAGTGCTTCGCGAAGCTCTGTGTTACCTTCATATGCCGCCGTGCTGACAGTCATACCGTCAACAGCCTGAGAGTTAACCTTGCTGTTGTAAGCGCCTGACATTGAGGGAAGCCATGAGGCAATAACCTGAACTGTGTAGTCGCTGTGCTCAAGTCCGGTTTCGTTGATAACAGGAACCTGATAAAGGGTTTTGTTTGTTGAATCACCGTAGTTGCTGTCACCGTAGTAAGTGTCAACAAGGTAGGACTTTTCTATCGCACCTGTTTTGTCATTTCTGAGAGTAACAACAAGAACACCTGTGTTGGGACCGCAAGCGCTGATAAGGTCAAAGCCTTCGCCGGCGAAGCTGAAGGTCATATTCTTTGAGCGCTTGTCTGTTCCGTTAACGGTTACTGTGTAAGCCGAGCCGTTTGAGTAATTTAAAGGCTGGTTGTAGCCTGAGGTGTTGCCGTCGTAGCCGTAAACATCGTTTTCTGATGAAGGAGTCTGGTTTACTGTGGTTGCTGTGCCTCTGGTCCAATCAAGTCCCGTGAGTGTGGCGGTAAACAGATTTTCTTCATAGAGAACGTTTGATGCGGGAGCAACGGTGATTGTGTTTTTGATTTTTGTTTCTTCGCCGTCAACGGTGAGAGATGTGTAGTAGTAAATTTCTTCAACGCCGTTAACAACCTTTTCGGGCTTGTAGGTAACGGTATTGTTGCTGAATGTGAATGTACCGTAATCACCTTCAACTGTATCTGTGGGAGTTGATGCGTTGTCTGCTGCAATGCCCAGGAAGGTCTGTGTACCTTCTGCCGAACGGTAAATCGTATCGTTTGCAAGAGGTGTGATATCAATGGGAGTTGCAAAGTCAACAACAACTGTATCGCTTACAAGAGCAGTATCGTTGATAACCCACTTTGAGGTCAGGTAAACAGTTGAGGTGTGAGTAACTGTTGTTGTTGCGGTTATCTCAGTACCGTCTTTGTCGTACCAACCGAGGAAGGTGTAGCCTTCTCTTGTGGGAACGGGAAGCTCACCGAAGGTTTCGTCGGTATACACAGTCTTGTTAGCGGGCTTAACATTGATATCAATGCCGTCGTGCTCATAAACGCGGATGTTGTTGAATGTTGTAACATTACCGCCGTTGTTTGAGTCAACACGGATTACAGCTCTTGTTGCACCTGCGGGAGCAGTGAATATCTGTGTCTTATTGCCGCCGCCGTTTGCTGCATATCTGTTTCCGCTGTCAGTGAAGTCAATACCTGTGCCGCTTGATGTGTTTGAATCGTAGAAGAAGATGTAAATATCCCAGGCATTACCTGTGATATCAGCTTCAATTTTATAATTCTTTCCTGCTGTTACAGGGAAGATAGGTGAAGTTGAAGTAGCTTCGCCTGCGCCTGAGTTACAAGTGATTGTGAAGCCTGTGTCGGTTACATTGGAAACGGTGCCGTTACCTGCACTCTTGTTCCATGCCTTGAAATCGATAAGGTTATCGAATGTAACATTGACTTCTGAAATCTGCCATACCGCATAGAAGGTAACGTTGCCGTTATTCACATTGGTAAGCTTGCTTACGGTCTGACCGGTTGTGTACTGTTCGCTTGTTGCATTCTTGTCTGTTGACCAGCCGAGAAGCTTGTAGCCTGTTCTTGATAAGCTGTTGCCTGAATCAAGTGCTACGGTTTCTGAGTACCTGACTGTCTTGTTTGCGATTGAACCTGTACCGCCGTTTGCGTTGTAAATAATTGTGTAGGTAAATTCGGTCCATACCGAGAAGATTGATTTGTGATTTGTTGCAATGTCTGCACCTGTTACTGCTTTTCCGTCAGCATCAACCCATCCGCTGAAGGTGTAGCCTGTTCTGGTGAGAACGGGAAGAGCGCCGTAAGAGCTGTATTCCTTGTAAAGTTCTTCGGTCTTTGCATAATCAACATCTTCATAATATCTGTTTGATTCAACCAGCTTGATGTTGGAGAAGGTTGATTCGCAGGGGTTGTTGGTAGTGTTACCGAATCGGAAGCTTGCCTGAGTGGTATTGGGGCCTGTGGTGAACTTTATAGCGTAGTGCTTAGAACCTGCACCGTGCTGATAATTTCCCCACCAGGGGCTGCCTTCGGTTTTTGATGACCATGCACCGCCGTCTGTCTGAACACTCATATTTGTCGGAATATCTCCGGCACTGCCGTTTGCGTCATAGAAGAACATGAACGCCTGAGAGCTTTCGGTTGTTGTAACATCATATTCAAACACATACTCTGTGTTGGGTTTGAGTTGAACCTTATAGAAATGGTTTGCTGAACCGTATACTGTGTATGCTTCACCGCCGGTGATGGTGTCGTTAGTAACAGTGAGTTCACCGTCTTTGTAGGTAGCTGTTCCTTTGTCGCTAACAACTTTCATGCTTTCGGAGAACTGGGACATCTCATAAGCACTGAAAATGTTGTCGTATTTCAATGCGTAGAACTTATCAACAAGTTCTTCCATAGCATCGTTAAGTTCTTTCTTTGCCTCATCGATTTGTGACTGAGTTGCAGAGGGATCGCCGAGAACGGTTGCTGCTTCCTTAAGCTCTCTGTTGAAATCTTCATCATCTTCAACCATAGTGTAACCGTCGAGCACCAGATCACGAAGACCGCTCTTGTCGGTTACGGAGATAAGAACGGATGTACCGGCTGTTGAATATCTGGTTGCGATTGCAGTCTGAAGAGCGGCACCTTGATTCAATGCGTGGATATATTTACCGTCAATTTCATCAGAAACATTATATTCGGGAATAAATGTTTCTCTGTAGGGAAGGGTGTGTGAATTTGCATATTCCTTAGCATTGATGACCTGTGTCCAGCCGCTGGGTGTAGCGTTAAGGTTTGTTGCTGTAAAGGCTTCGCTGGTGCCCAATGTGTAATAAGCCTTGTAGGTGGTAAGTGAGTCTTTTGTCCAGCTGCCGACTCTCAGGGCATCAAAACCGATTTCAAGGTTGGGAATCTGGTTTGTGTTTGTATAACGGGATTTATCAATCGTCAGCAAGCCGAGATAGCTCTGCGCTCTTGAACCGTCGTGGCCGTTGGTTGCAGCCTGCATAACGTAATAATCGTCTGAAGTGCTGCCTACAATAATGTAGTCATTTGGGGTTTCACCTGAACCGCCTGACGGAGCTTTTTCGTTATACAAGGGGTCGGCTTTGAAGTAACCGAAATTACGTTTGTCGGCGTGCAAAGAGCCTAAGGGTGCCTGCTTGTTGTGGTCAACGCCGTTGGCACCGGTTATCCATGAAGAAATTTCGTTTTGAGAAGCATCAACCTGACGGGCTTCCGCAACGGCACCGACGGTTCGTCCGGGTGCATACATAACGGTATATGCCGTGAAGACTTCCGACGTGCCGTCGTTTTTATAGACGGTTATCTCCCACTTTGCGGTTGCTTTTTCGCCCGGCTGAAGACCTGCACCGGAGAAACGCAAGCCATATTCATGGTCGTTTTTGTATGTTCCCGAGGAATTAAAGTGTATTCTTGAGCCTTCGCTGATTTCGGAACCGCTTGTGTTGCAGAGGAAGATATCGTTGGAGGGGTCTGTAATGTTTGTGATTTTAACGCTGAATTCCTTGGCATCTTTGATTGAAAGGCCGAGGTACATAGCTGCATCGCGCTTGGCTTCGGTTACGACCTTATTGTTGAGGCTTTCGTCCATTATGTTGTTTACATAATACTGGCCGATTTTTGAAGCACCGTTTGCGGGAGTCATATAAACTGTTTCGGGAACTGCAATCTTGCTCTTATCCTGTTCAGCCTGATTGTCCTTGTTAGCAACTGTTTTGAAGTCGTTATAAATCTCGCCTACTTTACCTGTTGTAAGGTAATATGAATATTCAATCGGCTTGTAGCTTTCAAATGTCATCTGGCCAACGGGTGAAATATATGATGTGGGGTTTTGTTCAGCAGGGGGGAAGATAGAGCCGTCAGAAGTATAAGCACGAGTAGCGTGTCTGTTTTCTGTAGCTACAAGCTGACCGTTCTTTGCAGCCTCTTCCTGGTATTTGGGGAAGAAACAGCCGTAATGGAAATCGGTTACGCCTGCAGAATAAACGCCGACACCGAAGCTTTCCGCATTGTCGCTGGCTGTGAAAGCGGCCCAGTTTTCGTAACAGTCAACAGTAGGATCAACCGGTGTTTGAAGCAAAGCATTGTATTCGGGAAGAACGCCCCAGAAATCAGGTTCTGTTATATTTTTATAGTTTGTTGTTGTCCATTCACTGCCGTTTGCAACGTTGTTGTAAACAAAGTTGTTAAAAGGCTCAATGATGTAAACTGCGGGAAGCTCCTGGTCACGGGTGTGTGCGGGATAACCCGAATAGTCAACAAAGCGGCAATATGTTTTAATCATTCCGTCTTCAAAAACATACCATGCTTCCATGTAAGAATCGGTTACATAGCTGTCGGGATAGTCAACGGAGTTTTTACCCCAGTCAAGAGGACGGGTTTTGATGTAAATCTGATCATCGGTGATTCTGTAGTCGATAACCTTACTTGCTTCGTTACCCTTGATAGCATTACCGTTTGCGTCATTAATAACAAGGTTACCGCCCTGAACGGGGTTGTAGGGCCAGGCATTTCCGTTATAGTCGCCCATTTCGTAGGGCTTCTGCGATGTGCCGTAATATGACTGCTGGAGGTATCTGCCTCGGTCATATTTGTTGATAAGGTTAACATTTTCACGTTGCAGCAGAGTGTAGTTTGTGCCGTAATCAGCGTTCAATCTTTCTGCGTAGTCAACCTTTATAACTTCCTTGCCGTCTATAGTGTAAAGACGGGATTCAACGACGTCGTCAAGGTCATAAATTTCAGAAACAACACCGCCGAAGCTGAGGTCAATACCAACCTTGTAGCCGGTTTCGGCATTCTCGTAATACTGCGTTGAGTTGGATGGAATGGTAGCGGCAATTGTTGTTAATGAAAGCAATTCAAAATTGCCGAATTCCTTGTCAAGGCAGGTGAATTTGATTGAATCAACATAGTAATGATTAACGCCTCTGAGGAAGCTGTCAATGTAAGAAGCGAAGCTTCCGTTATCGGAGGGTTCAAGGAAGAAAACTTCAGTAATACCATCCATGACAATTTCACCCTTGACATATGAATCGGAGAAATATGTCATTTCGTAGCGGTTAAAGGGAGAGGGTGCCTGATAATTAATGGTGTAGTTGTTGTTTGCTACCTCAACTGCATGAGTTGCGCCGTTAACGGTGATGTTTTTATCCTTGGGTCCGCTGACATTAACGTTGAATGTAGCAGTCTTACCGCCGTAGTGAACGGTGATTGCCTGTGTTCCGGTTGAGGTCAGGTATTCGGGGGTGCAATAATAACCCGAAGTAACATTGAAGGTTGTGTCAGTTCCTTCATCACCGTTTGTATTATTAATAGTTGCACTGAGAACAAGACCTGTTGTGTTCAGCTTTTCGCCCACGGTGTATTCTGTTTTTGAGGGCATTGCAGCAACCGTAAGGCTGTCAACCGCAGGCTCAAACTTGGGGTAAACTGTATAGCTCTGAGGAAGAATCGGTGTGTCGGCTGCAATGCGGGTGCCTGTGCCGTCTTTGCCTGTATACCAGCCGGCAAAAATGTAATTTTCGGGGTATGTTGCGGCAGGGGGATTGGGAAGTGTGCCGTAGGTAGCATTGCTGCCTGCTGTGTAAGTATAAGTCTTACGGACAGGGTCTACCTTGTGCTCGATAACGGTTTCGGTAATAACTTCTTTAATTGAGATGTTGCTTATGGTGGCATATACGCCGCTGGTACGACTGTAATCATATAATCCGAATGCAACCTCGAAATGATATGCATTAGCAGGAGCAGTAATAATATGAGAATTCGGTCCTTTATCAGAAGCATTTAATTGGTCAAAGCTCAGATAACCTTGGTCCGCGCCATGCCAAACAGGAAAAAAGCTTACATGTTCGGGAGAATCCATGGTGCCATTAAGTTCATAGGAAACAACATACTGTTTACCCGGCTCGGTATCTATTACATAGTTGGTATCATCATATTTAGCACCGTATGCCATGTTGGTGAGAAGTACACTACACGGCGCACCAATGGTGAGACTACCGCTATCTCCACCATTAGAAGTAAGAGTTACGCTTCCCGTTGTGCTGTTCGGTGCTACGGTACCATCACTCCATAAGGAAAAGCTTCCGTTGCCTGCGCCTGATTTGCTTGACCATGTGCTGAAATCAAAGAGATTGGGGTTGAGAGTTACATCAACCTTATAAATTGCAATATTTTTGATATCAGCGTAAGCGTTTTTGCTGGAATTGCCGCCAAGGGTAAGACGAATCTGAATATATTTTATGCCTTCGGGAACTGTAAAGCGGTAGGTGTTGTCACCCGTGCCGTTAGCCGCTCCGTTGACAAATGTTTTGTATTCGTTTGATTCATCGTAAAAGAAAATAAAGGGGAAGAATCCGGGTACATTACCGGTGATGTTATAGCTTAAATCGTAGGTAACGCCCTCTTCAACAGGCATTCTGTAATAATCGAAGTTGTCTTTGGTGTATTCGCCCGAACCCATTGAAGCTACGGTGTAAACGTTTTCAGAAGTTTTGTTGGTAAGTCTGAAGCTGCCGTTTTCCAGGTCGATGTTGCTTACAGAACCGACATCACTCGCAGGGCCTCCTGCTGCTATGACATCGTTTGTTACACGCATTGAATTGCCGTTGATTACCCAATGATCGAGAACGAAAAGGTTTTCGAATGCAAGTTCAACCGTGAATGATGTTGCTGCTGAGCTGAAAATCATTCCGATGGTAGGAACGAGCAATGCGGCCACCAACAACAGCGTAATTATTGGTTTGATGTGTTTTTTCATAAAATTACCTCCATGATTTTTGCGTTATCTATGTTAAATCCAAATTGTTTCTTGGATAATGATTTTCGTGCTATGTTATGAATTCTTCGCACAGTCTTTTGTGTTCCGCTGCTTTTCGGCAGAGATATTCGGGCACGGCGCTGAAATCGCCTGTTTCCGCAAGCGTTACCGCCGCACACATATCGCAGTAATTTTTTAAATCGCAGGTTTTGCATTTCAGAGGGAGAAAAATATTCTCTCTCGATTTCTTTATGCATTCCCACGCATCATTGAAACTGCTGATTTCAAACATAGGCGTCGTCATCATTCCGCAGGGGGTCATTTTGCCGTCCCACGTTACCCAGAAGGTGCTTTTGCCCGCACGGCAGGGGATTTGCTCGCCCTTTGCACCGCCGCTGTCGGCATTCCGTCTGATATCAGCCTTCGCCTCAATATGTTTTTTCAGCCTTTCGCCGCCCATATCGAGAAGCTTGCATTCAAACTGAACCTTTGCCGCTTCTTCGGGCGACATTCTGTCCGCCTCGCCGCCTGCCCTGACGGGCGGGAACATATAAGTCACGGTCTGAACGGGCATACCCAGTTCATTTGCAAAATCGTATATTTTTTTTGCATCGTGACAGTTATATTGCGTTGCGGTGTAGTTGATTTTAACATTGACGCCTGCTTTGCGGAGCTTTTTCACGGCTGTGAAAACTTTTTCGTAAGCCTTTCCGTTTCCGCAAAGCTCACGGTAAGTTTCTTCCGATGCACCGTAAAGCGATATATTAAGCTTCTGCGGAGGATTGTCCGCAAAAAATTTAACCTTGTCATCATCAATCAGCAATCCGTTGGTATTGACCGAAACGAGAAGCCCAAGCTTTTTTGCTCCGAGATAAATTTCTTCAAAGTCTTTTCTCAGAAGCGGCTCGCCGCCTGTAAGCAAAAGCATCAGCATTCCCGCTTCCTGAGCCTGCCGTGCAAGGTCAAGCCACCATTGGGTGCTTTTTTCTTGCTTTATTGCTTCGCAATCATTTTCCTTTCGGTGAATGTAACACATCCTGCAATCCAGAGGACAGCGTGAGGTTAACTCAAATGAACCCGAAAGCGGAATGGAGCTTTTATCTGCTTTGGAAAAAAGATTGCTTATGAAAAGGTCGTATTCAAGTCCCAATCAGATAACACCTCCGTTTTGCAAAGCGTTTTCAAGAGTTTCAACCGCTTTCTCATCGGGCGTACATTCGAGCGAGTATACGGGTACTGACCCGAGAAGGGTTATAAGCAGATTGAAAATTTTTGATTGTTCGTTGGGTTCCAGAAGGTCAAGGTAAACATTCTGCAGAATTCCCTGCAGCGCTTCAACCCCCGACAAACGTCTGATTTTGTTTTCGGGTGCCTGAGCGAGCAATATTATTGCACCGAGGGGGAGAACTTTGTTTTTGCAGATACCGCTTGTTCCGCAGAAAGGAACTCCGCAGGCATAAACTCCGTTTTCAACAAGAACTCCCGCTTTGTCGCCGTTGATTATTTCGGCTCCGCGGTATTTTTCCCACAGTGCGGCCTGAGTGCTTTTGCCTGTGCCGCTGTTTGCTGAAAATAAAATTGCTTTTCCGTTTACCGAGATAAACGATGAATGCATAAAAAATGCGTTTTGTGCCAGCAAAAGCTGAGCAAGTGAAATCGAACTCCACATATATCTGCTGTCCATCATAACAGGGAAGCTTCTTGCTGTGAAAAATGTTTCACTGTGAGATGTATCGGCAGAAGAATATCTTGTGAGCGCACCGTGGAATTTTCCCATAGGGAATTCACGGCATACCGTATCACCGTCAACCGAAACTGTAAATTCACCCGCAGTGCCTTTGATTTTGCCCTGCATTTCGGGAAAGGGTTCGCGCACCTCGCAACGGATGTTTATATCAGCTTCGCTGCATTCGGATTCAAACTGTGCCCACAGGGGATTGTCACCCGGAAAGTATTCAGCTTCAATGCAAATCAGCTTTTTGCAAACAGAATAAATTTTTTTCATAGCCAAACGCAGGTGAAGGGTAAAAGACAGTCACCCACATTACTCCATTATAATTACTTAAAATTATATAATAATCTTCATATAAAGTCAATACCGTAAATATAAAATTTTAAATAAAAATATCTTGTAAAAACATACCGACTTGTGTTATAATTCACCATAATGGGATTCTTTGTGCAAATAAATGGTAAAGGGGGAATTCCGTGAAAAAACCAAGTGAATATATTGAGCTTTTCCGCTCACTCGGCAGAGAATGGAAATGGCTTCTGCACTATGTTTCGAAATACCGCATTCAGATATTTCTTTATGTTGTCATCGGACTTCTCAGCACGGCAATGGGTCTTGGTGCAAGTGTTGCTTCGAAATACCTGATAGATTCCGTTGTTTCGCATAACAGCGATACTATTTTCAAAAGTGCGGCAATTGCCGTAACTTTCGGAATAACGCAGATTATTGTGGGTGCAGTGGTTTCGAGAATAGCGGGAGTTGTGGGCACGAAAATCAGCATGGAGATAAGAAGCGCTGTTTATGAACACGTCACTTATTCAAAATGGGAAGATATCCGAAAATATCATTCAGGCGACCTTCTTAACAGAATTGAAGGCGATGTGGGTGCGGTTTCAACCAGCATAATTTCCTTTATCCCCAATGTTTTCACCGCATCTGCGCAGTTTATCGGATGCCTCGCAGTGGTGCTTTATTATGACCCGACAATGGCGATTTTTGCATTCATGAGCGCACCGTTTCTTGTTTTTTCTTCGAAAATCACAACAAAAATGGTGAGAAAATATAACAAAGAAAGCCGTGAAATGAACGGAAAAATCCTTTCTTTTTATTCCGAATCCATTCAGAATCTGCAGACTATCAAGGCGTTTGACATAACAAAACGGTATGTTGAGCAGATGAAAACAAATCTTCAGCTTCACAGAAAAATCAAGCTTGACCACGACAGATTTTCAATAATAATGAGCCTTTGTCTGTCATTAATCGGCCTGATTGTTTCCTACACCTGCTACGGATGGGGCGTTTACAGACTGTGGCAAGGCGCGATTTCTTACGGCACGATGACCTTGTTTTTGCAGATTTCGGGTCAGCTTACAGGCTCATTTTCATCCCTTGTTTCTCTTCTTCCGAGCGCAATTTCGATTGCCACCTCGGCAGGCAGAATTATGGAAATAACAGGCCTTCCTCTTGAAGAAAACAAGGATACGGAAATTGCTGAGAAAATGGAAAAATCAGCCGATAAAAACGGAGTTACAATCATTTGCAATGACCTCAAATACACATATCCCGACGGCGACAAACCCGTTGTGGCAAACGTTTCTTTCAAAGCCGAGGCAGGCGAAACCATCGCTTTTGTAGGCCCTTCGGGAGAAGGAAAAACAACGCTTCTCAGGCTGATTCTCGGCCTTGTTGAAGCCGATTCGGGCGAGCTTGTTTTGGAGACAAAAGACGGCAACAGAATTCCCGTTTCCGAATGCACGAGAAGGTTCTGTTCCTATGTACCTCAAGGGAATGCAATTTTTTCGGGAACGGTTGCAGATAACCTCCGCATAGTAAAACCCGAGGCAACCGACGAGGAAATTATCGGTGCTCTCGTTACCGCTGATGCATGGAGTTTTATTAAGGAATTGCCTCTGGGAATCAACACGGAAATCAGCGAAAAAGGTGTTAATTTCTCTGAAGGACAGGTGCAGAGAATGTCAATAGCGAGAGCTGTTCTCCGCGACGCACCGATTATTGTTATGGATGAGGCAACAAGTGCCCTTGATGCGAAAACCGAAGCTGTTGTTCTTGCGAATCTGATGAAAGAATATCCCAACAGAATAAGGATAATCACTACCCACAGACCAAGCATGCTGCAATACTGCACAAGGGTTTACGGGATTGACGAAAACGGAAGCCTTGTTGAAACAAACAGCAGGGAATTTACGGTTCAATAATCAAAAAAAATCAACCGACATCACAGTGTGGTGTCGGTTTTTTTGTCGGGTAATATGCATGTGTTTCCTGAGCGGAAATGATGCTTTGTTTTGTGCAAACAAGTGAAGAAATCGGATAATTTTGTAATTAATACTTGATTTTGTTTTTTTAATTTGTTATAATATAGTGATTTTTTATACTCAAATATTATATCTACCCGAGTTATTTTTATATAACGGCGTATTTTTGGGAGGCTTACTTATGAAAATTGCAAAAAAGGCGTTGGCTTTTTTACTCTGTGCGTTGATGTTTGCAACAAGCATATTCAATGAAGGGTGGTATTCACTGCTGCAATCAAACAAAGCGTCGGCTGTGGCAGGTTATGAACAGAATTATAATGATGCCCGAGTTGAGCTTGATTTTAATAATGATTGGAGCTTTGCTTTCAGCGAAGATTCAGCAGCCTACCTGAAAGGTTTTGACGATTCGGAGTGGGAAAAGGTTGATTTGCCCCACGATTTCAGTATCAGTCAGGAATTTACCACAACAGGTACAGAGGGCGAAAGCGGAAATCTGCCCGGCGGAACAGGCTGGTACAGAAAGTGGTTCAACCTTTATGATTACTATACAGGCGACCGTGTGATTCTTAATTTTGACGGCGCTTATCAGCACACCTATGTGTATGTGAACGGTCAGTATGTGGGTGAAAACCATTACGGTTACAACAGCTTCTCTTTTGAAATATCAAAGTATCTTATCTGCTCAAACACTTCGCTTAACCTTATTGCTGTCAAGGTTGTAAACGACCTTCCTTCAAGCCGTTGGTATTCGGGTTCGGGTATCAACAGAGATGTTACGCTTACCGTTGCAGGTCCGATTCACGTTTCTCTTTACGGCCCTCAGGTTACAACTCCCGGTATTGCAAACGGTGACGGCACCGCACGTGCAAACATAACAATGCATAACACCGCGGCGATCACGAAAAAGGTAACGGTTGAAGCTACCGTTCTTGATTATGAAAACAACCCCGTAAGTAACACAGTGACATCATCGGTCATCACCGTTCCTGCGGAAACGGAGAAGTCGGTTATTCTTGAACCGAAGGTTGCTTCTCCCGTGCTGTGGAGTCCCGATAACCCTTGTCTTTACAAGTTGAAAACGGTTATAAAGAATGAATCCGGTGAGCTCATTGACGAATATCATACCGTGTTCGGCTATCGGTACATTGATTGGGATGCAGAAAAAGGTTTCAGTCTTAACGGCGAATATATGAAGCTTAAAGGCGTATGTCTTCATCACGACCAGGGCGCACTGGGTTCCGTGCAGGAATACGAGGCAATTTACCGTCAGGTTTCCATGCTTAAAGAGATGGGATGTAATGCAATACGTACCTCTCATAACAGCGCATCAAGAGTTCTGATTGATATCTGCAACGAGATGGGTATGCTTGTTATGGAGGAATTCTTTGACGGTTGGGATGCTTCCAAAAACTACAACACCAACGATTTCAGCAAATATTTCTACGAAGATATACCTGCGTCAAATACTGCTATCGGTGCGCACGGTCAGAAATGGTTTGAGTATGTTGTTGAGCAGACAATGCTTCGCGACAGACACGACCCCTGTATCATCGCGTGGGATGTGGGCAATGAGCTTTCCAACATCACAGACGGTGAATCAACAGCAAATTATGAAGAAATAGTCAAATCCATTGTTGAAATAACAGACAGACTTGACCCTTCAAGAGTTGTGCTTCAAGGCAACAACAGACCGTATTATCAAGGCGAAGTCAATGCCATGGTTGACGGATATATGGATGTTATCGGCGGCAATTACAGTCCGGATGCCTGGGCCAGCGTTATGAATGACTCCTCAGATTCAAGATACGGTAAGCCTTTTGTTTCCACAGAAGCCGCATCTTCAATCAACAGCCGCGGCGTATATAATACAATGTCAACAACTGCCGGCTATCAGTGCACATCCTATGACACAAATGCGGTGTCCTGGGGTAACGAAGCGGCAGAAGCCTGGCATGCGGTTGTTACAAATGACTGGTATTCGGGTGAATTCATCTGGACGGGCTTTGACTATATCGGTGAGCCTACCCCTTGGGACGATATTGTTGAAACCAGCCCGGGTCTTGCTCCCAACTCATCCTACTTCGGCGTTATCGATACCGCAGGCTTTGCCAAGGATTCATATTACCTTTACAGAAGCTGGTGGAATGATGAGAGCACAACTCTCCACCTTGTTCCCGGTTCCTGGAATGAAGACAGCCTCCTTCTCAATAACGGATATGTGAATGTTGCGGTTTACAGCAACGCAAAGAAAATAGAACTGCTTCTTAACGGAAGCGTTATTGCAACAGCGACATCTGATATTGTTACAACTGCGGCAGGCTATACATACAGAACATGGACAGAGAGCATAACAGATTCTGCAAATTGCTCCGCAGGTAACTTCTATACAGGCAACGGAGAAAATTTTTACCCTCAGTTCAGCGTGAAATATGCGGAGGGTACACTTTCCGTTAAGGCCTATGACGAAAACAACAGCGAAATCACAGAAACTGTCGGCTCAACAAAATCCGTAACGGGCACTGCAACTCAGATTGCGGTAAGCACCTGGCAGAATAAAGACACCTTTGTTGCAGACGGTGCGGACTATGTTTATGTTGAATTCGAAGCAAGAGATGCCGACGGCAATTTTATGAATGACTACAACGGTACTCTCAGCATAAAGGTTGACGATTCATCTGCAAGATATGCAAAAATTGTGGGTGTTGATAACGGTAATGCCGCAACAACCGACAAATTCCAGCAGGATTCTGTGCTCACCTCCGATTCAGAGGCTGTAATACAGATGTTCAACGGCAGAGCACTTGCAGTTCTGAAAACAACGGAAGAAGAGGGCACAATCAACCTCACTGCTGTTGCAAAAGACGGAACAACAAGCTTTTCAGCTCAGGGTGTTACCGTTACATCAGAAACCGAAACAGATATTGAACTTACCGATGAGTTTGAAGAGGTTGTTATTCAGAACGGCGAGAAATACGAGGTAACTCTCTTCGATGAATATGAAATGGTTAAACACCATATCAATGAGCTTGAACCTCCGAAAGCAGAAGAAGGCGGTTCAGGTGATTCGGGAGATTCGGGCGATTCAGGCTCAGGTGACTCGGGCAGTTCAGGTGACACAACAGTTCCGGAGAAGTATCAGATTTTTATTCCCGATTCAAGCGCATCACAACATATTCCCGATGGCGAATATGTAATAAACAGCAACAATGTTCTTATGTCAGGCAGAGTATATGACGGTTGGGCGGTAGAAGAAGACGGCACCATTCAAAATGCTGAATGGGCAAGCGAAGGCGTTGATTATACGTATGAGAGCTTCGACACAACCGACAGCAACGTGTTTGTGTTTACTCATCAGGGCGGTAACAAATATTATATTCAGCATAAGAGAACGGGCCGATATCTTACCGTAAACATTTATATGCTTGTGCTCGGCTCTGAACCTCATGCATTTAACGTTGAGCTTAATGCAAACGGTTCTCTCCATATTGATTCTAACGATACATTTTACGTGAGTCAGGGTTGGGGCCCTTATGAATTCACAGCAGACGAAACCGCCAGCACAGATCTCTGGCTGTATTCAAAACCGTCAGGTAAATCCGATACACCGCCCCCTTGTTCGGAGCTGAACAAGGTGGAACTTTACCTTGCGGATTCAACTGTTCCGGCAGGAAGCATCAAAGACGGCGACTATGTTTTGTTTAATAGGGATTGGTTGCTTGCGGATGAAGTCCTTTGGAGTTATGTTGTATACGCAAACGATGATATTTACGAAATAACTCCTCCGGAAGGTTATTCAAATCAGCATAAGGATTTCGAAACCATTGATTCCAATATCCTTACTTTTACCCATCAGGGCAATAACACCTATTATATCAAGAATAAAAGCACGGGCATGTATGTAAACATAGGTGAATGGAATCTCGTTTACAGCTCTTCTCCTCAGGCTATAACGGTCACTCCCCAAAGCGACGGTTCGGTTCTTTTATCCAATGGTGATTTTTATGCTATTCACCTTACTTATACAACCGGTGATAAACCGGGTACACACTATTTTTATTCCGAAACGCCAAACGAATGGTTTACGCCTGAAAATAATGCAAATTCGAGAATGTGGCTTTATTCCGTGACCGAATATTCATCTGAACGCGATGAAGCTGATGAAGGCGGCAATGAAGGCGGTAACGAGGGCGGCAATGAAGGCGGCAACACAGGTACAGTAAATGCCGAAAAGAAAGCTCTTTATGATATTCTTCACGAAGGTATCGGATATGATTATTCTGCCTATACAAGAGTGAGCTATGAAGCTTTGCTCAGAGCCCTTGAAAGCGGTGTTGCAGTTTACAAAAAGGACGGCGTAACAGATGCAGAGATGTCTGCCGCGACAGCAGCTATCCGCGCGGCAATCAATGCTCTTGAACTGGATGTCAAGAAAATCAACGGCACTCTGTTCAAATACGGCTATAACAATTCAAACGGCACAGCCGATTATTCCGACGGCGGTTTGCTGATGAATGATATTGCAGTAAGACAGATGAAAACCGCTATTCTTGCGAATGCCGATCTTGTAAGTCAGATAAAGGAAGTAATCGGCTATGATGAGCCCGGTTGGGTCGGAAACAGAGCAGACGAAGTTCTTGATGAAGCAGCTGAGTTATATGCCAGAGTCTACACCCTGATGTTCACGGGTCGTCCGCGAAACGATCTGACAAATATTCTCAACTCTCCGTCAAATTATCCTGCTATCAGCACTTACAATAAAATTCCCCTTACCCTCTGGAATGTGTGGACAAAAGATAACACTCACGGTGCTGATGACCCCAACGATTGGCAAGGCATTCCGATACATGACGGTGCATCCGTTCAGGGCCTTGCAGGTGCCACTCTGGATAACGGTGTAATAACCTCTCATGCAGCATACACACAGGGCCTTTCATATGCAAATAACGGTCCTGATCCTACGGACGGATCTGACCCTCTGTATGATATCGAGCATTACACTTACTCCTTTGACCTTGGCTCAGGTAATTACAGAACGGTGGATTTCGAATATCTTTCAGGCATCAGCGTCTACTTTCCCGATTTGTTCAGCCGCGAAGCTCTCGATGCAAGTGGTAATGCAACAACTTCAACCACAGGTAAGTTCTCAAAATACTACTGGGATACAGAGTTCCCTATGTTTATCAGCACCGATGAATACGGTGTAAATACTTACCATTTTGACAGTAAAGATACACGGTACCTTGTTCAGGCATCATTCAACGATGCCGAACACACCGCAGAAATGGAACTCAACAAAGTCGGAAACTGGTCTGCCGAGGGTCCCAACAACGGTTCAGGCTTCTTCCCGTTCAACTATCAGCAGGGAACGACAACCTACACAGGTGAAAATGCAGTTTATCACTACGGCTTTACCTTTGAGCATAATTTCTATATTCCCAAGGGCGGTAAACACGTTAACGGCGAAGATGTTATTTTCAGCTTTTCGGGCGACGACGACGTTTATGTTTATATTGACGGCGTTCTTGTGCTTGATAACGGCGGTCTTCACGGTGCCCGTGCCGCAACCATCAACTTCACCGATTGTTCAATCAACTATCAGTACGCAATAGATGTTACCGACGGTGTGCTTAAAGGTGATGAATTTGAAACCACTTATTCGTATAACACCTATATCGAAAATCCCGACACCGCAGGATACAGTGCAGATACAATTGCCGCAATCAACAAGCTTTATGAAGTTATACACGATGGCGAAGTACATACTCTGAACTTCTTCTACCTTGAACGAGGTGCATCAGACTCAAACTGTAAGATTTCGTTCAACCTTTCCGAAACATCGGAAGAAGTAAAAATCATTGACCAGAATCTTACTCTTGACTACGGTCTGCCCGTTGAATACAATATAACGGAAAACAACAACATTTCACAGGCTGCTGTCGATAACGGTGCAGAGGTTGAATATCTTGGCCTTGTTGCCGTAAATGAAGAATACAGCCCGACTTACACCTTTGAAAAACCCGAAATCATTGTTCCTTTTGAAGACGGCGTTACATACAGCATCGAAGGAATGAAATACGGCACCTGCACAATTGATAAGAAGGGTAACACGTCTTACACCCTTGAATCAATGAATATGAAGGATTCGGAAAACTTCTATGTGTGTGCGAAAATTTCGGGAGACCCGACTTATGCGGACGATGTTATATACTATCAGATAGAAAAGACAACATTCATTCCCGCAACGGCAATTTATTATGAAGATACTTTTGACACCGTAACCTACACAAACGGCAAGGTACCTTCAAATTATGATAACGATACCAATCAGTACGGCATCTGGAAGACCGACGGTACACAGTTGACCACACTCAAACAGACTGCCGACCTTACCGACAGTGAGGCAAATCCCTACGGTTACGAAACAAACTATTTTTCATTTGCGGAGTACAGCGGCGGTTCCGTGCACTATGTTGATGTAAGTACAAAGAATAACCCCAACAAGAAATACAGCGGCGGCACGGGTGCCGAATGGCCCACAATTGATTTCACCTTTACAGGTACGGGCTTTGACCTTATAAGCATCACGGATTCCACTACGGGTGCATTCAGTGTCGTAGTCAAGAATGATAAAGGTGAACAGGTAATGTCAACCGTTGTCGATACATTCTACGGATACAATTACGGCAGAATTTATTCGGATGCAGACGGCAACCCCACACTTGATGATTCATTCACACCTATGTACAGAACATCAACGGGCACCTGCACATCCGATGAAAGATACTATGATGAAAACGGTGCGATTACCGATGTTGCTCATTACTATGATGAAGACGGCAAAGTGGTTGAAACAGAAACGGATAACCCCGCTTATGCTTATGCTTACGGCTGGGTTGTTGCCGATCCTGATACAAAAGATACACTTTATCAGATTCCCGTAATCAAAATAACAGATCTTGACTACGGCAATTACAGTGTAGTGATAACTCCCACTTTCACAAGTGCATTCCGTCATTCATCCACAGCTGCAGACGGTACAAGCTATTACAGAGTATATCTTGATGCAATAAAGATATATTCGCCTGCAGGTATGGGCGATGATATCAGCGATAAAGATGTAAAGAATGCATATGCAACCGATGATGAGCTTTATCCCAGCTATCTTGAAATCAAGAATATGCTCATAGGCGCAGATTCACTGTCAGAAACAGATACTCAGGGTGTTATCTTTATCGACGGTATTGCCGCCCTTGATAACGACATTGCAACTTACAGAGATGCAGGTCCCAACAACGAACTGTATCTTGCAAAGGATCAGGCTGTTGCGTTTGAAATCTGGGCAACTTCCGTGCCTACCGATGTTCAGCTTGGTGCAAAGCTTGCCTGCGGAAAACCCGTGCTTACCGTTTCATATGAATCCAGAACAACCGATGTCAATATTGAAACAGCAACCGATACATTCTATTCTCTGAACTCCGTACTGCCGAATGATGCAAAGCTTACCTGGAAACAGGTTGCAGGCAGTGACGGTAACAATTATTACACCACGGGAACTGTTGTTATACAGAACAGAGGCGAAACGGACAGCATTCTTTCCGTCACAAATCTGAAATGGACATTCTCCCAGAATGGCGGTAAAGGCTATTTCCGTATTCCGACACCGGTTGAGGATGAAGTGCTTACCCTTTCCGCAACAACCGATACGCAGGTAGCGGCATATTCGCTTATGAGAATGAGAACCGCAGCTCTTGATGTTGAACAGATTCAGGAGCCTGAAGTTGTTACCGATGAACAGGGCAACAGTGTTGTTACCGTAAAACTCAAAACTCAGGCAGATGTGTCCACAATTGTTGTTACCGATGAAAACGGTAATATCACAGACCCGAATAACGTTGAAGTTATTGCTTCCGAGATCGAGGGCGAAGATGCTGTTGAGTGGACAGTAAAAATCACTACGGATAAAATCGGCACTCAGACCTATATGGTTGCGGGTGCTTACGAAAACGGATATACAGACCGTTCAAAGGCTGTAACCGTTACGGTAACTGTTGAAGCTCCTCCCGCAGAGGACCTGCCGGAAGATGACCCTGACGGCGAAGACCCCGGCAACACTGACGAAGACCCCGGTAACACCGATGACGGTTCAAATGCCACATTCCTTGATTTCCTCATTTGGGCCTGCAACAAACTTATTGAGTTTGCCAAATTCATATTGGCACTGCTCGGAATTACATTATAATGCTGTATAAGGAGGTAAAACTTGAAAAAGTCATATATAAAACCCGCAATCGCTTTTGAAAGCCTCGCTATAACAGCAAATGTATCTTCCGGATGCTACCTTCTCGGTACAAACAGTGCAGAGTATGTATGCCCTGTTATTGATGAAGAATCGGGATGGACAATATTTTCCAACAATGCAAGCTGTATGTTTGTACCCGGTCCCAATGACACAATATGTTACGATATACCCCTTGCAAACAGCAATGTTTTCTCATCGTAACCAAATTAATAAAGAAACGGAGTTCCTCATATGAAGCGAACTCCGTTTCTTGAAACAGGTGTTTTTATGAAAAAAATATTTATTGCAGTCGGTATTGCGGTTCTGATTGCAGTTTCGCTGCTTGCTGTTGCGGTGCTGAAACATAATACGGAAGATCCGCGGTCAGAATCTTCGACCGTCGGTTTCAAAAATGCACAGGTTGGCGTTACTGTTGACAGCTGGCTTAAAATCATTGAAATTGATGAATACTACGGCAGGCTTGCCGTTGTGGCGGAAAATGTGTCCGACACCGATGTTGAATACGCTCTGCTTACCGTGAAAACAAAAAACGGTACATTGACATTTAATGTTTCCGCTTTGTTAAGCGGTACAAAGGCAGTGCTTCTGTGCAACGAATCCGTCGGCAGCAATCCCGATGAAGTATACACCGCATGGCAGACAGAAGATGAAGTTATTTTCGGAAAACATCCTGTTATGAATGATGATAAATTTGAGATTCGGGTTACAGACGGCTCAATTTCGTTGAAAAACATTTCAGGTAAAGACATAAAATCCGATGTATATATTTATTACAAGGATAAAAAAGGTGATTTGCTTAACGGCAGTGTGACATATAAAATCCGTGTGGAAGGAATCAAAGCAGATTCGCAGACTTTTGTCAAAGCACAGGGACTTAATGAAAACAACTGTCAGATTATTTTTACGGATTATGATGATAAAGAAGTATAAAATCGGCAATTTTACGGTTGAGATAAAGTCACAGGTTGATTTTGAGAATGCAGAGCCGTATTCATTGTTTTCGTATGACGGCGGGCAGACGGATTACAGCGTGAATGTGGAATTTTCATCGCAACTTCCGGATAAAATTGAAAATCCGTATTATGTTTCACAGGACAGAGTCTGTGATTATGAAAACGGAGTTTTGCGTTGCTGTTATAAATCCCGTGACAATGCAGATGAATACTATGCCTGCCGTACTGCCGAAGGTAAAAATATAAACATTGTTATTGATGAAAAATACAGTGATATGCTCCGTGCAGACGTAATATTTTCGCTCATCGGTATTGAGGAGATTGTTGCCGGAAGCAGCGGATGCGTGCTCCATTCGTCGTTTATAGAAAAAAACGGAGGTGCAGTTCTTTTTACGGGCCCTTGTTCTGTCGGAAAATCAACACAGGCAAATCTTTGGAAAAAGTATGCAGATGCCGTTGTTATTAATGGCGATAAAACATTGATTTTCGAAAAAAACGGCGTGTTTTTTGCATCGGGAATGCCTTTTTCAGGCTCATCAAAAGATTGCCTCAACAGGGTGTTGCCCGTTAAAGCCGTAATAAGTCTCGGGCAAGCCGATTGCAATATTGCTCACAGAATTGTTTCAACCGAAGCTTTCTGCAAATTGTATAAAAACTGTTACCCCGTGCCGTATTCACGGGACTTAACGGGCAGATTGATTGATTTTGCTCAGCGGTTAAGTCAGAGTGTGCCTGTATATGAATATGCCTGCCTTGCTGATGAAAGCGCGGTCAGGTGTCTGGAGAGGGAATTATGTCCGATTTTGCAGAGCCTTTAATGGTAAAATATCTTCACGAAAAAGGTGCCCGTGAAGGCATACCTGTTTCAGGCACTTTTGAGCTTACACAACGGTGCAATTTCGGTTGTGAAATGTGTTATGTTCACGATTGCACCAAGAAAACGGATCGGCTGTCTGCAGAAGATTGGCTGAACCTTGCAAAACAGGCTAAAGATGAGGGAACTGTTTTTCTGCTTCTTACGGGCGGAGAACCATTGCTCCGTGATGATTTTGAGCAGATTTACACAGCGCTTGCCCAAATGGGTTTTCTTATTTCAATCAACACAAACGGCAGTTTGCTTGAAAGATACACAAAGCTTTTTGATGAATTGCCACCTACGCGTATTAATGTTTCGCTCTACGGTGCGGATGATTCCGCATACGGAAAACTTTGCCGCAACCATGCTTTCGATGAAGTTTTAAACGCGGTGAAGCAGATGAAAAAGCTTGGAATATCCATGCGCTTTAATACGATTTTCACACCGGAAAATATATACGGGTATAAAAAAATCGTTGATATTTCAAGGGATATGGGCATCCCGCTTAAACCCACAACCTATGCATATCCGCCCGTCAGACTCGGAAAGAAAAATGAAAATTCGCGTTTTTCGCCCGAAGAAGCGGCAGAATATATTTCCCTTATTGATGAATACCGTTTTGATAAGGATTTTTACCTTGAAAGAGCCGGAAAACTGCTTTTGCTTCCTGAGGGACCGAAAGAGAATAAAGTCCGTTGCAGAGCGGGCAAATCATCTTTCTGGATAACTGCGGACGGTATAATGAGACCTTGCGGAATGATGCCTGCGCCTGACAGCAGACCGCTTGAGGACGGTTTTAAAAAAGCGTGGCAGGAAATAAAATCAGAAACAGAAAATATAAGATTGCCCGAAGAATGTCTTACCTGTAAGTATTCGGGAATATGTAATGTTTGTGCGGCTATGTGCAAGGCGGAAACAGGTGATTTCGGTAAAACACCGCAGTACATCTGCCGAATGACAAAGCATCTTTTCACGCTTGCGGAAAGGAGTGTTTGTGATAATGGTAATTAAGAAAGACATGATTCTCCGTCAAATAGGAGGAGATGCAATCCTTGTTCCTGTGGGTAACGCACTCAAGGATTATAACGGATTGTTTATGCTTACCGAATCCGCCTGCTTTTTGTGGCAGCAGCTCCCTGAATGCGGTTCCGTGCAGGAGCTTGCACTCAGGCTTTATGATGAATACGATGTTACTCAAGAACAGGCACTGGCTGACACGAAGGAATTTATTGATAAACTTATTGAAATTGGAATAATAGATAAACAGTAACAAAGTTACGGTTGGCAACGGAGGAGATTAAAATGACTGCTGTTGAAATGTTTGAACAGACATACAAAAAAGCTGCACAACATACCGCTTTCACGCCTTACAGAATCTGCCCCATCGGTGCACACAGCGACCATCAGCTGGGCAAAATCACGGGCTTTGCCATAAATAAGGGCATACATATTGCATACGGCCCCAAGGAAAACGGTGTTATTGAAATAAAATCGATGCAGTTTGATAAAAGAGCCCAGTGGCACGTTGCCGCTACTCCCGAAACGGTGCAGGGTGACTGGGCAGACCATCTGAGAGGTGCAACAATAGCTCTCAACAGACGTTACCCCCTTCGCAGAGGTCTTTGCGCTGTTGTTGACGGCGAGCTTCCCATAGGCGGTCTGTCGTCATCTGCGGCGGTAATAATCACCTTTTTATCCGCACTTTGCACAATGAACGGCATTGAGCTTACTCCCTCGGAGCTTATTACCATTTCTCAGGAGGCTGAGAATGCTTATGTAGGCGTTTCCTGCGGCAAGCTTGACCAATCCTGCGAGGTATACTGCAAGAAAAACCATCTTCTTTATATGGATTTACAGAATGATACCTATGAGCTTATCCCTCAGAATCCTGCCATGAAGCCATATAAAATCGCAATATTTTTCAGCGGTCTTGAACGTAGTCTTGCAGGCTCGGCTTTCAATATGCGTGTTGATGAGTGCAGAAGTGCCGCATACGCACTGAAAGCTTATGCAGGTATGGAATACGGCAAGTTTGAAGAAACAAATCTCCGTGATGTGCCCTATGAGGTTTATCTTGAACATAAAGACAAGCTGCCCGAAAACTGGCGCAAGCGTGCCGAGCATTGGTACACCGAGTTTGACCGTGTGCAGAAGGGCGCAGAGGCTTTCAGAAATGGTGATATTGAAGAATTCGGCAGACTTTCATTTGAAAGCGGAAAATCTTCGATTTATAACTGGGAAACAGGCTCACCCGAGCTTAAGAAGTTATATGAAATTATGACTCATACCGAAGGAATTTACGGCGGACGCTTTTCGGGTGCAGGCTTCAAGGGCTGCTGTATGGCGCTGATTAACCCCGATTATGAAGAAAGCATTATTGAAAGCGTGACCCGTGAATATCTTGAAGCCTTTCCTCATCTTGAAGGCAAATATTCCGTGCACATCTGCGAAAGCGCAGACGGTGTTAATCTTTAAAATTATCTGAGGTGTAATTATGAAATGTCTTATTCTTGCGGCAGGCTATGCCACCCGTCTTTATCCTCTGACGGAGAATTTTCCCAAGCCTCTCCTTGAAGTAGGTGAAAAAACCATTCTTGACTGGCTGATTGACGATATTGATACCTCGGGTGAGGTTGACGAATATGTTGTTATATCAAATCATAAGTACGCTCATCACTTTGAAAAATGGGCAGAAACAAAGCAGCAGAAGGTAACAGTTGTTGATGACGGCACGGATACCAACGAAACCCGTCTGGGTGCGGTAAAGGATATTCAGTTTGCAGTTGAAGAGCTGAATCTTGACGATGATATGCTTGTTATTGCAGGGGATAATGTCCTTGATTTCAGCCTTACAAAGTTTGTTAGCTATGCAAAGGCTAAAGGTACCTCCTGCATAATGAGATATTTTGAGCCTGAGTTCAACAAGCTTCTCAAATGCGGTGTTGTGACAGTTGATGAAAACGATAAGGTTCTCAATATGACCGAAAAATCGCCCACACCTGCAACAAACTGGTGCTGTCCGCCGTTTTATTACTACACAAAAGCCGATGCAAGGCTTGTGCAGAAGGGAATTGACAGCGGCTGCGGCACCGACGCACCGGGAAGTTATATTGCCTGGCTTTGCACGCAGACCGATGTTCACGCTATGGAAATGCCCGGCAGCCGTTATGATATAGGCAATCTCGAAAGCTATGAGAAAGTCAAATCCGAATACAAAGGAATAAACAAATAAAAAGTAAAACCGCCGTGATGCTTAATCACAGCGGTTTTTGTTTAATCAACTGTTATTCTTGTTTCTCCGTTTGAAAGGACTGTAAGGGTCAGGGTTTTTGTTTCTTCATCCCATTCTGCCTTACCCTTTGCACCGTTGGAGGCTGTTGCATTAACGCTTGGGCAGGTTTCAAAGCCTTTAAGCTCTATAACCGATATTCTGAAATCTCCGGGATTATCCATTTTGCCGCCTGCGGCATAGGCACGCATAAACTGGTCTTCGCTTTCAAGACAGTTGCATACTGCATCCGTATCAAGGCGGAGATTGCACAAATCAATTTCAATTTTTTCTTCGGTTTCGTTGATTATGGCATAAGTATGTGCGGCAAAGGTTGTTGTGATTTCTTTTTTGCTTTTCGGCAGAGTGTAGGTTACCGTCTGCTCACTGTTGATTGTTTTGTTTTCGTTGCTGTTGAAAATATAAACATAATCGTTTATGTCAAACAGTACGCCGTCGCCCGTGTAAGTTTCTTCATAGTATTTGTTGAAGAACCTTGTTTTTATGGGATTTATGAAAAGAAGATTGAAAAAATAGGTAAAATCGCCCAGTATTTTACTTTCGGGCAGCACTTCTTTGGGATTGGAATAAATGGGCAGAATGGGTATGATATAATATCTTCCCGTTGAAGGTACCCAGGTTTTTGTGCAGTCAAAATAAATGTTGTCTATTTTCTCCTGGAAGAAGGTGAAGGTATCGCAGTAAAGCCCTTGAAGAAGGTGTGCATCGTTGCCGCTGAGGGCATAGGATGTGGGGAATGTCATTTTGTATGCAACCTTGATATTTTCCTTGACTTCCTCTTTGTCAGGCACCGCACCGCCCAGAATCATCTGATAAATGGGGTAGAGAACATCATAGAATGTGGGGGTAAGAATAACCTCGCCGTCAACAAAGTGATAAAGTCCGTCTCTGCTGAATGTGCCTTCAATGGCATAAACCGTTGCACCGCCAACCATATCCGCAATCATATCAATGCCGAAAAGTGCAGGGGGATATTTTGCGGTTGTGATGGGGTCAGGCTCGTTGGGTGCTACACCAAGGTCATCATACTCGATAAATCCTTCTTCATACCAGAGGAAATTCTCGAGATTCACACCCCAGTTGCCGCAAACATCGTCAAGCCAACAGCCCAGAATATTTGACTGGCTTGCAAAATGCCTGCCGTGACCGTTATGCTTATCCATAATTACAATGTTTTCGCTGTTGCTTTTAAGCAGGTCATAAAGCTCTCTGTCTTTGAGAATATGATTAACATAATTGGCTTTTTTCCAATAGATATACTCCATATCCTGCCAGATGAAAAGTCCGCCGTTTTCGGCACAGGCCTTGATACAGGACTTCATTCTTGCAAGGATATTTTTGTTTACGCCGTTATCTTCCGTAACCTCGTCATAGGCGAGCTTTTCATTTGTAACGCCGTTGGTTGAAAGCTCAACCTGAACAAAGCCGATAAGCGAAGGATGCTCTCTGAATACTGCGGAAAGCTCTTCCTGAGTAAAGGGGTCACGGGTTTTGTTGGTGCAGAAGCACTCAGACTGACACACAATGGGAACATTTGCCGCATCGGTAATCGTCAGAAGCTCATCCCAGAATTCAAGCTGACGGGCAGGGGTCATGTCCGTTGTGCCTTCGTCGATGTAAATTACCGCAAAGTTTCTGATATCCTCGGGCAGAGCATAGTATGTTTTTATTGCGTATTCCGCAAATGCTTCACCCGTCTGCGGACCGCCCCAGATGGGACAGTTTCTTATCATAAACAGAGGGTTTTCCTCGTCAACATACATACGGAGTCCGTCAACCTTTTTGCGTGTTCTTATTTCGGTTGTACTGTTTGATTTTTCAGGCAAAAGCACTAAGTCTTCCGTTGATTCCGATGTGTTTGCGGTTGCTTCAAAGGGAATCATAACCAGCATTGCCATAATAAGAATAAAACTTATGATTTTTTTCATTTTAAATTCCTTTCGCAGATAAAGTTTTACCTACTGAAGTATATCACACGTTTTGTAATGTATCAAGTGCCAATTGATACTCACAGAAACAAAGTTCCGTATATTTGTATTTTTGTTGCAGATAATAACCAAAAACAGTATGAGGTGGTTTTATGCCTGTAAGACAGGGCAGATATACGCTTTTACTGCCGTCAATGCCGGGGATTTCCGGCTATGCGGCGGTAGCGGGAAAAAAAGAAAGCGAAGGACCTTTGGGCAATGCTTTTGATTATGTCTATGAGGACGGTATGGCAGGGGAGAAATCCTGGGAAAAGGCAGAAAGCGTTCTCCACCGTGATGCCGTGACAAGAGCACTTTCAAAGGCAGGTGTTTCGCTCGAGGATGCGGATGTAATTTTTGCAGGCGACCTGCTTAATCAGTGCACGGGCACAACCTTCGGCATCCGTGAATTGGGTATTCCTTTTGCAGGGGTTTACGGTGCCTGCTCAACAATGGCACTTTCGATGGCAATGGGTGCCGTGTGGGTTGACGGTAAGATGTGCAACACAGCCGTTGCCTCAACCTCATCCCACTTCTGCTCTGCGGAAAAACAGTTCAGAATGCCACTTGAATACGGCGGTCAGCGCACTCCCACCGCACAGTGGACGGTAACGGGCGCAGGTGCGGCGGTTATAACACAGAAGGATTGCGGTGCAAAAATCGAAAAGGTTATTATAGGCAGAATTCAGGATTACGGTATCAAAGACCCCAACAATATGGGTGCCGCAATGGCTCCTGCAGCCTGCCGCACCATAGCGGATTTCCTGACAGATACCAACACTCAGCCTTCGGATTACGATATGATTCTTACGGGGGATCTGGGGTCAGTAGGCTCGGAGCTTCTGTGCGAGCTTATGGTAAAGCAGGAGAATATTGATATCTCAGCCGTTCACGAAGATTGCGGTCTGATGATATTTGATATCGCAAGTCAGAAGGATACAGGCGCGGGAGGCTCGGGATGCGGCTGCAGCGGTACCGTGGTGTGTTCTGATATTCTCAGCCGTATAGAAAACGGGGAGCTTAAAAGGGTGCTTTTTGTCGGTACAGGTGCGCTTATGTCAGGTGTTTCTTCCCTTCAGAGTGAAAGCATTCCCGGTGTTGCACACGGAGTTTTACTCACGGGAGGTTAATATGAACGAGCTTACAAATGCACTTAAAGTGGCAAACGTTGCACTTAAAACCGTCAGGGTTATGAATGTTGCCAAAAAGGCGGTTGCGGCAGGTGCGGCAGTTACCTGCTGCGTACTTGCCGTGAAATTCTGGCGGAACAATCAGAGGTTTTTATGAGTGAAAACATTGCTTTCAGAATGAAATCCGCGGCACGGTTTCTCAGTCGGAAAGCGGAAAGCAAAGCTGCGGATGATTGCAGAATTATTGCACGCAAGGCAAAATGTGCCGGAACAGAGTGCAGAAAAACAGGCAGAAAAGCTTTGGTAAGACTTCAGAAGCTTACGGCTCTGTGCAGAGAGCTTTGCAAAGACGGAATCCTGCCCGATGACGGTAAAATAACCGATTATTTTTCCGAAAAAAACCTTAATGCGGTTGAAACGGGATATCTTTACCTTGCAATTACCTGCGTGTTGATTGAATATGCCGTGCAGGGCATAAGGTCGGATGATAAAAAGCTTTTTGAAAATTCTTCATTATCTCTCGGCAGGCTTGACGATACGGACTTCCGCCTCATATCCCAAAAGCTTTTTACTGCCGAGGATTTGCTCAATAATGACCCGACAGGGGAGTATTCTCTGTGCAATACGCAAACAAAGGAAAGCTACCGACGTTTTATTGCTTATAAAGCCATGAAAACGGGCAAAAGCGAAACTGAAATTGCAGAATCCGCTCTGCGGAAGGCAAAGAAAAACCGTTGCCACATCGGCAGATACATTGTACCCTCACCGAATGTAAAAAGAGGTTATCTTTATATGATTATGGAGGCGGTTATGCCTGTTGCGGCGGCGTTTGCGGCAGGTGTACTGTCAAAGGATTTCCGCATAAGCCTGCTCAGCTTCTTCCCTTTGTGGGAGATTCTGCGTTACCCCATCGAAGCTGCATCGCTGAAAGGCATTCCTGCCGTGAGAATGCCCCGATTCAGTGCAGAAAGTGATGCGGTTATGAATGTGCAGGTGCTTATTACGGTTTCAACAATTCTTCCCGCTGCCGATAAGATAAAAGAGCTTGAAAATCATCTTGAAGAAGTGTATCTCAGCAACAGAGCAGGCAATGTCAGGGTTTGCTGCCTTGCAGATTTCAAGGGAGCAGATACCCCAACCAAACCCGAAGATAAGCTTATTATCAAAGCTGCAACCGAAGCCGTGAACCGTCTCAACCGCCGATATTCGGGAGGATTTATCCTTGCGGTCAGACCAAGGTTATACAGCAAGACCCAGAATGAATTCATAGGCAGAGAGCGTAAAAGAGGGGCAATAACGGAGCTTATAAGGGCAATCAAGGGCAATACAAAAGGGTTCATCCTTCTTCACGGTGATACCCAAAGACTCGGCGATGTTAAATACATTATGGCCCTTGACAGTGATACTCAGCTTGTTTTTGATTCCGTGAATACCCTTGTTGCGGCGGCGGAGCATCCCCTTAACAGACCCGTTATCCGCGACGGCAGAGTAGTCAGCGGCTACGGTATTCTTGTGCCCAAGGCTGAAAACACCCTGAATACCGCCCGATACAGCAGATTTTCTGCCCTGATGGCAGGGGATAAGGGGATTACCGCCTATGATTCCCTGAGCTGTGAAAGATATCAGCAGCTTTTCGGGGAAAGCATATTCTGCGGTAAGGGACTGATTGATGTTGATACCTTTTATCGCCTGCTTGACGATACTCTGCCTGCCGAAACCGTGCTGAGCCACGATATTGCAGAGGGCGGCTATATGAAGGCAGGCTTTATGTCGGATGTAAGCATAATCGAAGCTTTTCCGCATAACGAAAGGGGATACTATAAGCGGCTTCACAGATGGGTCAGGGGAGACTGGCAGAATATACGGCTGATTTTCGGAAAAAACCCTCTGAACTTTGTTTCTCGGTATAAAATGCTTGATAATCTGAGAAGAAGCCTTAATCCCGTTTTTGCTTTTTCTGCACTTATCGGCTCAATGATAATTCAGGGTAATGCAGGAGTGCTTCTTGCCTGCACTTCTTTGGTTTCAGCAGGGTCGGGATGTTTTTACGGAGCCTTGAGTTCCGTTATAAATAACGGTTTTTCCGCTTTGACGCGTCTTTACTTCACCAAATCCATGCCCGTTGCATTGGAAAACGCATCGAGAGGGCTTCTGCATACCGTACATCTTGCAAAAGAGGCGTTTGTGTGCTTGTCTGCAGCGGTTACGGCACTGTGGCGTCTGTTTGTCAGCAAAAAAAACCTTCTTGAATGGCAAACCGCATCCCAAAGCAACGGTAACAAGTCGGCATGGCTGTTTATGTGCCTTCCGTCAGCGGTTTTCGGGGCAATGCTCTGTGCTTTCGGCTTGCCCATACACCGTCTTGCAGGTCTGATTCTGCTTGCGGATATTCCCGTTACACTTTTCAGCGGCAGAATAACGGGCAGTATGCACATAAAGCTTACGGAAAAGCAAAAAGAAAGGCTTATGACCTACGCATCGGCAATGTGGGGTTATTTTGATGAGCTGTGCAGCAAGAAAAATAACTATCTTCCGCCCGATAACATTCAGCTTTATCCCGAAAAGATGGTTGCAACACGCACTTCCCCCACAAACATCGGGCTTATGCTGGTTTCGTTTCTTGCAGCAAGGGATATGGGCTTTATTACTTCGGCACAGCTTTGCCAAAGGCTTAAAAAAAGCCTGAATTCCGTTGAAAAGCTTGAAAAATACAAGGGAAACCTGTTCAACTGGTATGATATTTCAACTTTTGAAACCGTAGAGCCACGATTTGTTTCAACCGTAGACAGCGGAAACTTCCTTTGCTGTCTTACCGCACTTAAAGAAGGTCTGAAAGAATACATTCAGGAATGCAGTGATTTTTCCGATATAATTGAAAAAATTGAGGAAATAATCGATAATACAGACCTTTCACCTATGTATAACCCCCACAGAAGGCTGTTTCATACGGGTATTCTGCCCGATAAGGGTGAATTAAGCACATCTTATTATGATATGTATATGAGTGAAGCAAGGATGACCTCTTATTTTGCCGTTGCAAAAAGGCAGGTGCCGAAAAAGCACTGGGGTGCAACAGGCAGAAATGCCGCAAAGCAGGGGAGATATGCAGGTTTTTCATCCTGGACAGGCACAATGTTTGAATATTTTATGCCAAATCTGTTTTTGCCTGCCCCGAAAGGGTCTGCAGCATGTGAAGCACTGTATTTTTGCCTTTACTGTCAACGGAAAAGAGCAGGAAGACGGCCCTTCGGTGTGTCAGAAAGCAGTTACAACGCATTTGACACAAACGGTAATTACAGCTATAAGGCTCACGGAGTGCAGGCTCTGGGAATAAAGTGCGGTCTCGACGAGGAATATGTGGCATCGCCCTATTCGTCATTTCTTACCCTTACAATCGCACTGAAACCGTCTGCCAGAAACATTGCACGCTTCCTTAAGCTGAGGATGTACGGCAATTACGGTTTTTATGAAGCGGTTGACTTTACCAATAACAAAAACGGTCAAAAATTCAACGTTGTGAAGTCCTATATGGTGCATCATGTGGGTATGAGCTTTGTTTCGGTTGCCAATGTAATGAATTGGCAGTGTATGCAGCGAAGATTTATGCGTGACAGGTCAATGAAAGGGGCAAAAACCCTGCTTGAAGAAAAGATTCCGGACATTTCAAAAACAGCAACCTTGTAAAGTTAATTAGCTTTACAAGGTTGCAAAATCGGTGTGTTTACGAAGTCAAAACCCTTGATATTATTGAAAAGTTGTGTTTTTATACTTTTTCAGAAAAACAAAGCAGTTCGTAAAGGCTAAACACTTTACAAACTGCTTTTTTCTTTACTTTCCCACAGATGAACAAAAACGCAGAAACACATGGGTCTGATCAGAAAAAACGGCTGAAATTAGAATGAAAAACAGCTTTCTTACCCGTTTTACAGCTGAAAAAGAGTGTTTGCAATCAAATTTTCAGCTATTACGGAGCCGTTGTGCGGTTTGTAAAGTGCACAGTCATTACAAATGCGTCAGAACAGGCATTTTTTTCTTCATGCGGGCAAATTTCAACATAAAGTTATACACAAACAGCGGTTTCGTGCAGAGTTTTACATACTCCTAAAAAACGCCATGTGTAAAGCTTGATACCATTACACGACCGCAGAAATATTCTTTAACAGAAAAATAAAAGCAGAAACGCAATGTAATTTACTATACCTTTTATATATATACCCTCACAGAGCGTTTTTTTACGAAGAAAATCAAGACTGTCAAAATTCAAAAAAACAGAGGGTTTGTAAGGTGATTTTGCTTTACAAAACGCAGTTGAATACATAAATTGGGCTGTGTCTGAAAATGCAGGACAGATTAACCAAAAATCGGCTTGCGCAGTTGTTGATTATTAACAAAATATTAATTCGCTTTTGAAAAACATTGACATTCGCTCCGATATTGAGTATATTTAATATGACCATATGGTGGTTTTCCATCTGTATTTGCGCCTTTTTGGCAGCAAAACAGGGTGGAATAACTGCTGTGGACGCTTAAAATCCGGTACCGGTCGTTTGATTTCAGGTTATGCGGAGCCAACGCTTACCTGAGTCGCAAAGGAGGTCGATCGGTGTGCTGCAAATCCCTTGAAAAAGGTGTTTTTGCAGTGCTTACCGAGCTTTGAGCCGTCCCTACACATTTTCATTTTTGCAAATTTTTTTGGAGGTGTACAAATTTGAAAAAGTCAACACGCATTCTCGCAATCCTTATGGCTTTTGCTATGCTCCTCGGCTCATTCTCAGTAATGGGTTCAGCATACCAGGCTTATAAGGGCGACGCCATCAAAGACCAGTACAACGATGTAGACGCTGTTGAGTTTACACTCGAACAGTCAGCATCAATGGCTCTTGATGAACTCGATCGTATGCTCGCTAAGGAGCAGATGGTAGTCGATGTTTTCATCGGTACTCTCGACCTCAGCGACGTCAACACTACTCTCAGGAGTGTTCTTTCACTTGTTAGCAGTGTTGAAACACTCCTTCCCCTTCTGGGTGACGCAGCAAGTCTTCCCTCATTCGTAACTCCTCTCGAAGGTGTTCAGAGATATGAGGATACAGATCTTGATGTAGTTTATGCTCTCCTTAACTTCATCTCGAAGCTCGCTCCTCTTGCTGAAAAGTACGTTAACGGTACAGTCAAACTCGGTATTCTCGATTCATTCATCGCTGACTTCAAGTTCAATGTAAGAGAACTTGCTATCGGTTTCATCTACAGCATGACTGAAGCAGGTACAGATTACGATCCTCTTGAAGGCGATTCATCAGCTCTTCCTGCAAAGTATAAGGACACCACAAACGGTGCCATCACACTTCTTCAGGATATCCTCAACGAGCTCGTTCTCGGTGAGTGGAAGCAGCTCGACGAAGAATTCGACGATCCTCGCAGTTATGTAATGTATAGCAGCTATGCTTTCTACAATGCAGACGGCACACAGGAAACTGCTCCCGACACATCAAAGTATGACTACTACGGTTGGGTTCATCCCAATCAGTGGGTAACAACCGGTCTCGGCGGTTCTGCAAGAGTTAGCGAAGGCGCTGAAGCTCCCGCAGCTGATTACAGCCTTATTGACATCACAACCAACAAGACAGGTTACGAATTCATCGAACCTCTTATGCAGGCAGCTTTCAACCGTCTTCTTGTTCCTGTTCTCAACAGAGACACAAGAGTATGGCTCCGTGAGCTTTGCGGCGTAGTATATGATGAAACAAAAACAAACAGAACTGTTTATGATGAAGCATCAGGCGAATGGGTTCCCAACCCCACCTATGATCCCACATACGACGGTGATTATGTTTACGATGAAAACAACATCTACGATCAGTTCCTCAACAGGGATGCTCGTGTTCAGACCGTAACTATCCCCGCAGGCGAAACCTTTGTTGATAACTTCAACGATACTCTCGGTGAATTCCTTGACAACGTTCTTAAGGTTGAAAGAGGCGAGCCCACTGCAGAAGGTTATGTATGGGATTGGGAAGACGGTGAAGTCGTAAACGGCCGTAACAACGGTAACGCACTTCTCTTTGACAACATCTGCTCAGTTCTCAGATTCATCCTTCAGATCACAGAGGGTCTCTTCTTCAGCGATATAGTTGACCTTCCCTCAGCTGAAGAAATGGAAACAATGAACAACCAGCAGCTTGTTTCATTCGTAGTTAAGGCTATCCTCAACTCATCAGTTGATTGGATGTACATTGAAGAAGAACATCAGACAATTGCTGACGTTGGTTACAGAGCTGTTGAACAGCTTGCATGGCAGGATATTCCTCAGTTCACATACACCAAGCCCGTAAGAAGCGCTTACGGTTCTGACGAAGCTTACTATGATGCAGTTATCGAAAAGGCTATCACAATCCTCTTCGACGTTGCAATTTACAACCTCAACCAGGGCTTCGATATGGTTCCCGCATCAGGTAACGATCCCGTTAAGGGCGAAGGCCTTCTTCAGTACAGCGGCGACGAGGGTACTTACGAAGATAAGCTTATCCAGATCGTTGCATGGGCTGTTACAACATACGGTCCTATTCTTAACCTCGAATTCCAGTGCGACGACTTCGGCGGCGAAGTTGGCGACCTCACAATTGACGATGTATGGATGGATATCGATACAATCATCAACTCACTTATCCCCATCAAGGGCACAGGCGCTTGGATCTCAGATAAGATTGCCGGTAACGGTTCACAGATCGTTTCAAAGACTCTTATCTTTGATTACCTTGTTAAGCCCATTGCATACCTTGATGCAACAAACCTTGCTGAAATCTTCGGCAGAAACCCCAATGGTCAGTTCTCCACCGATAACGGTGTTAAGATCATCATGACCATCCTCAGCAACGTATTCAAACTTCTCTTCCCCGGCGTATTCCCCGCAGTTGACTCAGTCGACAAACTTCTCGACAACGAGACTCTCGGCGCAATGGTTGGTGACCTTCTCAAGTCACTCGGCACAATAGATACAACAAATGCTGCAGGCGCATTCCTTGAAGCACAGGGTGACGAAATTGCTCAGATAGCACTTCCCCTTGCATGTATGCTTCTCGGTCTCAGCGATGACCAGGAATTCGAAGAGATGGAAATTAACATTTCTGACACAATTCCCGCAACAGGCACAACAGCTCCCACATTCACCGTTATCAACGGTTCAAGCGGTATCAATACTGCTTACACAGATGTAAACGGTGTTACACGTCAGGATAAACTTTATACCTATAATGTTACCAACATCTTTGTAAGAACATACAACGATGCAGGTACAAACACCAACGCTCTTACCGCTTCGGTAACAACAGGCGAAATCGCCGGTGGCGATAAGCTCACAGTTGCTCTCAACGGTACTCGTACAGCAGGTAACCTTGTTGAAATCGAAGTTAACTACCAGGTATTCCTTGAGTCAGGTGAATCCTTCTCAGTTAACGGTCAGCCCATCACACTTTCAAAGACTGTTTACACCTACGTTGGTGAAACAAACCTTGATGACGATGCTCTCGCAACAAAGGTTCCCGGTGAAACAGCTCCTTATGTTGAGTACTATCCCTCAATCTACCTTGATTCAGGCGATGACCTCGACGATATCGAAGGTTACAGCATCCGTCTTAAGGATGGCAGCAGCGGCGCTTCAACTGCAACAGTTAACGGCCTCAGCGGCGAAGCAGCAGGCGTTATCGTTAAGAATGCAGAAGCAAGCGAAACATCAGTTTCAATGACAGGTGAACAGGGTCTTTACTTCCTCTATCCCTTTGATGTTGCAATGAAGGAAGACGGTTCATACTACGAGAGATTTGAAGAGAATTATGTAGTAGATGAAGTAACAGGCGAACTTATCCCCGACGGTACTGACAACGGCGGTGTTCCCGACGGTTCATACGGCATCACAACCAACATCACAGCATTCGGCACAACACGCGATATTGACACCACAATCGTTCTTTATGACAGCTTCGGTCTTGAATCAGATTTTGAAAGAGCAATTTCAGCTAACCGTCAGGCATCTGACTACCAGGGCGACGACGCTGAAGGTGCATGGAACAACTACGTTGCAGCTCTTAAGAACGCTGCAAGACTTGCTCTCAAACCCAGAAACGGCAGCAACTTCTGGAACGACATCACAAACCTCAGCGATGCTGACAAGGCTCTTTACGAAAACCTCTATGAGAAGTATGCAACAGAGCTCGAAGCAGCTATCGAAAGACTTGAAGCATGTGCAGCTAACTCAGGCACAGCAGGTCTTAAGGGTGCTCTTGCAAATTACAGCGGTATTAACTACACCACAGTTATGAACGAAGATGGCTATCCCACAAGAGTAGACATCGAATACAATGATCCCGCATACACACACTTCGGCATGCGTGACTACGTTCCTCATACTTACAATAAGTACAGAGACGCCAGAGACCGTGTTGAAGATCTCATCGAATCACAGCAGGCATTCGTTCTTGGCTTCGAAGAAGGCTATGAGCTTACAGACGAAGACAAGGCTGCATACGACGAATCAGTAGCAGCATACGAAGAAGCAATTGCTAACATGGGCGTTATCAGCTCAATCGAAGCAACATACGCAATCCATATGCTCAACCTTACCGGCGGCCGTCTTATCAGACTTCCCGGTGACACAAGCAAGCTTGAACTCCTCTTCGAGGAATACGGCGATGCTAAGGATCCTGCAAAGTCATACACTGAATCATCAGAAGATAGATATGACAGAGCAGTTGAATTCGCAGTAGAAGTTCTTTACATGGATGAAGATCCTCGTCCTTCAAAGATTAACGCAGCTTCATCAGAACTCGTTGCAGCTTGGAAGAAGCTCGCTGAATCAGCAAGCTATGTAGAACTCAACGCAGCTATCGCTGATGCAGAAGCTATCATTGCTGTTACAGGTTCAGACGTTGACAAGCAGAAGGATTACACCAAGGAAACATATCAGGCATTCATGGATGCATACAATGCAGCTCTTGATGCAGAAAAGGATCTCAGTGATACTGAAGAAAACAACAGATATCTTGCAGGTCTTACAGATGGCATCAGAACAGCTATTGCAAACCTTGCTTCTGCAGGTGCAGGTTCATCAGAAGTTGTATTTGAGTTCATTACAGAACCCAACGGCAACTTCATGGACGGTAACTACAACCAGGCATTCTATCCTGAGATTTCAAAGGGTGCTCTTAACCATGAATGGTTCGAAGGTCAGACACTTGCTGACGGTGTAACAGTAGTTACAGGTTACCTTGTAGGTATCGGTGAAAACTTCTATGATGAAACAGTTCTCACAGACAACGGTTTTGCAAACCTTCAGAATGCTGAAGTTGTATACGAATACAACGAAATCGGCATGTGCGGTTCAGGTGCTGTATGTCAGATTCTTAACGCAACAACAGGTGAGGTTGTTGAAACATATCGCATCGTTATCGTTGGTGACCTTGACGGCGACACTGTTGTTTCATCATCTGATATGTCTTACGTTTACGATAACCTTAACTACGTTGTTGAATGGGAATATGACGGTATGAACGGTCATATGGCTGCAGCTGCTGATATTGATAACAGTTTCGCTATCGACCCCGGTGACGCAGCACTTATCCTTGACGCATCAACAGGTAAGGGTTACATCAATCAGAACGTAAGCCCTGACTACGAATCATCATTCGTTTCACTTATCTAATCGCAACCCCCTTAATCTTTTAGCATAATTTATCATTATTGTTATGGCATAGCCTGTGCTTTGCGCGGGCTATGCCCCTAAAGGCTTTTTTATATCCGACGATGCTCTTTAAAATGTTCCTGATTATACAGCACATAAATCTAAAGGAGGAAATGAGCAAATGTCAAAATTCAAGCGCGCTTTGAGTATGTTCCTTGCCATCATTATGGTATTCGGTTCATTCTCATGCTTAGGCGCAGTTGTTACTCCCAAGGCATCTGCGGCTGCAGGCGAATCAAAGATTGATTCATACGCAGATCTTGATGCTCAGTATAACAACTTCATTTACCTTGGTTCAGAGGTTTACGAAGTTGAAACAGCAGACGGTACACTCAACACAGCAGTTGTTGAAGATTCAGCAGTGCTTACCGACTACTATGTAGACGCAGGTCAGATCCTTGAAGAAAGATTCTACATCAAGGGTGACTTCTACTTCGGTAACTCACAGATCGTTAACTTCTACGATAACACATTCTTCGATGTTAAGCAGATCACAACAGAAGCTACAGGCGGTGCTTACACAACAGGCGCA
>JAZSHU010000014.1:0-3132 GCA_045533455.1 Acutalibacteraceae bacterium | reverse complement strand
CGACTGCTGAAAAATGTTGCTCTCAACACATCCGTCATCGTCATACTCATTTTCTTCAAACACAAAATCCCCGTTATCTTTTCGAGGTGCTAAAAAGCCAAGCTTTTCATTGTAATTTTCGGTATATTTTTTTATACGGTTAAAAAAGAATTCTTCGTTTTCTTTGTCGCCTTTTTCTTTTGCAAAAAGGTACATTGTGTAATCAGCAAGTAAAAATTCTAAGGTATCACTCAATTCATCGGGAACAAAAGCATTTTTCAGGTACTGTTCGCAATCGGGTCTTACGGAATGAAACGGCTTACCGAATAATTCTTTTTCACATTTGCTTGAAGCAAGACCTATTTTGTATGCTTTTTCCGTATTATAATTCCTGATATTTTTGAGGTATGCATCGGCAACAACAAGAAGTCCGGGGTCTCCGACCATAGAGTGCGTGTCAATGCCCAGAAGCTCCCATTGCGGAAATGATGTATTTTTAGTCTCCGCAATTTTTAAAAGTGAATTGACCTCATCATTAACAATATCCGGACGGATAATTGCCAGAAGCGGGAATTCACTTCTGTAAACATCCCAGCCACTGAATACCGTGCGATGAATATAACTGTCATCTTTCATCGTTTTTCCGTCCAAAGAAAAGCTGCCGTCAATATCAGCAGAAACTCTCGGGTCCAAAAGCGTATGATAAAGGCAGGTGTAAAAAAGCTTTAAATCCGTTTCGTTACTGCCTTCAACGTCTGCAATGCTGAATGCTTGTTCCCATAAAGAATAAGCATTTTCCCTTTGGGCATCAAAATCAAAATCGGGAATTTCAGCCTTTAAATTCATTCTTGCACCGTCAAGACTTGTGTAAGAAATACCGCATTTTATTTTAAGCGAATCTGTGAGATTTTCACCGAATTCCAAAAGCAGACCGACATCTTCGTGGCAAAATTCTTTTATATGTTCACTCTGCATTTCTTCATTTGAAAAGAATTGTATTTTTGAAGGTGTTTCGGAAAACTCGCAGGTAAAATACAAATCGTAAGAAATCCCGGCATGACCGTGACCGAAACCGCCGCCTTTGGGTGTGCATATGATTTTACCTTCAACAGTATTTTCGTTTACTATTTTAATTTCTTCAAAATCTGCTTTGCCACCGATTCTTCGGGAAAAATTCATTATTATTTTTGCGTTTTCATTTTGCGGATATGTAAATCTTAATATACCGCTGTGAACATTCGCTGTTGCTTCCGCTAAAATGTTGTAACGGTCTAAAATTACGGAGTAATAGCCTGCTTCAGTCTTTTCGGTATCGTGGGAAAATTCCGATTTCCAGCCTTTTTTACCCTTTTTAAATTCAACGTGACTGTTACTGCCGCTTCTCAAATCCGTTTCGCCCGTAACAGGCATAATCTGGATATTTCCCAAATCACCGTACCAGCCTATACCGCTCATATGGTTGAAGCTGAAGCCTTCTATCGTGTTATCGCAATAGTTGTAGCCGTTACCGTTGTCACCGCCCGTTACCGTATCCGGTGAAAGCTGCACCATGCCGCCTGGAACAGCGGCTCCCGGATATGTTTTACCGCCGCCGTGATAACTTTCTGCCTGACCGTCTGCAACGGTACCAATCATTGTATCAACATATTTTGCCTTGCTCATAAAATCACCTGTCAAAATTCTTTTCTAACTTGGTCATATACAGTTGCTGAGTTCTATTGTTTCTCCTGCCGAAAGTTCTGTTTTCAGGCAGTTGCCTTCGATAGTATAGAGCTTATTTGCTTTAAGATTTTCGGTTTTGTCATTTAATTTAATTTTTAACGTGCAATCGTTTTCTGCCGTTACCGCTGCATTTTTAAGAATCGAATTTTCCCAAGAAATATCAAATGTCAGATTTCCTCTTGCCTTTATACCCTTGACCGAACCATTGTTCCATTCATTCGGCAATGCAGGTAAAAGCTCCGAAACTCTGTTATCGGGAGATCCGAGGTGGCTTTGAAGAAGCATTTCCGTAATAGCTGCAACACCGCCGAAATTACCGTCAATCTGGAACGGAGGATGAATGTCAAAAAGGTTGTTTGCAGTACATTTTTCGAGTAAATATTTAAGGTGTTTGTACGCATTTTCACCATCTTTAAGTCGGGTGTAAAAGCAAATTGTCCATGCTCTTGACCAACCTGTTGAACCGCCGCCGTTTTCAATTCGGCGGGCAATGGTTCTTTTTGCCGCCTCATATATTTCGGGGTTGCTTTCGTTAATCTGGTCACCGGGGAAAAGTCCGAAAAGGTGAGAAATATGGCGGTGTCCGGGCTCGGTTTCCTCATAGTCCTTTATCCATTCGCGTATTGTTCCGTAACGCTCGCTGATTTCCATGGGCGGAAGCTTTTCCAGAATTTCAAAAAGAGTTTTTGAAAATTCTTCATCTTTGTCAAGAACCTTGCAAGCGTGAGCAGTACGGGTGAAGAGAGCGTAAATAATCTGGAAATCTATTGTTGCACCCTCGGTAAACATGCTTTCCTGCTTTTCGCCGTTAATGTCGATATAATAAAATTCATTTTCGGGAGAGTTGGAGGGAGATGTGATAAGCTGACCTTTATCGTTCTCTGTCAGATAATCCTGAACGAACTCGCAGGCACCTTTTAAAATCGGATAAATATCTTCGAGATATTCCGTGTTGTTAGTGTATTCGTAATGCTCCCAGAGATTGAGACAAAGCCAGGGGCCTGCCATCGGGAAGAATCCGCAGTCTACACTGTCGTGAACACCGGTTCTTCCGAATGCGTCGGTAGTGTGGTTAATAACCCAACCTCTTGCACCGAAAAGCTCCTTTGCGGTTTCAGCGCCGAAAGAGCTGACCATTTTCATAAAATGAATGAAAGGCGCAGAAGTTTCGGAAAGATTTGCACTTTCGCTCGGCCAGTAATTCATCTGAAGGTTTATGTTGGTGTGGAAATCGCTTCCCCAGGGCGGATTGAAGTCGTGGCACCAGATACCTTGAAGGTTAGCGGGAAGTCTTGCATTTTTGCCCGAGCTTTCAATCAAAAGATATCTGCCGAAATTATAGTAAAGAGCAAATAAATCGGGATCATATTCATCCCATCTGAGTTCTTTGAGTCTTTTGTTTGTGGTTAATTTACTGATTTCGGTTTCTTC
>JAZSHU010000021.1:0-19354 GCA_045533455.1 Acutalibacteraceae bacterium | reverse complement strand
ACCGTGAGCACCCTTTTCCATTCTGAAGCAGGGAGAATAGCTTGTAAGTGTATAAGGAAGCTTTTCTTCAGGGATGATTGTATCGATGAACTTACCGATCATGGAGTGTTCACTTGTGCCGATAAGATAAAGGTCTTCGCCTTCAATCTTATACATCATTGCATCCATTTCGGCAAAGCTCATAACGCCTGTTACAACGTTGCTTCTGATCATAAAGGGAGGTACGCAATAGGTGAAACCTCTTTCAATCATAAAGTCTCTTGCATATGAGATGCAAGCGGAATGAAGGCGGGCGATATCACCCTGGAGATAATAGAAGCCGTTGCCCGCAACATTTCTTGCTGCGTCAAGGTCGATGCCGTTGAAACGCTCCATAATATCTGTGTGATAAGGAATTTCAAAATCGGGAGTTACGGGCTCACCGTATTTTGTTACCTCAACATTCTCGCTGTCATCCTTACCGATGGGCACGCTGGGGTCGATGATATTGGGGATAACCATCATAATCTTTGTTACCTGCTCGGAATACTCAGCCTCAAGCTTTTCGCATTCTGCAAGTCTTTCGGAGAATTCTGTAACCTTTGACTTTGCAGCCATAGCTTCTTCCTTTTTACCCTGAGCCATAAGCATACCGATTTCCTTTGAAACCTTGTTACGATTAGCTCTCAGGTTATCAGCCTCGGTCTTGACTGCTCTTGACTTTGCGTCAAGCTCGATAACCTCGTCAACAAGTGAAAGCTTGCTGTCCTGAAACTTCTTCTTTATATTTTCCTTAACGATATCGGGGTTTTCTCTTAAGAATCTGATATCAAGCATATTTTTTCAACTCCTAAAGATTTATACTGCTATTTTAATCCAACTTTGATAAAAAATCAACAGCCTCGGCAACATATTTATCGTCTGCAAGCTCAATGGCACCCTTATCAACAAGGTTTGCTGTTTTGGGGTCAATGGGAAGCTTTGCAAGAACGGGCACACCAAGCTCTGCCGCAATTTCATCAATCTTGCTTTCGCCGAAGATTTTATATTCCTTGCCGCAGTCGGGGCATACGAAATAACTCATGTTTTCAACAAGACCGAGAACGGGAATATTCATCAGTTTTGCCATATTGAATGCCTTTTTGACAATCATTGTTACAAGATCCTGAGGTGTTGTGACAATAACAATACCGTCAACGGGAAGATTCTGGAACACGGTGAGCGATACATCGCCTGTTCCGGGAGGCATATCAACAAACATATAGTCAACATCGCCCCAGGCAACATCCTTCCAGAACTGCTGGATAACGCCTGAAATAACGGGGCCTCTCCACACTACGGGTGATTCTTCATTTTCAAGAAGAAGGTTGATTGACATGATTTTTATGCCCGATTTGCTTTCTTCGGGAAGAAGTCCGCTTTCATCAGCCTTTGCTCTTTCTTTGATTCCGAAAGATTTGGGAATTGAGGGACCTGTTATATCCGCATCAAGAACGGCACAGGAATTACCTCTTGCCTGCATTGCACTTGCAAGCATTGAAGTAACAAGTGACTTGCCTACACCGCCTTTGCCGCTGACAACACCGATAACTTTTTTCACATTACTGAAAGGACCGCAGGGTATTCTCATATCCTGCGCTTCTTTTCTTGAACCGCAATTGCTTGCACAACTTGAGCAGTTGCCGCTACATCCTTCACTCATAACTGTATCTCCTATCCAAAATTAAATTATCGCATTTATAACATAACCCAAAGCATAAATAACGGGCATATGAACAACATATATCAAAAGTGCGTTTCTGCCGAGAAAGGAAAGAAAGGCGACTCTTTTTTTCTTGCTCCAATCGGGATAGCCTTTCTGTGACAGATAAATTCCCGAAAAGACACCCGAAAAGAAAATAAAAATCTGCGGAAACAGAGGAAAATAATCTGCCGCGGTGAAATCCTTTGCATGAATACCCAAAGGCATTAAAACATTGGTTTCGTAAAGCGATCGGGGCAAAGTTAACGAAAAAAGTTCACCGTAGCTGAGAGTGCCTTTTTCGATACCGCTTGTAAATGCATAAAGAACGGCACACACAACGATACCCGCAAAAGGCATTATGCCGAAAAGCGGCTTTGACAAAACCGAATAAAGCAAAACCGAAACCGCAAGGAAATGTAGTATTCCGAAATATATTTCACACCCCGTAAATCCCACGGCAGGCATAATCACCGTCGTAACCAGAGTCATACCCAGGGCAATGCCCAGAAGTATCAATCCTCTTTTTATATTGTTTTTTGAAAATGTACAGGACATTCCGCAGATAAAAATGAACGCACCTGCAAAAATCGGCTGAACGGGCATAAAAAACTCAAAAAGCCTCATTGCCGTTTCATATTCAAAAAACGTGCCGAACAAATAAAAGCTGTGATAGATAATCATACACAGCACGGCAAAACCGCGTACTTCGTCTATGAAATGTATTCTGTTTTTAAGGCTCTGCCCATACTCCATAATTTCACCTCATATTATTTTATCATAATGTGCCGAAAATGCAAGGGTTTATTGACTTTATTATGCTTTTGTTCTAAAATATGTATACAAACAAAACTTACGGAGATTGCTATGATAGAAAAAATCAGACAACTGCTCTTTAAAATTTTCAAAAAAGAAAGTTTTTCAGGCAAAATAATTGACAAACTTTTCACAAAAGAAATAGTAACCTATGTCTTTTTCGGTGTGATGACAACCGTTGTAAACCTCATAACATTTTATATGTTCAAGCAAATTTTTGTTTCAATCGGTTGGGAAGGTGTTTTTAACACAATCATCCCCGAAGGCTCATCACTTCACAGGCTTTTTATAGGCGGTACGGATTACCTTGATGCAAACTTCATCGCCTGGGTTGTGGGAGTTGTTTTTGCGTTTGTGACAAACAAGCTTTGGGTGTTTGACTCAAAAAGCTGGGCACCTTCCGTTGCAGGCAAAGAATTCACGGGCTTTATGGGTGCCAGAATTTTTTCTTTTGTAGTTGAAACAATTTCATTATTTGTGCTTGTAACACTGCTTTCGGTAAATGATTTCGTTGCTAAAATTATTGTTGGCATTGTTGTGGTTATACTCAATTATATTTTCAGCAAAGCTTTTATATTTAAGAAAAAGTGAGAAAGAAAAATGATTGAAATAATAAAAATATCTCCCGATAACATAGAAATAAGCAGCAAAGATATTGAATCCTATCTTTGCTGCTATAATGCAGACTACTGCGACTACACAACAGATGAAATGATTTCCTGCTGTAAAAAAGAATTTCTGGAATGTGCAAACTTTATTGCCTGCTATGAAAAAGTGCCGGTAACAATCGCAGGCGGTATTGTTGACCTCGGATTCAAAATGTTTTACAGCCATTCCCTTGCAAAAAATCTTTCGGGATGCGATTATGCTTATGTTCTTGCCGCAACAACAGGAATTGAAGCAAACAGACTTATCGAACGCAACTCTGCGGTTAATCCCCTTGAAGGTCTTGTGACCGATTGCGTAGGTTCAGCGGCAATCGAAACATTCTGCGATAAAATCAACCTTTCTTTGGGAGATACCGAGTATCTGCGCCCCCGTTTCAGCCCCGGCTACGGTGACCTTATGCTTGACTATCAGAAAGATATTATCGAATTTTTGCAGACAAAGAAAAACATCGGTATGGGGCTTACAGAAAGCCTGATGATGGTACCTGTCAAATCCGTCACGGCAATTATCGGCATAGGCAAGGAAAAGAATAAATGCACGGGGCCGGGATGTATGATTTGCAGAAACGATAACTGCCCTTACAGATAAAAGGAGTTCAACATGAATATTCTTGAAAAAATCAGAAGTTCAATTACATATTGTGACGGCGGTGCAGGCACTCTTCTGCAATCCTGGGGTCTCAAAGCAGGTGAAAAGCCTGAAATGTGGAACATCACAAACCCCGATAAAATTATGGAAATGCACCGTCTTTATCTTGAAGCAGGTGCACAGATTATCACATCCTGCACCTTCGGTGCAAACAGATTCAAGTTTGATAACCTTGAAGAAATAATAACTACCGCAATCAGAAATGCGAAAACCGCCTGTGAGGGCTATGATGCATATGTGGCACTTGATATAGGTCCTACGGGCAGAATGCTTGAACCTTTGGGTGATTTAAAGTTTGAAGAAGCTGTTTCCGTTTTCGGAGAAGCAATAAAAATCGGCGCAAAAGCTGGCGCAGACCTTGTGCTGATCGAAACCATGAACGACAGCCTTGAAGCAAAAGCTGCTGTCCTTGCCGCAAAAGAAAACTGCGATTTGCCCGTTTTTGTCACCTGTGTTTATGATGAAACAAAGAAGCTTATGACCGGTGCAAACCCCGAAGCGATGATTGCAATGCTTGAAGGTCTGGGTGCGGACGCAATAGGCATAAACTGCTCGCTTGGTCCCCGTCAGATGCTTGAAATCATCCCCGATTTCGTAAAGAACGCAAGTGTTCCCGTTATAGTAAACCCCAACGCAGGTTTACCCAGAACAGAAAACGGCAAAACCGTTTATGATGTTGACTCGGATGAATTCTCAGATATAATGTGTGAAATTGTAAAGGCAGGCGCAACAATCATAGGCGGCTGCTGCGGCACAACTCCCGAACACATCGCCAAAACAGTTGAGAGAACAAAAAATCTTCCCTTTACTCTTCCCGAAAAGAAAAACCATACTGTTATTTCATCATATACCCACGCTGTAAAAATCGGTGATGTACCCGTTATTATCGGCGAAAGAATCAATCCTACGGGCAAAAAGCTTTTCAAGGAAGCGCTTCGCAAAAACGATATAAACTATATTCTCAGAGAAGGCATCGCTCAAAATAAAAAAGGTGTTTCCGTGCTTGACGTCAATGTGGGTCTGCCTGAAATCAACGAAGCGGAAATGATGGTTAATGTAATCAAAGCATTGCAAGCAGTTATTGACCTGCCTCTGCAGATTGATACGGTTGACCCCGCCGCAATGGACCGGGCGATGCGTATTTATAACGGCAAGCCCCTTATAAATTCCGTAAGCGGCAAGGAGGAAAGCATAAAAGCGGTTTTCCCGCTTATAAAGAAATACGGCGGTACGGTTATTGCCGTAACAATAGATAAAAACGGGATTCCCGAAACAGCACAGGGCAGAGTTGAAATTGCGAAAAAGATAATCGCCCGTGCCAAGGAATACGGCATAGACGAAAACGACATTATTGTTGATCCCCTTGCAATGGCTGTTTCAAGCGACCCTCAGAGTGCAAACATCACCCTTGAAGCGGTAAAAATTCTGCACGGAATGGGAATAAAAACAAGCCTTGGAGTTTCAAACATTTCTTTCGGTCTGCCTTCAAGACCCGATATCAACTCCGTTTTCTACACAATGGCTATGCAGTGCGGTCTTGACTGTGCAATAATCAACCCGTTTTCCACGGAAATGATGAAGGCTTGGCACTGCTTCACTGCATTGACAGGCAAGGACGAAGGCTTTGCAGATTATATTGAATTCGCCGATACTCTCTCCCCTGTTCAGACACAGCCGGCTCAAAAGGATAATACAAATCTTGACGGCTGTATAATCAGCGGTCTTAAAGATCAGGCAGGCATTGCGGCTGCTGAAATGCTGAAAAGCCATTCTCCGCTTGAAATAATCGACAAAATGATTATTCCGGCACTCAACACCGTAGGCAAAGGCTTTGAAGAAAAGAAGGTTTATCTGCCTCAGCTTCTTATGAGTGCTCAGGCAGCAAAAGAAGCCTTTGACGTAATAAAAGCCGCAATCCCATCAGGCGAAAGCGGCAAAGGAAAAATAGTTATTGCAACAGTCAAGGGTGATGTTCACGATATAGGTAAAAATATCGTCAGGGTTCTGCTTGAAAATTACGGCTATGAGGTTATTGACCTGGGCAAGGATGTCACACCCGAAAAGATAGCTGAAACCGTAAAAGAAAACAATATAAAACTGGTGGGACTCAGTGCACTGATGACAACAACCGTACCTGCAATGGAAGAAACAATAAAGCTTCTGAATCAAACGGCACCCCAATGCAAAGTTATGGTAGGCGGTGCGGTTATGACAGAAGAATATGCCCGTATGATTAACGCTGATTTTTACGGCACCGATGCAATGGCGGCTGTAAGATATGCAGAAAAATTTTTCGATAATTAAACGAAAACGGCTTTGGATAACCCAAAGCCGTTTTTATTATTATAATATTTCAGCAATCCAATTAAACTCAAAGGATTCGCCTTTATCAAGATGCTGAATGCCACGTTTCTTTGAAATATCATCCATAACCTCCCTGCCGTCATTTACGCCGTACCAGGGCTCAATGCAGACATAGGGTGCCCCGGGCTTTGCCCAGATTCCGAGGAAGGGGCAATCGCCGAATGTAAACTCAATTTCATTTTCACCTTTGATGCGAAGCTTCTTTGACTTCATTCCCGAAAGAATAAGTGCATCGGGCTCAAAAATTTCTTTTGTAATAACGATTTCCCTTGAATTTTCAATCAGGGGGAATTTTTCGTCTATTATGAGGTTTTCTTTGTCAATTCTTTCCGTAGCAAGGGTTTCGGGCTGTTCAAATTCAATTATATCCCCCACTTTACAGTTGAAGCCGGGGTGTGCTCCCACGGAAAAATACATTTCACCGTCGGTTTTGTTTACAACGGTCATTGTGTTGATAAGCACCTTACCTTTAAGCTCAAAGGTAACAAGATACTCAAAATCAAAGGGGTAGCTTTTCAGTGTATTCTCATCACTTTCAAGGCTGAAAACAGCTTTTGCGCCCTCACATTCCTTAACCTTGAAAAGCAGTTTTCTTGCAATGCCGTGTTTCAGCATTGTGTATTCGTTGCCGTTATAAAAATACTTATCATTGATAAGCTGACCTATAACGGGAAAAAGAACGGGTGCCTGACCGTACCATATGTCGGGATTACCCTGCCAGATATACTCCTTACCGTTATCCTTTGATTTCAGCGAATGAAGCTGTGCACCCATATCGTCAATTTCACAGGTAAAAAAATCGTTTTCAATTCTGTAATACATATTAATCTCTCCTTAAAATATTTTATACCAAAGACTGATTATATTATAGTAAATTTCAAAAAACGCTCTGTAAAAAGCATCTCCGAAAGTATATTTATCTTTGATGACAAGCATACTTCCCGTATCTTCAAGCGGAAGAAATCTTGCCGTTTCAAAAACACAGTTTTCTTCTCCGTTAGGCGAATGAATCGACATTGTCAGCTGTCCTTCAAGGGTTTTGAAAATCATGGGATGTCCGCCGTCATACTCAAAACTTTTGCCTCTTTCATAAAAGGCTTCGGGGTAATGAATCCAGTTTCCTTCTATCTCACCGTTATCGGAAACAGCCATACCTACCGCATAACCTCCTGATTTGGAAAGGTTGGACCACAGCATTATGAGTCTGCCGTTTTCCGTACGGTAAAGGCAGGGACCGTCCGTAACACTGCCTGTTGTCCATATATGCTTTCTTGCTCTGAAAAGCACAATGGGTTCACTTATAAAATGCGTAAAATCGCTACTGAGCTTTGCCGCCGCCATTTCGCCAACCTCATCGGGGCTTGAAGTCCATTCGTTGACATATACCATCCATGGCTGACCGCTTTTATCAATATACAGTGTACCGTCAATACAGTCAATTTCTTTGGGTGTGACGTGACCGTCGGTAATCATCTCAAATGGTCCCAGAGGTGATGACGATTTATAAATCGCCGTTCCTCTTTTGCCGCTTGACTGTGAACGATAGGTGGCAAAAAGATAAAAGCTTCCGTCATAATAATGGCATTCAGGCGCCCAGAAATCGGCAACTTCATCGGAAGAATCGGCAGGTGTATAAACCTGCACGGGATACGACCAATTCTCTAAATCCTCACTTACAACACAGCCGTAGCCTTTGCCGTTTGAAAGGCAAGTGCCGTAAAGATAATATTTGCCGTCATAAACAAGAACATAAGGGTCACGCACTTTGCCGTCAGTGGTTTTGAAGGGATATCTTTCATCTGCATAAACACTCACAGCTGAGACTCCCAACATAACGGCAATAAGTATAATAACCGAAATTAATTTTTTCAAAGCTTTCACTTCCTTTTACAAAGTACGCAAATATGCCTTTTTTTCATCCGAAATCCGGTAGCTTTCAAGTGCCTTGCGTATTGTCTTTTTATGGGTATCCGAATCAAACCTTTTTTGTTCAAGATAAGGAACAACGGCTTCATACTGCTTGGCAAGTGCCGTTGCAAAATACCAGGCAACCATCATTCTGACATAATATTCATCGCTTCTGATTTCCGAAACCCAATGGGGATATTCAGCGTTGAAACTATCGTCAAGGTAATGGCACATCAGCATTTCTATGCCGAAGCGAACGGTATACACATCATCGGATTTCAGCCATATTTTTATTTGTTCAGACAATTCAGCCAAATGCTTTTTAAAAACTTTCGGGCGCATCATATCGCAGGTTGCCCAGTTATCCACATAAGGCAGAAATCTGTTAAGCTCCGCTATGCATTTATCATAATCACCGATTTGTTCAATCAGAAAAGCGTGAAGATTATTTTCCTCATAATATTTATGAGGCAGAGCTTTGAGAAAATCCGCCGCAAGGGATGACTTTGAAAATTCCTTTGCAAATTTTCTCAGTTCAGGCGTTCGTACCCCTATAATAAGCTCCTTTTCAACCGTAGGAATAAGCCTTGAATGAAAATCACGGTAGCTCAGATCCTGCATTTCATACAGTTTCAGGCGTACATATTTTTCAGCTTCATTCATAAAATCACCTATGAATTGACCGTTACACCGTAAATATGAGGTGCATATGAGGTCTGTCCGTTGAATTTAACGGAACCGTCATTTGTGAAAACAATTCTGTTCTCCCCTGCTCTGAGTTCAAGGTTGAGAGTTGATGTTTTAACAGTATCCCAGCTGTATGTATTCCTGCACCAGAGATTATTGCTTTCGCCGTTTACCGTAACCGTAACATATCTTTCGATTAGGTCAACATTATAGCTGTGAACACCGCCCTCGTCGTTATTTGCATAAGCAAGAGTCATTCTGTAACTGCCGTCAGAAGGAACATTAACGGTGAATTCCGCACTGCCGCCGAGAGACGATATGCCGTCAATATAATCACCGCAAAGCATTGCACCGTCAAGAATCATTTCGTCCGCATCAAACCTTGCCGTAAAACCGATTTTTTCGGATTTTTTTATTTCACATCGGATTTCTCTGTCGGACCTGACATCAATGTAATTCAGACCTCTTCTCAGATAAACAAGTGCAATGCCGTTTTCGGTTTTATACTTTGCTCCGTCAATTTCAAATTCAGCACCTGCACCTGTGTTTATTTCGTAAAAACCATCCTCGGGAGAAACTGCAAGGAAGGATTTGTTTCGGGCTGTTGTTCTGTCTGAATCAGGCATAACCCACACAGACTCATCCTCACTGTGAGACACAACAATCAGGCTGTCAACAACAAAGGTGCCTTCTTTATGAGAAAGCGTAAGAGAATGAACACCTTTTTCAAGGTAACGGGTAAAAGTTTTTTTATCCGTATATTCGCTTTTTATTGTATTGGGAAATGATATTTCTTCCGTTTCGCCGTCAAGGGTCATAATTGCAAGGGTATCACATCTGTCATCGGGGGTTCTGCCGTCATTTGAGTTGCCGAAGATAAGGGATAAATCATAATATCCGCTTTCCGGGACATCAAAATTCACCGTTACACCGTCACCGATATTTTCAATTCCGCCCACCATTCCGTCCTGACGACCCGTTGTGGCATAGGCACTGTCATATGTATAGCATCCTCCTGCACGCACACCGTTTTCAAACTCATAACGCATGGGAAGATTGCTGTTGATATAGCTTACTTCTTCTTCCGATTCGGTAACGGTTATATGATAAACCGCCGTGGGATCAATGCTCTCAAGCTTTATTTTAAGCCTGTCAAATGTAACGTTGTCGGTATACTCTTTTACGATATACGGCTTTGTGACTACACCGCTGATACCTTCAAAATAAACGCTTTCTATTTTTATATTAACCTTTTTCCCGAGCTTTGTTTCATCAAGATTTTTAAGATATACATTGCTTGAATAGTCGCAGCCGCCGCAGATAATGCTAATTTCATCCCTGTTTTCGGAAAGGGAGGCAATACCGGTAAAGCCGTCGTAATGAAAGCTTTCGTAGCCGTATTTAATCACATTTGCAAAATCCGAATGAAGCACATCGATTATCTTCGATTTAAGCAAATCCCCTTCCATATCTCCGTACCAGCGGAAAAGCCACCAGTTTGAATTGGGACTGTTGTTATCCGCCGCCGTGTCATTAAGGTTATTTGCAAGGCGCCAGTATGCCATGTTTGCGTATACGCCGGATTTCTCGATTGCCGTTACATAATGAAGCATATCCGCGGGCGCACCGCATTCATACATAGTTCCATATTCGGTGACGATTATAGGCAAATCTTCTATGCCGAGTTCATCTTCAATGCTTCTGTAATCGTCAACGTGGTCCTGCCAATAAAGAGCAGATTTTTCGCCCAGTTCATGGTAAATCATAACATCGGGCAGGCAGTTGTTTTCCTTGCAAAATGTAAGAAAATCCTTTATCTCGTAGCTGTCATAGTCGCAGTTACCCGGACCGCCGATTTTTGCATCGGGATCAATGGATTTAACAAGGTCATAGGTTTCTTTCCATGCCTGATAGAAACGCTGTTTCGCATCATCATCAAACATAAGCCAGGTGCCGTCCTCGGACATGGTGCCGAACCACACACCGTTATCCGCTTCGTTATAGATACAGTAAACAAGTCTGTCTGCATAATCTTTTTGCGAAAGCTCCGTTACCTTTTCTTCAACCTGAGGCAAAAATCTGCTTCGCACAAATTCCATATGGTCATATCTGTCGCTTTTACGCAGGTTCCATATCTCATCGTTGCAGTAATACCAGGTATCGAAGCAATCCTGCAAATAAACGGTGATATAATCGCAATTCGCAAGTGCAGGAGAAACGTTATCCACATCGCCTATGGGATGCTGTAAGCCGCCGATTACCTTTTGCGAAACGCTTGAAATATCAAGGCTTTCGGTCATGGCACTGTCGGGAACACCGTCCTGCGCCACACCGTAAAGAAAACCCGTTGCACGGCTTGACACCTCACCCATACTCACTGCCGCATCAATTTCAAGGGTAGGCTGAAACAAATAAGGTATACCCTCAGCCATAAGAGACAGAGCAGTAAAAAAACTTAAAATAATGCTTATAAATTTACTCATAATTCAGGTTTCCAATCAGAAAGTTTACCTGCTTTGTTCCAGAGTGCTTCCGCTTCTCTGACCCAGGCATCAAATCCTTCGGGAGTTTCGGGGAATTTTTCATAATGCTCAGTAAGCTTGCCGCTGTTAACAAGACCGTCAAGGATGCTCTTGATCTCAGAAATCTTAATGTGACCCGTAACTATACCCACAACGACAAAGGCAACGATTTTAAGAATATCGCCTGCGGTAAGTTCAAGTTCCTTGCCCATACCGCCGAGAATTTTTTCGCTGAAAATAACATCGTGCTTAAAAAGGAATTCGTTTGCCTTGGGGCTGTGCCTTACAACGCCTGTCAGAAGTGCCATAAGACTTGCAAACTCCTTACCCTGAGTGTTGTTATAAAGCTTGTTTATACTCCAGAGAGCTTCACGGGTTGGGTATGCACCGTTTGCCATTGCCTTTGAAGCAACATCAACGGCAATCTGCTCCAAAACGAGAGATGCCGTGCAACCCTCGCCGCAGTTGGGCTTTGTCAGGCACGCCGCATCACCCATTGCAATAAATCCGTCGGATACAAATGAATAGGGTGCTCTGTGATAAGGAGTTCTGCCTTTTTCAATTCGTTTAACCGTGTAAGGCGGAAGCTTTGCGTTTTTCTCAAAGAATGCAAAGCATTTTTCAACATAATCAAAGCCGAAACAGGCACCGATGCCCAGAATTGCGTCACTGCCTGCACTGGGAGCAAGCCAGCTCTTATAGGCAAGCCAGAACTGCGAGCGAAGCCATCTGCCTTTCTTTTCGGTGAAATCAATATATCTGAGAATAACATAGAGAATATCGTCGGAGGTAAGCTCAAATTTTTCAATACCGTAACCATCGGGCAGACTGCGTCTTACAACGGCAGGAATACCCGAACAATCTGCAACAAGACGGCAGTTAACCGTTACTTTTTCGCCGTCCTTAACATATGTAACACCGCAGATTTTTCCGTTTTCATCATAAACGAGGCTGTCATATGATGCTTCATAAATGACTTCTGCTCCTGCCTCAGCTGCCCAATCATTCATAAGAACAATGTAGCCGTGCTTGTGCATACCCACAACCTCTGTGGGTGCGGGCTTGGGATAATTGCTGTATGCGGAAAGCATATCCTGATCACTGAAAACAAATTCGCAGATTCCGTCGCCTTCATTCACCTCGGGCAGACCGAAACGCTCCATTTCCTTCTTTTCCATATGAAAAACATCATATTCAGGGCTGATTTTTTCTCTTGTGCTTTTGTCAATCATCAAAACGGAAAAGCCCTTTTCTGCCATTCTGCGTGCAAAAAAGCTGCCTGCTGTTGAAGCACCAACGATAACTATATCATAATTTTTCATTGCAAACTCTCCCTTCTGCTTATAAGTTTAACAAACATTAAACCGCTTTGCAACATTAAATTACAAAGCGGCGGTGATATTTGTTATTTTGTTTTCAGATATTTATTCAGCACCGTAAATTCACGAAGATAAAGGCTTGCTATATCCTCTCTCTTTGAAGCATAAGCACCGAAAATTTCAAGTGCCTTTTCAATTTCAACCCACACAGGCATAAGACCGTGCTCAACCTCAATTTCAGTCAACGCATTGCTGCTCTCGCCAAGCACTTCACAAACGAAATAGTTGCTTTCATACATTGTTTCAAAGCAGTATTCATTTATAATCACAAAGGGATAAAGAAGCTTTACATTGTAACCCGTTTCTTCCCTGAGCTCACGAACACAGCATTCTTCAAGAGTTTCGCCTTCTTCAAGTCCTCCGCCCGGACTCATATAAACATCCGTGTTTGCTTCGTATGAAAGCAGAATTTTGCCGTCACGGATAACAAGCCCCCTGCTTGCCCTGCGGACACCTTCGGGAGGATCCGAATAAGTTTTTGCATATTGATTAATAACTTCAACCATTTTCATATTCCTTCAAAAAATTTATTAACTGATTTTTACTTCTGATAACGCAGGTTTTGCCTGCATATTTTTTTGCTATATCGTCATAAATCTGCCGTCTTTCTTTATTTCTGCAACCGAACAGAATAAACTTTATAAACCACAGATTAAAGTCGTTTTTATAGCCTTCCTTTCTTCGCGAAGCCGTTCTTTTCAATGCCTGATAAAAACAAGTCATCCGCGGAAGAAGAAGCAAAATTATTTTATCTGCCTGTTCGAGCCGTTCATCAAAAAGCAGATAATCATAATATCCGTCGATTATCCAGTCTTCTTTTTTCAAAAATTCAGAAACCTGCGGTAAAACAAGCGAATTGTCAACAGGCTTCCATTCCTTATCCCACTTGATTGAATCAAGGTGCAGAACGGGTATATTTTTCTTTTCGGATATGTAATCTGACAGATATGTTTTGCCACCGCCTGCATAACCTAAAACTGCAATTCTCATATTATTTTTCCTTTGAATTATACTTTTTGAAACGGTAATTAATAATGTTTTGAACGGAAAATGTCCGACTGTGCGTGATATTGTTGCATTTCAGACATATAGGATTACTGTTTTAAAAAGTATACCATTTTTTCAAACCCGCAAACTTGCCTTTGAAATGATAACTTCTTCCGTTTTTATTCAAACCGATGTTAATTAACCCCAATTTTTCAAGAATCCCGATTGATTTGCTGTTGCTGATACTTGCATAGGCTTCAACAAACTCAATATCGTCCCTTATATACGGAATAACAAAGCTGAATAACGCTCTGAAAACACCTTTGCCTTGATATTCAGGCTTAAACTGAATTTCTTCCATCATAAAAGTATCTTCATTGATGTAATACTGAAAGAACCCGATAATATTACCGTTTTCCTTTATAAGTATAATCTGTCTTTCGTCACGTTTCAAACCGTCAGCTACACATTCGTACCAACAGTTATAATCATCTTCTCTCGTGTTGCCCGTAGGAGCGATTACCGTCATATTATCGGCAAGGATGTTGAATATTTCGTTTGCAACAGTTGAAAAATCGTGTTTATTGAGGTAGATGAAAGACATGCTTTTCTCATAACGCAAAAAAACAAACTCCGTCTTTTGATTAAATCTGTCAGAAATAATCTCTCTGTATTTTTCAACAAATCCGCTTTTGAGATAGCATTTTATTGCACGTTCGTTCCAAGAACGCACCTGCACCCAAATCTCTTTGTCAGGATATCTTTTCTGTGCTTCAATGACTGTTTTGTTTAAATAAACGTTTCCTGATCCTTGTCCGCAAAACTGCGGCGCAACACCGATACCTATATACACCTTTTCTTCTTTCAGGATTATGCTTGTATACGCAACAAGTGTTTTATCGTTCCAAAAACAGAGGTAATTATCTGCATTTTCGGTTTGGGTTATAGCTGCTTGTCTCTTGACAGCTTCTTCATAGGTTATGTTATCATAAACACTATACGGTGTTTCGTATTTCCAATCGCAAATTTGCTTTGCAGCTTCGGGATTCATTGATTCAAAGTCGACCATTTTCATTATCAAAGCACTTCTCCATTATCGCACTTCCGCCGTGATCCTCAATTACTCTAAATCCGTTTTTCTCATACATCGAAAACGATACGGGTGTGTGTTTGAAAACATTGAGCACCATTTTTGAAAAGCCTTTTTCACGGGCATCTTCCTGAAGTTTCACAAATGCACTTTTTCCGTAGCCTTTGCCTCTGTATTCCTCTTTAATAACATTTTCGGTTACAAATGCGGCGTTTTCTTCAAACGGACTTTTCTGATAACCGATAACACCGATTTTCTCGTTCTTTTCATTCACTACGATGTAAAGATAGTTATCGGCAGAATCTGCACCTTCGGGAAACACGTCACGAAACTCACTTTTTGCTGCTCTTAACGCCTTGAATCTGAATCTCTCATCGCCTGATTTTATCAGATGCTCCGCATAAGCCTTTACAGACCATTTTGAATATATACGAAATTCATCGCTGTTCATACATTTGAAACTGATTTGTTTTGAACCGTTATTCAAAAAATTACCCTCTTTCACTTTTTAGCTTTTACGATTAAAAAGTTTGGTTTTATATATTCCTTTGCCATTGTCGGAAGTTTTTCTATTGCCCATTCTTCGGGCGTAGGTTCGCATACTTCTTCAATGACAAACCCTGCTTTGGCAAGAGCGTTTATTATATCACTGAAAGTACGGTGATATTTTACAACACCGTCAACATACCAATGAATTTTTCGTTCACCCGATTGATTATAATTTGAAAATGTATAGGAAATTCTGTTGCCGTTTTCATCCTTGTTGAAATGACCGTTGCCGTCAACGGTTGCGGTAATAATCGGATGCTCTTGCGAGAATAAAAGCTGACCGCCTGCGTTAAGAATGGAATACATATCCTTTGCGAAAGCATCGAAATCCTCAACATAGTGAAAAGCAAGAGAACTGTATATAAAATCAAAGGTTTCGACGAGTTTTGATATATCGGTCATACTCATATTGCGATACTCGATTTTGTTGTTTGTAGATTCAGATTTCGCAACAGAAAGCATCTTCTCCGATATGTCAATGCCAACAACCTTATTTGCACCTCTGTTCACGAAATCCATGCAGTTATGACCATAACCGCAACCTAAATCAAGAACGGTTTTGCTCTTCAAATCTGGCATCATTTTTCTCATAGCAGGCTGTTCAATCAAATCATTTGCGTTGCAGTCGCTGTCACGAAGCGCCTTGTATCCGTTAAAAAATATTTCGTTGTCAAATATATTTTGATTATTCATAATTACCCTCGGCTAAATCAGCTCAAAAACAGCCGTATCATATTTTTTCATATCGAGCCGTATCTCCGCTGTTTCGGTTTCGTTGAATTCTGTACCCAAAAGCGGTCTGACGGTATATTCTGCAGGCAAGGTTATTATAAACTCGCCGTCATTGACTGCGTGGATTCCGAGAAAACCTTCTCCGCAATAAATAACACAACCATCAGCATTATAGCAATGAACACCTGACAAAACAAGAAGATCCCGAAGCTCTGAAACACTGTAAAACGGTTTTTGTGCACTTGTCTGAATATAGGGAATATTAAGTTCTTTGCATATTTTAACGGCTTTTTTGCCTTCTTCCGAGGGCATAGGTGCCGTAAAAATCGCCGCTTTATATTTACGAAGCACTTTTTCAGCATCCTCAACCATACACAAATCAAAAGGAATGCCTGTATTACCCATTTTCACTCTTGTGTGATTTACGCAGTTACAAAGATGATTGCCTCTGGGAATATTCAGATAAGCCATTTCATCTACAAAAACAACGGTCTGTGCAGAAGGATAATTTCCGGAGTTTTTATCTTTTGCCGTTTCGGATATATCCTTCATTTTTTCCATTTCGCACATAATTTTATCATCGTGATACCAGCCGCCCCACATATCAAACCACCAGATACCCGAGCCTTTTGTAAGCTGATGAGCAAATGCTTTCCGTATTGCAGAAAGCGAAAGCTCCGGTGTTTCGGGACCGCACCACACGGTCTTATTACCATTCCCATCTTTGAGAGGATAGATATTGTCGGGATACATACCGGGCCGTGACGATTGCATACTTTTTGTAAGATGTGTTCTTATGTCACACTCAACAAAATAAAGCTTTTTATGAGCTTTCAGCGAATCAACAGTAATCATATCGCCCCAATCAAAACCAAGGTTTCTGTTTTCATCATAACAGCAAGGCGATGAAAAGAAATCGATGTAAGGTGAATCGATTATAAATCTCAGACCGTGCAGACCAAAAATATAATCATTGACAAAAGCATTGTAACCATAGAAAGCACCAACAATCTGTTCGCTGTTTATACATTCCTTCAATACCCTTGCAAAATGCTCAACGGTCTTTGCCGCTGACTCGCAACAGAATTCACCGTAACGGCTTACAGTTTTATTAAAAATTCCGCTTGAAAAATCATCTTTCAAAAGAACGGGAACATCAATTATTCCGTATTTTTCTTTCATCCACACACCAAACTTTTTAAATCCCATTTCTGAAAAAGAACCAAAAAGGTCGTGATGCATCCATTCCTGAGTAATACCGCCGCAAAGTTGGTATCCCGCAATTCTATCAGCATAATCCGCAGCGCGGATATGGAAAACAAGCTTACGGAGAAGTTCTGCACCGTCACGGAGAAACAAATCCGAACAAAGTGATTCTCTTCTGCCTGCGGGAGTCTCAACAGTTTCATAAAAATTATTTTTAATCCAATTGCGTGGCATTGCAATATTTATTCTGGGAAAAATCAATGCATCGGGACATTCGGAAAGTATACGGTTTACGGTGTCGTCAAATTCGGAATAATCGGGAATATCATCTTCAAAAACGCCCGTCCTGAATGGTGTAAAGCCCGTGAAGTTATTTATGGGCAAATCGGTAAAAGAAACATTAACGAAATACATTCTGTATCCGCTGCTGATAAAATCGGAATACTCACCCTTTTCTTCAAAGTATGTTGTATATGCAAGCGGTGCGTGAAGCTCACCGTCAACACAAATAAAAGGCTTGCTGTTTTTGAATGCAATATAACTTATCATTTCAATCCTCTCTGTTAATCTGATTTTTGTATTCGGGTAATACAAAGTTTATTTCATTATCAGCCTTATGTATAAACCCAATTATTTTCCCTTGATAATACAATGCTTTGAAGCTGACATTTCTGTTTTTTCTTGCACCCCAAGCCATATTTTTAACATCTTTTCTGTGTGATTTTCGGTTTATTTCTTTGCAATACACTTTCCAAACACAGTAAACCTCTTTTATCTGGGGTTTATTGTATGGATTTATTTCAATCAAATCGGTTAATGCAACAAGCTTTGAAATTGAATTATCAATTTGGGCAGAGTTTTCGTTTTCGATTATGCGTTTAATATAAACCAAATGTCGTCCCCAACCTTGATGAATACCCGTATCACAATATTCCATAGCTTTCCAGAAATCAATTCCGCTGACGGGGTCGGGAGATAACAAAACTGCACTTGTTTTGTTATCCTTGAAAATGTTTTCTATGTAATCATTCAGAATTCTTCCAAAACTTTTTCGTCTGTGCTTGGGTGAAATATAAAAATCTTTAACCGTACCGTAACTATACGGAATATCAATAATATCCGTTGAGGATGTTGCAATAGAAGCAAAACCGATTAGCTCCTTTCCTGATTGCATAACAATAAAATAATCGGACTTACTGCCCGAAGCTTTTGCAATTATGCTGTCAAACAACTCATAAAACATCTTTTTGTTGCCGGGTGTTTCACCGTGATTACGCAAGGTTTGTATCTTATACCTTGCATAGATTTTTCGGAGACTCTTGTATTGGCTTATGTTTTCATTTGTAATGCTTGTAAATGTAAAACTTGTTTTCATTGCAATCCTCTTTCCAAAAAAATAAAGACACCACCGAGAATACGGAGATGTCTTGAAATTCACAGAAAGATATAAATCACATCAATCACAAACGGACAAAACGTATCTCCGATTCTTTGTATTAATCATCATTGTCATCTTGTCCACCTGCCTTTCGGTAATTTCTTATATTGTAACAACATAAGAATAATTTGTCAACTGTTTTTAAACTTAACACAAAAGTGTCGTCTTAAAATGCATAAGTGTTTATAATAAAACAAAAAACCGCCTCAATGAGACGGTTAATACTCGGTATTTAATACACCCTGAAAACTGAACAAAGTTAAAGGTAAGGAAAGAAATCGAAACAAGAGATTTAAACATTGGTCAAGCCCTCGACCTATTAGTATTGCCAAGCTGAACGTATCACTACGCTTACACATGCAACCTATCAACCTCATAGTCCATGAGGGGTCTTACTGGCTTACGCCATGGGATATCTTATCTTGGAGGCGGCTTCACGCTTAGATGCTTTCAGCGTTTATCCGTTCCGCACTTAGCTGCCCAGCTGTGCCACTGGCGTGACAACTGGTGCACCAGCGGTGCGTCCATCCCGGTCCTCTCGTACTAAGGACAGCTCTCCTCAAATATCCTGCGCCCACGACAGATAGGGACCGAACTGTCTCACGACGTTCTGAACCCAGCTCGCGTACCACTTTAATC
>JAZSHU010000027.1:0-20147 GCA_045533455.1 Acutalibacteraceae bacterium | reverse complement strand
AGATGGACGGATTCAGAAAGGAATATATCGGCGGCGGGGTGACCGTTTTTGTTTCACAAGAACACACCTTCGGTACGGATGCCGTTTTGCTTGCCGATTTTGCATCGCCTTCAAAAAGGGCGGTCTGCTGTGACCTCGGGTCAGGCTGCGGAATCATACCTCTTTTATGGTGCAAAAAAGAAACCGGTAAAATCACCGCGGTTGAGATTCAGCCTCTCGGGGCAGAGCAGATTAACGCCGCAATCGAATATAATTCCCTTTTGAATAGACTTACGGCAGTCAATGCCGACCTCAAGGAGCTTAAAGGCATTGTGCCTTTCGGCTGCTTTGACGTTGTGACGATGAATCCGCCTTACAAAGCAAGCGGTGCGGGAATCGAAAGCAGAAGCGATGCCGATAAAATCGCAAGGCACGAAACAATGTGTTCGTTTACCGATATCTGCGAAACAGCAAAAAAGCTTCTGAATTTCGGAGGCAGACTTTGCATGTGCATCCGTCCCGAAAGGCTTTGTGAGCTTTTCTTTGAAATGAAATCGGCAGGAATTGAGCCGAAAAGGCTCAGACTTGTTTCAAAATGTCCGGGCAAAGCACCGTGGCTTGCTCTTGTTGAAGGCAGACGCGGCGGAAAAAGCGGAATGACGGTTGAACCTGAGCTTTTTGTTCACGGGGATGACGGCGGATATTCCGAAGAAATGAAAAAAATCTACGGCGATTATCTTTTGGAAAACAGAGGTGAAAACAGTTGAGCGGTACACTTTTTGTTGTAGGCACTCCCATAGGCAATCTGGGTGATTTTTCTCCGCGTGCCATAGAAGCACTTGAAAGCTGCGACTTTATTGCCGCCGAAGATACAAGAGTTACCCTCAAGCTGCTTAACCGTTTTGAGATAAAGAAACCTATGGTCAGTTATTTTGAGCATAACCGTTTCGAAAGAGGTCCCGTCATACTTCAAAGGCTTCTCGGCGGCGAAAGCTGTGCCCTTGTTACCGATGCGGGTATGCCTGCCATATCAGACCCCGGTGAAGACCTTGTTAAACTCTGCCACGAAAACGGAGTAAAGGTTGAATCCGTACCCGGTCCCTGTGCATTCACCACAGCCCTTGCAATATCGGGTATGCCGTCAAGGCGTTTTACGTTTGAAGGTTTTTTGCCTGTTGAAAAAAGCGAAAGAAAGGAACATATAAGCTCCCTTTTGAACGAAAAAAGGACAATGATTTTCTATGAAGCTCCCCATAAGCTTTCACAGACACTGACCGACCTTGCAAACGCATTGGGCGACAGAGAAACCGCCATAGTCCGTGAAATCACCAAAATTCACGAACAGGTAATACGCACCACGCTCTGTGCCGCTGCCGAAAAATATTCAAAAGAAGCATTGAAAGGTGAAATCGTCCTTATAATCGGCGGTGCACCCGAAGAAGAAAAAGAAGAAATGACCGTTGAGCAGGCGGTAAAATATGCAAAAGCACTTGTTGCCGACGGCATAAGCAAAAGCGACGCTGCCAAAACCGCCGCCAAAGAATGCGGTTTCAAAAAAGGCGATATTTACAAATTACTTATACAGGAGGATTGATTATGGCATATATGCTTGAAAATCCCTATTGGCTTGTTATACTGGGAGTTCTTATTGTTATCACTGTTTTTGTGTGCATTAAGGCAGGTAAAGCCAGTTCAAAAAGATACAAGGCAAACGAGGAAATCATGAAAAAACTTAAAGAAGAAAACATTCTCCGCAATGAATTTTCGGTGCTTACACCGTCACTCGCAGAGAATGCGGATCCCGTACGCCTTTTCAAAGGAGTTGCTCTCAACCTTCAGAAAAAAATTTCCGATTCTGCGGATATGACCTATGCTTTTGACAATCTGACGGAAGAACAGCAGGAAATCTATGCCCTTTCGTTTGTTGTTGAAGACGGCAGTGAAAAACTCAGCTCATTTTTCAAAGCAAACGGTCAGCCTCTTACAGGCGCAGCTTTCAGAGGCTTCACACGCCTTTTTGACGGCAGAGCAGATGAACTGTTTGCAAAAGAGTACAACGCATATGACCCTGAAAATGAAACAGATTCCCTTATACCTGCCGAAATAGAAAAGTACGATGCCGAATTCGCACAGCTTGTTTCCGCTGATTCCGTATGTGCCGCAGCAGGCAAATTCATAAAGGAAAGCTACGAAAAATTCATATAAAATAAGCTCCCGTTATATCACAGATAACGGGAGTAATTTTTTGGATAAAAACACAATATAAAACCCTTCATTTTGGATAATCCTACAAAATTTCAAAAAGTTGTTTTCGGGTGTTGACTTATAAATAAAATAAACCTATAATGCAGACAAAATCAAGTGTCAGGAGGGATAGAAAATGATTCCCAAAAATCTGTTAATCAACAGACCTGCAAGCAAAGAAATTCTGAAAGTCGCAGAAAAGCAATTCAAAGGCGATGAAAAGCCGCTGTTTGCCGTAGTGGGCGACCTTAAACTTGACAGCAGCTACGGTGAAGGTGCGGTTTATGTTACCGAAAACCGCATCGTTGCAATCGGAGACGGCTTTGACGGAGGCTTTTTCAGCCTGGATTTTGCCAATGTAAGCAAAATCTTTGTCAAGCGTATGTACGGAAACGCCGTACTGAAAGCCGTTACAACGGGAGGCTCTTCGGTTGACCTTATGCGTTTCACCTTTGCAATGGCAGATATCTGCGATGCCGCTGCAGACTTTGTTGCCAAAGTTAAAGAAGGTGAAAGCATTGAGGACAGACTTGCCGCAGTTGAAAGCACTTTCAAAAACCTGCGTTCTTTCTGCCCCAAATGCGGAAGAAAGCTTCCGTCACCCAATGCAGACTGCCTTAACTGTCAGGGCAAGGGTAAAATCGCCTCAACAATGCTCAAGTATATAAAGCCCTATACCGGCAAGCTGATTTTCTGCATTTTCCTTTCGGTTGTAACCACGGTTGCGGCTCTTGTTCCGCCTTATGTCACAAGTCTTATGGTTGACTCGGTTATCCCGGGCGGAGACAAAAAAATGCTGATTGCGGTCATTGCATTCCTGCTTCTGATTTACATAATTCAATACGGCATAGGTGCTTTGCGTGCATACCATCTGAGAATTGCAGGCGACGGAATCATTGCCGATCTGAAAAAAGAAATATATGCAAAAGCTCAGTATCTGCCCATGAAGTTTTATGACAAAACCTCAACGGGCTCGGTTATAAACAGAGTTAACTCCGATACAACGGTGCTTCAGCAGTTTATGCTGAGAATCACTCAGGAAGCGGTTGTTCAGCTTTTCACAATGATAGGCATTATCGTGATTATGATGTGTATGAACTGGAAGCTGACTCTGCTTTCACTTCTTCCCGTACCCATTGTTGTTTGCTGCAGCCGTTATTTCGGCAAAAAAATCGGACCTCTCTACCGCCGTATATGGCGCAGAGGTGTTGCAATTTCAACAATTCTTTCGGATACAATACCCGCCATCAGAATAGTAAAATCTTTTTCCAGCGAAGAAAAAGCTGTTAAGAATTTCAGCAGACAGGTTGACGATTGGCTTTACGAAGATAAAAAAGCAGGTAAGGTTTCTGCTATTTTCCCCAATGTTATCACTTTTCTTATCACCTGCGGCTCGGTTATTATCTGGTTCGTAGGCGGCAATATGGTAATCGACACTCCCGAAAAGCTTTCACTCGGTATCCTTGTTTCGTTTATTTCTTACACAAGCATGTTCTATAATCCCGTTAACTTCTTTGCAAACCTCAGCGACTCATATCAGAACGCACTTGCTTCAACGGAAAAGATTATGGATATCATAAATGCTGAACCCGAACACGATTTCGGTAAGGACAACACCCTTGATATGATCAAGGGTAAGATTGAGTTCCGTAATGTCAACTTCTCCTTTGACCGTTCAAAGAAAGTTCTTAACGATATTAATTTCGTCATCAACCCCGGTGATGTTGTGGGTATTGTAGGCACAACAGGTTCGGGTAAATCAACCCTCATAAATCTGCTTATGCGTTTTTATGACGATTATGAGGGCGAAATACTTGTTGATGATGTTAACATCAAAGATATCGATATGAGCTATTACCGTTCTCAGATAGGTTATGTTCAGCAGGAACCCATGATGTTCAGAGATACCATTTTCAACAACATTGCGTATTCGGTGCCCGGTGCACACCCCGAACAGGTGCTCAATGCGGCGGATATCGCCAATGCACACGGCTTCATTTCCCGTCTGCCCGACGCATACGATACAATGCTGGGTGAACGCGGCGTAGGTCTTTCTGGCGGTGAAAAGCAAAGACTTTCCATTGCGAGAGCCGTTCTTAAAAACCCCGGCGTGCTTATCTTTGACGAAGCAACCTCTGCCGTTGATTCCGAAACGGAAAAGCTGATTCAGGACGCAATAAACCGTCTGATAAGAGGCAGAACAACACTTATGATTGCCCACCGTCTTTCAACTCTGCGTAAAGCAAACAAGATTATCGTTGTGGATAAGGGTAACATCATAGAATTCGGCACTCCCGAAGAACTTATGGCACTTAAAGGCAAATATTATAAGCTTATCAACATTCAGTCAATGAGCGAAAAAGTTGCGGCTGAAAAGGCTGCGGAAAACTTTGAATAAGGAGGGATTCATATGGCACGAAATTTTATTGACGGCAACGAAATACGCCTGACCGTAAAAAACAAAATCTTCTGTGACGTTGAATTCTTCACGGGAGAAAAACTCTGTAATCTTGAACCCAGAAGACTCTTCCCCGTCAGCGGTCTTTCGGAATACATAACCTTCCTTGATGAAAACGGCGAAGAGCAGTTTATTCTCAGAAAGCTTGATAATATGGAAGAAAGTCAGCGTACCCTGCTTCTGGGCTGTCTTGAAGAATATTACAGAATCCCCAAAATCACAAGACTTATCAGCCGCAGTGAAAAGCACCGCATATGGCTGTGGAATGTTGAAACCGACAGAGGAAATTATACCTTTGAGATTATCAATCACATCCAGTCTATGAAAATGTTTTACGATAAGCGTATACTTATCAAAGACGGCAACGATAACCGTTATGAAATACCAAATATTTACGATTTGGATAAACGCAGTCAGAAACTTATTCTGCCCGATATGTAATGAAAGGATGATACAGAAATGAAACTTATTCTTGCAATAGTAAACAACGATGACAGCGCGGTGGTATCCGCAACTCTCACAAGAGAAAATTACAGCGTAACAAAGCTTTCAACAACAGGCGGCTTCCTTATGATAGGCAACACAACACTGCTTATCGGTGCGGAAGACGACAAGGTTGCAAGAGCAAAAGAAATTATCCGTGAATATTCAATGACAAGAAACAAGGTTGCAATGACAACGGATTCACTTGGCAGAGGCTTGCAGAAAAACAGCCTTGAAGAAGAAGTTACCGTAGGCGGTGCAACAGTATTCGTACTTGACGTTGAAAGTATGGATAAATATTAAGGGAGAAAAAATGAAAAAGATAATAAGCATATTGCTTGCTGTTTCAGTTTTGTTTTCATTCTGCATAACAGCAAGTGCACAAAGCGAAACCATTGACCTCAGATTCGGCGAGGACGGAAAATTCACCGTTTTGCAGATAAGCGACCCGCAGGATGACCACTACCCTGCTTATGATTTGATTAATTTTATTAAATTATCAATTGAGCTGACTAACCCCGACCTTATTGTTTTCACAGGTGATATTGTTGAGGACAGCCGTATAGGCGACATCGGCATCGACGGCGAAAGTCTGAGAGAAGGCGTTGAGGTTGACAGTTACGAACAAACCCTTGAAAATGTAAAGGCAACCTGTGCCGCTGTATTTGCCGAGGCTGAAAGCAGAAATATACCTTTCACGGTTTGTCAGGGAAACAACGACTATTCAAGCGGTGTTACAAACGAGGATTGGCTGAAAATCTATGAAAGTTATGAAAACTGTATTGTCTTTGACGAAAGCAACGACGCCGACGGCAGAATTGATTTCAACCTTGAAATAAAGGCAAGCAATTCCGATAAAACCGCATTCAACATCTGGCTTTCCGACACAAAGTCAGGCGGCGTAACCGATGAACAGCTTGAATGGTACAAAGCCGAAAGTGCCGCACTTAAAGAAGCAAACGGCGGAAATCCCGTACCCTCAATCCTTTTCCAGCACGTACCCACAGATGATATGGGTTTTCTGTTTGAAGAATGTAATATGTGGGACGAAGGTGCAAGACTTGAAGGCGGCAAATTCTACCGCCTTAACAAAGACGTTGCAAACGGATATAATGCAGGGGCGTTCACTCCCGTTACGGATACAACCGCACAGTTCAAGGCATGGAAGGAATGCGGCGATGTGCTCGGCGCATACTTCGGCCATTGGCATACGGAAGGCTACACGGGCACCTATGACGGCATTGAGCTTGGTATGACATACGGCTGTGAATTTGCAAAAACGGGTCCCTACGGCATAAGAGTTTTCACGCTTGATGAAAACGATACAGAAAACTATGAAAATGTAATTTACACCTACGAAGGCAGCGTCAAAAAAGGCGATGCACGCTTTGAAATCCAGGTTGATGAGCCTTACAAGGTTTATAACAATCCTGTTGAAGAATTCTTTGCAGGCATCGTGAGTGTATTCACCGTACTGTTTATGGAAATCAAGAGTCTTCTTTCATAAAAGCAAAAGAACCGAGGCTTACTGCTTCGGTTCTTTTTTTATTGATATTATTAAAATTGTTGAAATAATCATCGCAAAGCCGATTATATCGGTAAACGAAAAATCCGTGCCCAGCCACAAAGCGGATATAACCGTTGCGGCAACAGGCTCAATGCTTGAAATAATGCTTGCCTTTGTTGCTCCGATAAGGTGTATGCCTTCAAGGTAAAACGAATATGCAAGCACCGTACCGAATATTATTATGCCTCCCAGTGCAGCAACAAGCGAAAAGCTTATCTGAGGCATGTTTTCCCAGGGTCTGAATATGGGAAGCATTGCAACGCCTCCCAGAAAAGTTCCCCAACCGAGCACAGTTGGAGTATCTGCTATTTTCAGAAGCGATACGGGGATAAGCGAATAGCAGGCAAGAAAAACACCTGCAAGCAAGCCCCATATAAGAGCACCCGTTGAAATTGAAAGGCTTCCCGTATTACCGCCCGTGGCTATTATAAATGTTCCGCCGATTGCAAGAATGATTGCCGCAGTTTCTTTCAGCAAAGGCGATTTTTTGTTTTTCACACACAGAAAAACAAGTATCATTGCAGGTGAAAGGTATTGAAGCACGGTTGCGGTGCCTGCGTTGGAAAGCTGTATTGCCGTAAAATATGCATATTGGCACAGCACAAGACCAAAAACCGTAAACGCCGCCATTCTTATGATATTTTCTTTTCCGTGCCACACGGCAAATATTTCTTTTTTATGCCTGAAAGCAGAAATACAAAGCAGTATCGCTCCTGAAACAACCATCCTGACCGCCACAAGCCATCGAGAATCAACCGAATGATATGTAAACAAATACTGACCGCACGAACCGGAAAAACCCCAGAATATGCCGCCCATAAGCGAAAGGATTATTCCCAACGCTGTTTTTGACCTTTTCATCATTTCACCTCTTATCAACTATGGAATAATATCACACAGCAAAGATAAAATCAATATTTATCAAGTATATCACAAAATTAATATGCCTATAATTATATAAAAACCGTTTGACCTTCTCCAAAAGTCAAAAATCATAAAAGCCTTGAAAATCAAAGAAAATTAAAGAAAACAAAAGAAAATCAGAGATTTTAACATACAATCCCGCAATTTTGACCTTTTCTGACTTTTGACCTTCTGACCTTTCCTGACTATAATGAAGTCAAGGTCAAAGAAAGTCAAAGTCAGATTTCACATATAGAAAGAGATGATTATATGAGTTTAAGCAACGACATTACAAGAATGCTCCTTCAAATGCTTGAAGATGAAGGCAGAGCAGAAATTCAGCGGAATGAGCTTGCACAGACTCTCGGCTGTGTGCCAAGCCAGATAAACTATGTTATATCCTCACGCTTCACGCCTGAGCAGGGCTATATTGTTGAAAGCCGACGGGGCGGAGGCGGATATATCAAAATCACAAGAGTCAATCTTGACCGCCCGTCACTGATAATGCATACGGTGAATCATATCGGTGAAGCCGTTGACTACGCAACCTGCCACGCAAACGTAATGAATCTGCTTCACAACGGTGCAATAGACGCACGCACTGCAAAGCTGATTCTTGCGGCAACAGGCGAAAATTCACTCAAAAGAATCCCCTCGCCTCTCAAAGAAAGAATCAGAGCGGCAATTCTCAAACAGATGTTGGTTACATTGGAATAAAGAAAGGATGATTATTTATGTTATGTCAGAACTGCGGAAAGAACGAAGCAACCACACACATCAAGCAGATAATCAACGGCGATATGGCTGAAAGCCATCTTTGCTCCGACTGCGCGGCACACTTGGGATATTCAGATATGTTTTCGGGCTTCGGGCTTAATCTTTCCGAATTTTTCGGCGGATTCCTCGGCGATGTAAAACCTGCCGTTACGGCAGGAAAGGCACCCCGATGTCCCAAATGCGGCACATCATTTGATGAAATAGTCCGTGACGGCAGAGTAGGCTGTGCAGATTGTTACAGAACATTTTACGATAAGCTTCTCCCCTCAATTCAGAGGATACACGGTAAAATCAAGCACAGCGGCAAAACCGTTGCCGCCGTGCCCGTCCAGCCAAAAACCGAAACCAAAGAAGAAAAAATCGAAAAACTGAAAGCAACAATGAATGAAGCTGTTGCGGCACAGAATTTTGAAGATGCCGCAAAAATCAGAGATGAAATCAAGGCTCTTGAAGGAGGCGAAAGCAATGAGTAAATGGTATATCGAAAAGGGCGATCAGGGAGATATCGTTCTCAGTACACGAATCCGCCTAGCAAGAAACATTGACGAATTCCCCTTCCCTGCAAAGCTTGATGCCGCAGGTAAGAATGCGGTGAATTCGGCAATAAAAACCGTTCTTTTTGAAAATGACGGCAAAGATTTCAGCTACATTGAAATGAAAGACCTTTCAAGGGTACAGGCGGTGTCACTTGCGGAAAGACACCTTATCAGCCCTGAATTCGCCGCAAAAAAGGACGGCAGTGCCCTTGTTCTTTCGGAAGATGAAAGTGTAAGCATTATGCTCTGCGAAGAAGACCACATCAGACTTCAGGTAATGAAGGCAGGTCTTGCCCTTGAAGAAGCCTATGATATTGCGGATAAGCTTGATAATATGCTGGGTGCAAAGCTGAATTATGCATTCGATGAAAGAATAGGTTATCTCACCCAGTGTCCCACAAATCTGGGCACAGCAATGAGGGCTTCCGTTATGCTTCACCTGCCGGCCCTTACCCGTTGCGGTCAGATGACAAGGCTTTCAAACACCGTATCAAAGCTGGGTCTTACAATCAGAGGTGCATACGGTGAAGGTTCACAGCCCAAGGGCGATATTTACCAGATAAGCAACCAGATAACCCTGGGCATCACGGAAGAAACCGCCATTGCAAATCTCAAATCAATCGTGCTTCAGCTTGTAGCTCAGGAAAGAGCCGCTGCGGCTGAAATCATCAAGAAGCCTGCGGAAGAGGATAAAATGTTCAGAGCTCTGGGCATACTTAAAAACGCAAGACTTCTCAGCACCGATGAATTTATGGAGTTGGTTTCACTTGTAAGACTTGGCGCTGCAAGAGGGCTTTTTGAAATTTCCATCGAGAAAATCAATGAGCTTATAGTCAGCATGCAGCCTGCAACCGTAAGTGCGGCAAATGAGCAGGCAGACAGCCCCGCGGCAAGAGATGCATTCAGAGCAAAAACGGTAAGGGAAGCCCTCAATTAGAAGGATTAAATTATAGGGGGAATATGTATGTATAGGTTTACAGGCTTTACTCAGAAAGCCAACGATGCACTTAACAGTGCAATTACCTCAGCGGAAAATCTGGGTCACACCTATGTAGGCAGTGAACACATCCTGCTTGGCCTTCTTGCGGAAAAAGGCGGCATGGCATACACTGCTCTCTCAGCGAGAAAAGTAACCTACGGCGAAGTCGAAGCAATCATAAAAAGCAGTATCGGAATCGGCTCGCCTACGGTGCTTTCTCCCAACGACCTGACACCCAGAGCAAAAAATATTATTGACACTGCCATTGTGCAGGGCAAGGGAATGGGACATTCCTATATCGGCACCGAGCATCTGCTTATGGGAATTATACGCGAAGGCACGGGTGCTGCAACGGAAATCCTCAGCAGAATGGGCGTTCAGCCTCAGGATTTGCTTTCAGACCTTACCAATGCACTGGGCAGCAGTCCCAATACATCGGGGAACAAAAAGGATACAAAAGAAAAATCCGACGCTCCCACACTCAGCCAATTCGGCCGTGATCTGACGGTATATGCAATGCAGGGTAAAATTGACCCTGTTATCGGCAGACAGAAAGAAATCGAAAGAGTTATACAGGTTCTCAGGAGAAGAGCCAAAAACAACCCTTGCCTTATCGGTGAGCCCGGTGTAGGTAAAACAGCCATTGCCGAAGGACTTGCCCTTAAAATAGCAACGGGCGAAGTGCCTGAAATGCTCCGAAGCAAGCGTATTGTAACCCTTGACCTTACAGGTATGGTTGCAGGCACAAAATACAGAGGCGATTTTGAAGAAAGAATTCGCAACGCCATTGAAGAAGTCAAAAAGGCAGGCGATATAATTCTTTTCATTGATGAGGTTCACACTCTCATCGGTGCAGGCTCGGCTGAAGGTGCGGTTGATGCCGCAAACATTCTTAAACCTTCTCTGGCAAGAGGTGAATTTCAGGTTATCGGTGCAACAACCCTTGAAGAATACCGTAAGCATATCGAAAAGGATGCGGCACTTGAAAGAAGATTTCAGCCTGTTACCGTAGGCGAGCCTTCTGAGGCGGAAGCCATTGATATTCTCAAAGGTCTGCGTGACAAATACGAGGCTCACCACAAGGTGAAGATTACCGACGGCGCAATACTTGCGGCAGTCAAAATGTCGTCAAGATACATCGGTGACAGATATCTGCCCGATAAAGCCATTGACCTTGTTGACGAGGCGGCATCCCGTGTAAGGCTGAAAGCATTTACCGCACCGCCCGACTTGAAAGCACTCGAAAACAAGCTGAAATCCCTTGGTGAAGAAATGGAAGCGGCAGTCAAATCTCAGGATTTTGAGCATGCCGCCGCCATAAGGGATGAGAAAAACAAAATTGCCGCAGACCTCGAAAATGAGCGCAAGCTGTGGCAGGAAAAGAGCAACCGTTCAACGGGCGAAGTCGGCGAACAGGAAATTGCCGCAATTGTTTCTCAGTGGACAGGAATCCCCGTTGTTCAGCTCACTCAGGAAGAAAGCCAGCGGCTTCTTCATATGGAAGATGAACTTCACCGCCGTATTGTAGGTCAGAATGAAGCTGTCAGTGCGGTTGCAAGGGCAATCAGACGCGGCAGAGCAGGTCTCAAAGATCCAAAAAGACCTACGGGCTCATTCATTTTTCTCGGCCCTACGGGTGTAGGTAAAACCGAGCTCTGCAAAACGCTTGCCGCATCAATGTTCGGCGATGAAAGCGCAATGATAAGACTTGATATGTCTGAATATATGGAAAAGCATACAGTATCAAGGCTTGTTGGCTCGCCTCCAGGTTATGTAGGCTATGATGAAGGCGGTCAGCTGACGGAAAAGGTTCGCCGCAGACCCTACTCGGTAGTTCTTTTTGATGAAATTGAAAAAGCTCATCCCGATGTTTTTAATATGCTTTTGCAGATTCTTGAGGACGGTATCCTTACCGATTCACAGGGCAGACGTGTTGATTTTAAAAACTGTGTAATAATAATGACCTCAAACGTCGGTGCAAAGCTTATTGCACAAAGCGGTGCAGGCACTCTGGGATTTGCCCCTGCCGAAGCTGAAACAATGAGTGAAAAGCGCATTCGTGAGGCGGTTATGAGCGAGCTGAAAAATGTCTTCAGACCTGAATTCATAAACCGTGTTGACGATATTATTGTTTTTCATCAGCTTGGCAAGGACGATATTAACGAAATTGCAAAACGCATGCTTGATTCACTTTCCAAAAGAGTGAAGGAGCTTGATATCTGCCTTGAATTTTCCCAAGAAGCTGTTGAGGCAATAGGCAAAGCAGGCTTCGACCCCATTTACGGTGCAAGACCTCTCAGGAGAGCAATTCAGCAAAGAATTGAAGATAAGCTTTCCGAAGAAATGCTTGAAGGTAAGCTGGAATCAGGCAAAAATTATATCTGCAAATATGAAAACGAAGCCTTTGAGTTTGTAATATCAGAATAAGCAGAAATCTCCTCACTCGGGTGGGGAGATTTTTAATAATATGTAAAATAATTTATAAAATAAGATTAATCTATTGTTTTTTGAGTTAAAATCTGTCATAATTCTTTTATAAATAAGACGGAGGTTTTATTATGAAAAAAATAATACTTGCAATTGCTATCGGTATACTTGTTGTTGCTGTGGGAACAGGAATATATTTTTTTACCGCAGATAAAAATGACGGCACCGTTTCCGTTACAGTCGATGATTTTGCAGATAATCCCGATACACTTGAATCACTTATGACACGCCCTGAAAAATTCACAAAGGTACTTGAAAACGAATATCACCTCGGCGGAGAAAAAACGGCTGAATTCTATGAATACCCAGAAGAATGGCTTACATACACCGAATTTCTTACCGTAACCAACTCAACCGACGAAACAATTACGGTTTTCGCCCTTGAAGTCAACGACAACGGTAAAGACGGTGTTTATATCTGCACATCTCTTGAAGGCGATATAGAAATTGAGCCCGGCAACACAGCACCCGTATATTTCAACATTTTATGCGATAACGGCGACCTTTCAACAGATGAAGCAAAGGCACTTGTTGGCGGTATGGATATCAAACTGGCTTACAGGGATGAATCCCTCGTCAACGAAAATCCTGAGCTTTCATATGTAGGTTTCAAAACAGTTGATATAAATAAAACAGCAGAATAAAAGGATACAAAAATGGGATTTTTTTCAAGAAACAAAGCCCCTTCGGGGCCGCCCGAATACCTGATAGTCGGTCTGGGCAACCCGGGAAGGCAGTATGAGCTTACACGCCACAACGCAGGCTTTCTGTTTGCAGACCTGCTGGCAGACAAGCTTTCCGCAAACATAAATAAAATACAGTTCAAATCCGTAACCGCAGCCGTTGAATTAGGCGGCAAGAAATGCCTGCTTATGAAGCCTCAGACATTTATGAATAACAGCGGCGAGGCAGTAAAACAAGCGGCGGCATTTTATAAAATACCGCCTGAAAAAATAATTGTTGTTTTTGATGATATTTCGCTCCCCTGCGGCAAACTGAGAATCCGACGCAAAGGCAGTGCCGGCGGTCACAACGGAATAAAAAGCATCATTTATCACCTTAATTCCGATAATTTTCCCCGAATCAAACTTGGGGTTGGCGAAAAACCTCATCCTGATTATGAGCTTGCAGACTGGGTACTTTCAAACTTCAAAAAGGATGAACTTCCCCTTCTTCGTGAAGCTGCCGAAAAAGCCTGCGATGCAGCAGAACTTATGGTTAACGGTAACACGGATAAAGCAATGAGCAATTTCAACAGCTGATTATTTTGTCATCATTGAAATACTGTCAAGCATACCTTCAACGGTCTTCATCGCCTTTGAAGCGTTACGGCGGCACATTCTTCTTCCGCTTTTGGTCATCATCTTACCGCCTGCCATTACAGCGGCTGTACCTACGGCAAGACCGATACCCATACCTTTAACCAGCGACATATTTTTTGTTGTCATTTCTTTCCCTCCAATACATTGAATTTCATTAATATTCTGTCCCGTTGAGGGAATAAAAACAGTGTAAAAAAATTTTAAGGAAGTTATAAAATGTCAGTTCTTAATATTGTTCTTGTTGAGCCGCAGATACCGCAGAACACAGGCAACATCGCACGCACCTGTGCCGCAACGGGAGCAAGACTTCACCTTGTTGAGCCTATGGGCTTTCGCGTTGATGACGCAAAATTAAAAAGAGCAGGTCTTGATTACTGGTACCTGCTTGACATTACATATTATGATAATCTTGATGACTTTTTTGAGAAAAACAAGAACGGTAATTTTTACTATTTTTCAACAAAGGCAACAAAAATTTATTCCGAAATTGATTATCCTGACAATACATATCTTGTTTTCGGCAAGGAAACGGCAGGTTTACCCGAAGATTTACTTCTGAAAAATCAGGAAAACTGTGTACGCCTGCCTATGATTAACAACAGCGCCGCAAGGAGTCTTAACCTTTCAAACTCCGTTGCAGTCGGCGTTTATGAAGTGCTCAGACAATGGAATTTCCCCCAGCTTCTGCTTAAAGGTAAGCTCACAAAATTTGATTGGAAGGAATAGAGAAAATGAAAGCATTAACCGCAGTTTACAAAACAGTCGATTTCATTCTCCGCACTCAGTCAAAGCATATCACAAAGAAAAAATGCGCCGTTCCTTTGGTAAAGGCTCAATTCATAGCTCCCCCTCAGGCTAAAAGCGATAAATTTCTGCTTGGTTTTTCAAAGGAATCCATTCTGCCCGACGATGTAGACAAAAAGAAATATTATGTTGCAGGCTACGGTGAAAACAATCCTGCTCAGGGTGTTCTTGACCCGCCTCACACTCACGCAGTCTGGCTTGATGATCTTTCGGGAAAAGGCGGAATCGTTCTTGTTTCCATTGACAATGTGGGAATGCTCAATAAAGATGTCAACCGTTTGAGAGCAAGACTTCGTGACTTTGCAATGCTTTCGGGCTGCAGAAGCATAAATATAGTCAGCACTCATTCCCACGCAGGCATTGACACAATGGGAATATGGGGTCCTCTGCCTCTCAGCGGTAAAGACCCCAAATATATGGAGCTGGTATTTTCGCAGACGGTTAAAGCTGTTAAGCAGGCTTATGCAAACCGCAAGCCCGGCAGACTTTATCTTGGCAAAACGGAAGTCCCCGATATGCAGGAGGATATACGCACACCCATAGTTTATTCAAAAACACTTACAAGGCTCAGATTTGTACCTGATGACGGAAGCAGACAGGTTTACATTCTTAATTTTGCATCTCATTCCGAATCTCTGCAAGGCTGTAACAGCAGAATCAGTGCAGATTTCCCACACTATATGCGTGAAAAAATAAAAAGCGAAACGGGTGCGGAAACCCTTTACTGCGTAGGTGCAATCGGCGGAATGATAAGCATGGATATTCCCAATGAGAAGGAAATCCGTGATAATGGCGGCGATTTTGCACAATCCACTGCCGACATCGGCGAGAAGCTTGCAGGCTATGCCCTTTCAATAGAAGATGAAACCGAGCTTAAACCTAAAATCGGCTGTATCAGACAAGAAGTTTACATAAATGCCGAAAACACCTTACTGATGATTGCCGCAAAGGCAGGCATCCTTGAAGCCGATGAATACAGACTTCCCGATGGGTCAGGCTCCGTTCTGAAATCGGAAATCAGCTATCTTGAAATAGACACTCTTAAAATTCTTATGCTTCCCTGTGAAATATTCCCCGAGCTTGTTTACGGCGGATATCTCAGTGCAGAAGAATCCGCAACAGGCTTCGGAGGAGAAATCAACCCCACTCCCTTGCAGGAAATTGTTGGTGACGATGTTATGATTATCGGACTTGCCAACGATGAATTGGGCTACGTACTGCCTCCCAACGATTTCATTCTTCACGAAGAAACTCCCTACTTTGAAAACGGCCGAGATATTCACAACCGCCGCCATTATGAGGAAACCAACTCAATGGGACCCGGAACCGCAGGCAAAATTGCTGAAACGGTTGCGGAAATTATGAATACGGTTGAAAAATCAAAAAAAATATGATATTATAAAAGCATTCATTAGGAAAGGATTTGATTCTTATGAAATCAACAATCTGTATTTTACTCGCTCTCATTTGCGTTGCACTCTGCTTTGTCGGATGCTCAAACGTACCCAAAGAGCCTGCAACCACAACGGTTGTAAACCAGTCATTTGTAAATCCCTACGGCGACACCGTTACACCTCCTGCAAATGCTGACCCCACCTCAGGAACAACGGCTCCCGTTAAATATCTTGAAACCGTTAATGATGTTGAATTTGTTGTAAGCGATTACAATGTATACGGCAATTCCGTTGCCGCTATCAAGGATATCGAACTTGAATATCACGCATTCTCAGCTTTTGAAGTTACAGGTATTGCCTCTGTTGAAATTCAGGCAATCGGTTCAAGAAAAGACGATATGAAAATAGGCTACATTGCATACGATAAAGACGGCACCGTTGTAAGAAAGAGCTTTCTTATGGCTGACCTTGACGGCGTAAGCAAGGGCGATGTTGTTGAAGACTGCATCTTCGATTTCCCCGAAGAAACCGTTAAGATTGAGTTCTTTGATTACACAGACAAATAAAAAATTAATCCCGTTGGTTTTTTACCAACGGGATATTTTTTTACATTCCGCGACGCTTCACGCAATTTTCAAGCTTGATTGCATCGTAAACACCTTCGTCAAACAAATCACAAACGCCCTGATATTCTTCAAGCGAAAGTGTTTCAAGGGTTTTATTTTCTTTTATGCAAAGGGCTACAAGCTCACCTGTTGCCTTATAGGCATCTCTGAAAGGCAGACCCTTTGAAACAAGGTAGTCAGCGCAGTCGGTAGCATTTATAAAGCCGCCTGCTGCCGCTTTTCTCATATTCTCGGGAATTGCCTTCATTGTCTGAATCATTGGTTCAAGGGTAACAAGGCAGATTTTGACGGTATCAAATGCATCAAAAATCGCATCCTTGTCTTCCTGCATATCCTTGTTATATGCAAGAGGCAAACCCTTCATAACCGTAAGCAAAGTTATAAGGTCACCGAATACTCTGCCGCTTTTACCTCTTACAAGCTCCGCAATATCGGGATTCTTCTTCTGAGGCATAATGCTTGAACCTGTTGAGAAAGCATCGTCAAGCTCAACAAACTTGAATTCCCAGGAGCACCAGAGGATAATCTCTTCGCAAAGCCTTGAAAGATGCACCATACAGATTGAAAGTGCACTTGCAAGCTCAATACAGAAGTCTCTGTCTGCTACACCGTCAAGAGTGCTCTTTGTGAACGAATCAAAGCCAAGAAATTCAGCTGTCATTGCTCTGTCAATGGGATAGGTTGTACCTGCAAGAGCACCGCTGCCCAGAGGAGAAGAATTCATACGCTTTCTTGCATCCTCAATTCTGCCCAGGTCACGGGTCAGCATTTCGGTATATGCGGTCAGATGAGCCTTGAAGGTAATGGGCTGTGCCCTCTGCAAATGAGTGTAACCGGGCATAATTGCATCAGCATATTCATCACCCTTTTCTTCAAGAGCTTTGATGAGCTTTTTAACAAGCACAAGAGTTTCATCGCACTGCTCACGAAGATAAAGACGCACATCAAGAGCAACCTGATCGTTACGGCTTCTGCCTGTATGAAGACGCTTGCCCGCCGAGCCGATACGCTCGGTAAGTGTCTGCTCGATAAATGTATGGATATCCTCCGCATTAGGGTCGATAAGCAACTCACCGCTTGAAATTTCGTGCCTGATTTTTGCAAGTTCGGAGCAAATAAGAGCACCGTCATCCTGCGAAATAATTCCCTTTGCCGCAAGCATTGTTGCGTGAGCGATACTGCCCTCGATATCCTGATAATACATTCTGGAATCGGTAGCGATTGATGAATTGAAATCATTGGTTTTTTTATCCGCTTCCTTTGAAAAACGGCCAGCCCAAAGTTTCATTTATATTCCTCCTTATACGGGAAAAAGAGCCGCCATAAGACGGCTCTTATGTTATTTTATTTGTTTGCGTTACGTTCAGCTTCAAGAATAGCCTTAACCTTGATGGGAAGACCGAAGAGGTTGATGAAGCCTGCTGAATCCTTCTGGTCGTAAACTTCATCTGCATCGAAGGTTGCGAAGTCTTCGCTGTAAAGAGTATAGGGTGATGTAACGCCTGCGTTAATCATATTACCCTTGTAAAGCTTGAGCTTAACATCGCCTGTAACAGTTTCCTGAGTCTTATCAACAAATGCTGAAAGAGCCTCACGGAGAGGAGTAAACCACTGACCAAAGTAAACAAGCTCTGCAAACTTATGAGCAACGATTTCTTTGTAGTGCTGAGTATCTCTGTCAAGAGTGATTGTTTCAAGAACATCGTGTGCCTTGAAAAGAATTGAACCTGCGGGATTTTCGTAAACGCCTCTTGACTTCATACCTACAAGACGGTTTTCTACGATATCGTTAAGACCGATGCCGTTTTTGCCGCCAACTTCGTTAAGGTATGTGATAAGCTCAACGCCGCCCATTTCCTTGCCGTTAACAGCAGTGGGAACGCCCTTTTCAAAGTGGATTGTTATATATGTAGGCTCATCGGGTGCCATTTCAGGTGAAACACCCATTTCAAGGAAGCCGGGCTTATTATACTGAGGCTCATTTGCGGGGTCTTCAAGGTCAAGACCTTCGTGTGAAAGGTGCCAGAGGTTCTTATCCTTTGAATAGTTGGTTTCACGGTTTATTTTAAGAGGAATGTTATGTGCCTCTGCATATTCGATTTCTTCTTCACGTGACTTGATATCCCAGATTCTCCAGGGAGCAATGATTTCCATTTCGGGAGCAAAAGCCTTGATTGTAAGCTCGAATCTTACCTGGTCATTACCCTTACCTGTGCAGCCGTGGCAGATAGCATCTGCGCCCTCAGCCTTTGCGATTTCAACAATTCTCTTTGCAATGATGGGACGTGCAAAGGATGTGCCGAGAAGATATTCCTTCTCATATACTGCGCCTGCTTTGAGTGTAGGGAAGATGTAATCGCTTACGAATTCATCCTGAAGGTTTTCGATGTAAAGCTTTGAAGCACCTGTTTTGATTGCCTTTTCTTCAAGACCGTCAAGCTCTGTACCCTGACCTACGTCACCCGAAACAGCGATAACTTCGCAATTGTTGTAGTTTTCTTTAAGCCAAGGGATGATGATTGATGTATCAAGACCGCCTGAGTAGGCAAGAACAACTTTTTTGATTTCTTTCATGATAATTCTCCGTTCGTAATTTATTTTTATGCATTAATTATACATTGAATATTCAAAAAATCAAGTGTTTTCTGAATATTTATGCAATTTTGGCGTATTTAACAAAAAATCAGCTTTTCAAGGCTCTTAACCGAGCAAAAGTCCGACTTTTTTCTTTGCTTTGGTAAGAGTTCTGTATGCAATGCGCGAAGCTTTTTCTGCACCTGCGGCTGCGGTGTCAAGAAGATACTGCTTATCCGCAATAAGACGCTTGTATTCTTCCTGAACGGGACGAAGCTCTTCAATAACAGCCTCTGCAACCCTGACCTTGAAATCTCCGTAACCTTTACCTTCAAATTCCTTCTCGATTGCCTCATAGTCAAGACCCGTACAGCAGGAATAAATAGCCATAAGGTTGTTTATGCCGTCCTTGCCGTCTGCATAACGCACGCAAGCTTCACTGTCCGTAACTGCGGACTTGAACTTTTTGAGGATAACCTCAGGAGGGTCAAGCAGCGAAACCGAAGCCTTGGGATTGGGGTCGCTCTTTGACATTTTCTGTGTGGGGTCCTGAAGACTCATAACTCTTGCACCTACCTTGCCGATAAAGGGTTCGGGAAGTGTGAAGGTATTGCCTCTGAGAGAGTTGAATCTGTTTGCAATATCACGGGCAAGTTCAAGGTGCTGTTTCTGGTCTGCACCGATGGGAACATAATTTGCCTGATAAAGCAGAATATCCGCCGCCATAAGCACGGGATAAGCAAAAAGACCTACATTGACATTATCTGCGTGCTTCTGTGATTTCTCCTTGAACTGCGTCATTCTTGATGCCTCACCGAACTGAGTGTAGCAATCAAGAATCCATGCAAGCTCGGCGTGTGCGGCAACCTGACTCTGAATGAAAACAATGCTCTTTTCGGGATCAAGACCGATTGAAAGAAGAATTGCATACATTTCAAGAATCTGCTGACGGAGCTTTGCGGGTTCGGGATGAATGGTAAGAGCGTGAAGGTCTGCAACGGCATAAAGGCAGTT
>JAZSHU010000048.1:0-30007 GCA_045533455.1 Acutalibacteraceae bacterium | reverse complement strand
AAGGGCGATTCGTGTATCGCCCCTACATCAAGAAGCCGCATCGTTTGATGCGGCTTCTTCTTATTTATTCATAAAATCCATAAGTCCGTGCCAATCGTCACGGGAGAAATAGTGCCTGCCCTCTCTGAAGCAAAGACCGAGATTACCCTCGTTCAGGTACTTGCCTGTTTTGAGATAATCTTCGTCGTCATATATAAATCCCTTTTTGCCGTAAAGCTCATAGATCTCATTTGATGCGGCACAGAAAAGGAATTCAAGGTTGGGGCCTGCCCAAATATCCTCTTTTGCCGATGCAACGTGAACCTTTCTCGGAGCGATAAGAGCAGAGAGGAAATGCTGTTCAAATGGTGTTTCGTTATCCTTGCCGTAGAATGTCTTATAATTCTCGCAGAACCAGAATTCGAAGCGGTCAATTATATCGCCGATTGTTTCATTGCCTTCGCCCTTGCCTCGGTTGAGTGAATCACCGCTGCAACCCGAACAGTTGGAGTGCGCAACAGCAAATCTTTCGTCATAAGCAGCGGTAACAAGCGCGGTTTTGCCGAGCCTTGAATGACCGCAGACGCAGATGTTATTTTTATCAACCTCGTCACGGGTCTGCAGAAAATCCATAACTCTCATTGCCGCCCACGCCCACATTGCAATCTTGCCGGGCGAATACGGAGTGCGTTCTTTGCCTTTATAAAGAATACCTGCAAGACCGTTTGTGAAGTCGCCGTAATCGCTCGTTACATCCTGATAGCAGAACGAAGCGCAGGCAAAACCGTTATCGATGATTTCTTCGGTGGGCATATATTTATCGGGCACTTCGGGTCTGAAATTGATATGCACAAAGGTTTTGAAATTGCCGCCTTTTCGGGGATAAACATATGTAACGGGGAACCTGAATTCCTCGCCGTCAACATCCGTAACAATCTCAAAACGCATATAAGTAGCTTTACCTGCACAATATCTGTCAGAGTCCTCTTCAAGCATATTGATGCTTATGCTTTCGGGCGCATCGGGGATATAACCGTATTCGCATTCCTGCATCATCCTGGCAACAACGGGTCTGATTTCTTCCCATTCGGCAACTGTCTGCACCTTTTTGCCTGCAACTTCAAGCGGAGAAGGAATGTTAAGCCCGTCAAGCATTGATTTAACCATTATGATCACCTCGTGAAATTATTATATCATACCCGAACTTAAAAGCAAATAAAAAATAAAAGGCAGGGGCTTAATGCCTCTGCTGCTTTATTTTAGACTTATGCTTCCTTTACAACTACCTGCTTGCCGTTATAATAACCGCCCTCGGGGCAAAGTCTGTGAGATCTCTTGAGCTCACCGCAGTTTGAGCACTTCTCGAGCTGAGGAGCGTTCATCTTCCATACGTTGGAGCGTCTCTTGTCTCTTCTGGTCTTAGAAACTCTTCTCTTGGGTACTGCCATGCCTTAAGCACCTCCTTAATTTTGTGCTTTATTAAACCGTGAGGTTTGTTATTTTAATTATCCAAAAGCTGCTGAAGCGCCGCTAACCTGGGGTCAACATCCTTCTTGCAACTGCATGAATCCGTGTTAAGATCCTTACCGCACTTAAAGCAGATTCCCTTGCAATCCTCCTTGCACAGGAATTTTGCAGGCAAATCAAGGAAAATATCCTCTTCCACCAGCGGGTCAAGGTCAAAACGAAGCTCATTGACAAGCAAAAGCTCGTCGTTTGATTCATCGTTAAGATGTGTTACGAGAGTGTGAAAAACATCAATTTCCAGAGGCACGCTTATAGGCTTTGCACAGCGGTCACAGCTCATTTCAAGAACAAACTCTGCCTTTGCATCAAGCTCAACAATACCCGTATAATTGCCCGCACTGCCGCTGACCTTCACGGGAGTTGTGAAAGGTCTTACGCCGCTGAGCTCGCAATCGGATAAATCCAGCTCATAGCTGAACTCACGCACCATACCCTCATTGTTGAAAATAGGCTCTAAATCTAATATCATCAAATTTCACCTGAAAATCACGCACAAAATATTATATAGGGTAAAGAATGATTTGTCAACTAAATTTTTGATTTATATTCAGATTTTTTCGCAGAATGTAAAAATTCTTTCAGGAAGGTCGCACTCGTCACAAGAAACTGTGAAGGTGATATCCTGCTCTGAAATCTTGCTGAGCTCTGCAACCTTTTCAAGGAAGTTTGCAAGTGCCTCATAATCTCTGCCGCCGATTTTGAGAGTAGCGTCAACAAGGATATCTGTTATGTCGTGGTCGCCTGCGATTACGCCGCAAAGGAAACCGTAGAATGCATCGTAGCCCGATACTTTATAATGATCTGTTTCGATAAGTCCTGCTCTGTAGTTTACATCGTAAGTGAGAAGTCTTTCTTTCTCGATGCATACAACGTTGCCGTTTGACTTTTCAACTGCACCGTTTACAAGTTCGATGAGTCTCTTTGTCTTTCCTGAGCCTTTGTTACCGATAATAAGTTTTACCATTTTGAAGTCCTCCTGTGTGTTTATTTGAGTCTTGCTTCAAGTTCCTCTTTCTGAGCCTCGTAACCGGGCTTACCGAGAAGAGCGAACATATTTTTCTTGTAGCTTTCAACGCCGGGCTGGTCAAAGGGATTAACTCCGAGAATGTAGCCCGAAAGTCCGCAGGCTTTTTCGAAGAAATAAATCATCTGACCCAGATGATATTCGTCCTGCCTGTCGATTTCAATGAGGATGTTGGGTACATCGCCGTCTGTATGAGCAAGAACAGTTCCTGCAAAAGCCTTGCTGTTAACATAATGAACGGTTTTGCCTGCAACGAAATTGAGTCCGTCGCCGTTAACATCATCAAAGTCGATCTCAACATCCGTTTTGGGTTCGTTGACCCACACAACGGTTTCAAACAGCTTGCGTTCACCCTGCTGAATATACTGACCGAGAGAATGAAGGTCTGTTGAGAAAATTGCGGAAGCGGGGAAAATACCCTTGAATTCCTTGCCTTCGCTTTCGCCGAAAAGCTGCTTGAACCATTCACACCACATAGTCATTGAAGGTTCGTAAGCTGCCATCATCTCAACGGATTTTCCGCTTCTGTAAAGAATATTTCTGATTGCCGCATATTTGTAGCAGTCATTTTCAAAAATATCTTCTTTTGCATAGGCTTCTCTTGCATCTGCGGCACCCTGCATAAGAGCATCGATATCAATGCCTGCAACTGCAATGGGAAGAAGACCTACAGCAGTAAGAACGGAATATCTTCCGCCAACGTCATCGGGAACAACAAAGGTTTTGTAACCTTCTGCATCTGCAAGTGCTTTGAGTGCACCCTTTGACTTATCGGTTGTAACATATATTCTCTTTGCAGCTTCTTCCTTGCCGTATTTCTCTTCGGCAAGCTTTTTGAAGATTCTGAAAGCAATTGCTGTTTCTGTTGTCGTGCCTGATTTTGAAATAACGTTTATCGAAAAATCTTTACCTTCAATAAGCTGCTTGAGTTCCGCAACAGAAGCCGAGCTTATTGTGTTACCGCCGAAGTAAATATCGGGAGTATCCTTTTTGATAAGGTTGTAGTTATTGGATTTGATAAACTCGATTGCAGCCCTTGCTCCGAGATAAGAACCGCCGATACCGAGAACAACAAGAACTTCCGAATCCTTCTTGATCTTTTCCGCACATTCTTTAATCTGAGCAAATTCCGCTTTGTCGTAATTTACGGGAAGGTCAATCCAGCCAAGGAAATCATTGCCGAGACCTGTTCCGTTGTGAAGCATTGCATGAGCTTTTGAAACTTCGCTCTGCATTGCCTCAAGCTTTTCTTTGCAGGCATAATCACCTGCGTATCTGAGATTGAGTTTTAACGCCATGTTTCTCTTTTGCACCCCTACTATAAAATGCTGTGAAGTTATTTAATATATTTTACCCTATTCCGCAGATGATTGCAACAGAAAAAAGTAAATTTTATAAGAATTTCTTTCAAAAGGTGCAAATTTTTTTATTTATTCTTCCGCTGATTACATTTTACCATATTTGCTTGCATATTGCAAACAGATTTTCAGGATACCAGTGCACGCAGTATTCTTGTGAAAACTATCATAAAGGTCAGAGGTTTTATTTCTTCAGGCGCAGTCAGGCTATATTCACCGATAACCTCATTGTCAAGGGTAAAGGTAACCTTGCCCAGCACCTGACCTTTCTCAACAGGTGCCGCAACATCAACCGCAAGGTCGATTGTGCGATTGATTTCTTCTTCTCTGCCTTTCTTTATAAGCACAGGCTGAATTCGGGAAAGCTGCGGAGTTATGCTGTCCGTTACACCGTTTATAACAGCCACATCGGGTATCAGCGAAGGTTCAACAAACGGGGTTACGGTTGCGTAATTTGCAAAGCCCCAATTCAGCATTGCCTTTGCGGTTTCAAATCGGTCTGAGCTGTTATCGCTGCCCATAACAACAGCTATAAGGTGTGTGCCTTCACGCATTGCGCTTGCAGAAACACAGCAGCCTGCCTTTGACGTTGTACCCGTTTTCAGACCCGTTGTACCATCATAAAAACGCACAAGCTTATTTGTGTTCACAAGCTCCGTCTGACCCTCACGCAGAGAATCCATCCAGATTGTTGTGTAGTTGATAATAAGCTCGTGTTTCAGAAGTTCCCTTGACATTATTGCAACATCCATAGCAGTTGTAAGGTGGTTTTCCGTAGTATCGTCAAGACCCGTACAGTTTTCAAAATTTGTGTTTGTCATGCCAAGCTCTTTCGCTCTGTCATTAAGCATTTTGACAAACGCCTCGTCACTGCCTGCTATATACTCACCCAATGCGGTGCAGGCATCGTTTGCACTGTAAACGGCTGTTGCTTTCAGCAAATCGTCAACGCTCATCTGCTCACCCTCTTTGAGCCATATCTGTGACCCTCCCTTTGCTGCGGCAGTTGCGGAAACCGTAACCATATCACTCAGGGCGATTCTTCCTTCATCAATAGCTTCGGTAATAAGCAAAAGCGGCATGATTTTTGTTACCGACGCAGGGTACAGACGCTGATTCTCATTATATTGCATCAGCACTTTGCCCGTTGACGCATCCATAAGCACCGCCGCCTTTGCCTTGATTTCAACGGGCGGTTTTTCTTCTGCACCGTATACACAGACACACGAACAAATCACTACGGCAACGGATAAAATCAAAGAAAATACGGATTTCAGCATTTTTTTCATATCAAACTCTCCCTTCAAAAGAATATATGTTACAATCGGCATTGATTATCACCCCGTAATCTGCTATAATTATGTTTTGGGTGATAAAATGAAAGCTGCATTCCATACACTTGGCTGCAAGGTCAACCAATATGAATCTCAGGCAATGGCTCAGAGCCTTGAAAAACAAGGGTTTATTATTGTTGACCCGTCAGAAAATGCCGATGTTTACATTATAAATTCCTGCACTGTCACTGCCGAAAGCGACAGAAAAACAAGGCAGGCAGTCCGCAAATTCAAAAAGCTTCATCCTGACAGCATTGTTGTTCTTACGGGATGTATGACTCAGGCATTCCCCGAATACGGCGAAAAGCTTGATGAAGCGGATATTGTTACGGGTAATAAAAGTAACCGTTTTCTGGGCGAATACATTGAGAAATACATCAACGGAAGCGGCAGAATCCTTGCCGTTGACCTTCACAAGACAGGCGACCCTTTTGCAGGCGACACCATAAGCTCATTCAGAGAAAGAACAAGGGCTAATGTGAAGATAGAAGACGGCTGTAACCGTTTCTGTTCATACTGCATTATCCCCTATGCCCGTGGCAGAGTGCGTTCAAAACCTCTTGATGAGCTCGAAAGCGAAATTGCCGCACTCGAAGAAAACGGATTTTACGAAATCGTGCTTGTAGGCATAAATCTTTCCGCCTACGGTATGGGAACGGATAAAAATATCGTTGATGCGGTTAAGCTTGCCGCATCCTTTGACGGCATAAAAAGAGTTCGTCTGGGTTCACTTGAACCCGACCATATTACGGATGAGATTATTAAAGGGCTTGCGGAAATCCCCGAATTCTGCCCACAGTTTCATATTTCACTGCAAAGCGGCTGTGACGAAACTCTGAAACGAATGAACAGACACTATGACAGCGATGAATATTACGCTCTTTGCCAAAAGCTCCGCAATGCATTTGAGGATACCACACTGACAACGGATGTTATGGTTGGATTTCCCGGTGAAACGGATGAAGATTTCATAAAATCCCTTGAATTTGTAAAAAAGGTTGGTTTTGAAAAAGTTCACGTTTTTCCCTATTCAATCAGACCCGGCACACCTGCGGCAAAGATGACAAACCAGATTGAAAAATGTGAAAAAGAAAAAAGGGCATCGACAATGACCAACACCTGCGATGAAATCCGCAGAAAATTTCTTGAAGGTCAGATTGGCCAAACCCTTGAAGTGCTTGTTGAAGAATATCACGACGGCTATGCACAGGGATATACAAAAAATTACACACCTGTTAGAATTGCCTGCAGCGAAAACCTTCACGGCATTGTAAAAGCAAAAATCACCGCAGTTGACGGCGATTTTTGTTTGGGAACAATATAATTTTTACGGCATCGGAATAACCGATGCCGTTTTTTAATTGTTGCTCTTGCTCATCGGTTTACGGAGAAGAAGACTGAGGAGTGCTTTGCCGTTGAAGGGTATGAGAGGATAAAGGTAGCACTGACCCGTTACGGTGCGGGTTGATGCAATTTCGATAACAATAATCAGTATACCTGCCGCAAAGCCCCATACATTGAAAAGGGCAGTCAAGGCTATAAGCATCATTCTGAAAAGCTTGAAGGCATAGCCAAGCTCAAAGCTGGGCTGTGCAAAATTTGTCATTGCCACAAACGCCATATAGAGCACAACCTCGGACACAAACCAGCCTGCATTCACCGCAAATTCACCCAACACCAAGGCTCCGATTACACCGAATGAGCCGCTGAGGGATTGCGGTGTGTTGATTGAAGCCAGACGAATTGCATCTATTACAAGCTCAACAATGAAAAGCTGTGCAACTATTGGCAGGCTGTTGGGTTCTTCAATTCTTATAAAATCAAGCCATGGCGGAATATAATCGGGATTCTGAACAAGCAGAAACCAAACGGGAATAAGCAGCATCGTCATTGCGAAAATAACCATTCTCACAATACGCATATATGAGCCGATTACGGGTGACATATAGTAATCGTTGGTATCCTGCAAAAAGTCAAAAATGCCTGACGGAATTATCATTGCTGCAGGTGAATTGTCAATAATCACAACCATACTGCCTTCAAGCACGCTCGCCGCTGCCGCATCGGGTCTTTCGGTGTAACGCACCTTCGGGAAAGGATTGAACCACTGCTTTGGCACAAGGCAATCAATAAGGCTTTGATGACTCATTGTCAGAGAATTTATTGATATTGCATCTATTTTCTTGCGCAGTGCTTTCAACATTTTTTCATTGACTCTGCCCTGCATAAAGCAAATAACAACATCGGTTTTTGATTTTTCACCTACGGAGTGAATTTCCATCGTCAGTGCCGTATCCCTTATTCGGCGGCGGATAAGTGCGGTGTTGAAGACGAGAGTTTCAACAAATCCGTCGTGAGGTCCTCGCAAAACTCTGTCATTTTCAGGCTCGCCCACAGACCTTACAGGGTAGGTACGCGCATCAATGATAATTGCTTCGGAAAAGCCCTCCACAAGCATCGCAATTGCACCCGAAAGCACCGCCCTTACCAAATCGTCAACCTTTGAAACCACATCGGTTTCCACATATGGAACAAATACATTGGCAAAATCTCTTGTTGTTTGGCAACTTTTCAGGGTCTTTTCATCTGCATTCATAAAATATGCCATTGTTTTTGCCATTGTTTCATCCTTGCAAAAGCCATCAACAAAATAAAGCTTTGCATTCCGCTTGCTGACTTTCACTTCTCTACCCACAAGGTCAAAACTCTCTTTTATTCTGAATTCCGAATCAAGCGTTGAAATATTAAGCCAATAATTATCCGATAAAACTTTTTCCATTTTCTTTCCCCCGATAAAAATAAAAACGGTGACGCAGGGCTACACTGTCTGTCACCGTTTATTATTTGCGATTTATTTATCGGTATTCATTATAAAGATTGACTATGGCATTCCATGTAAGCGGTCCTACCGCACCTGTCTGCGGAAGCCCCGACAACTTCTGCACTGCCGTTACTGCAGCTTTCGTCTGATTGCCGTAAATTCCGTCAACCGTTACGGAAGGCACAGCCCTGTTATTCTGTGAAATTACACGAAGAAATGTTTGCAATTGGGTAACAACATTTCCGCTTGCACCCGTCGTTACCGTATAACCGGGATAAAGCAAGGATGAATATGAACGGTATTCATCAGGCAGGGAATTGAGAATGCCGTAGTAAGCATCCTGCAAAGCATTCCATGTAGCCCTGCCTACGATTCCGTCAACCGTCAGACCGTATTCACGCTGAAACGCACGCACCGCATTCTCCGTAGCAGGACCAAAAATACCGTCAACGGCAATCTGCGGCAATCTGTCATTGAAAAATCCGATAAAATTCAGATAATACTGCACAGACCTTACATCCGTGCCTCTGCTTCCTCTTCTGAGCACCTCACTGAATATTCTTTCAACCTCACTGATTGTTATACCCTCGGAATACAGCTCGGATACCTTTTTGACTGCATTGTAAATCTGCTTTATTTTATACCAGGTTGCCTTTCCTACAATTCCGTCCTGAGCAAGGTTGAATATTTTCTGAAACTGTAAAACCGCCGCTCTCGTTGAAGCATCAAAAACGCCGTTTGTATCGGGAATTGAGGGAATTGATGGGTAATTACGCCGAATTCTGTTAAGCTGACGCTGAATCGTCCGAACATCCTCACCGTTTGAACCGAGTCTGAGCAAGGTTCCCGGATATGTTTCGGATATATTCCTGACAGGTGCGTTTCTGACGATATTTATATCATTACCGTAATAATTCTGCAAAATCTGATAGGGAGTTCTGCCCTGATTTGCAAGGGTAACCGTACCCCACTGAGAAAGCCCGCGGCAGGTTACACTTCTGCCGTCACAGTATTCGGTGAAATAAGGCTGAATCTGATTACCTTTTGTTACATAGTCGTTGAACAGTTCATCAACAATCCGTGATACATTAGTGAAAATTTCCCTGCCGTCAACATATGCCTGGTCGTATGACGTTGAATTGGTTATATCAAAATTATATCCTCTGCTGCGGTAGTATTCGGTGAAAATTCTGTTAAGTGCAAAGGAAACCTGTGCATAAATATTTGCCCTGATTGCATTTTCGGGCCAAGTGGGATAAATCTCGCTCGACGCAACATTTTTTATATATTCCGTAAAGGGCACACGCACATTTCTTGCATTTGAGTTTGGCGTGCCCAGATGCACTGTTATATATTCGGGTATTACAGGTGTTACAGCCATAATATCCTCCTACCTTAATGTGTTGACAGAAATTTCGTCAACAACTATGGGCTCAGGCTCCTGAAGCCCTGCCGCCTTTGCCAACATGCGCACAGGCTGAACAGATTCTATTCCCGAAAATACAGGCACATTGGTAAACACCGCCCTGACATATGAAGGGTGCTCAACATAGACGGAATAAACCGCATAAGGCAGACGGGGATTATTTCCCGATTGGGGTGACTGAGAAATATTTCGGGGTGGTGCAGGCAACCTCACGGTATCGCTTACACCGTCAATATCCGTTAGTCCGTCAAAAACCGCAACATTGCCGCTTGGCAGTTCAAGAAAAACCATTACCCTTGCACTTCCTACACCGAAAGCTCTGTCTGAGGCATATGTTTCCACCTTCAGCGTACCTCTGTCGGGGTTAGCGGCTAAAAATTCACTTATTTCCCCGCATCTTGCCCTTTGCTCGGGAGTTGATGCATCGTTTACACCTGCACAACTGTTGCGCAGCACCTGTGCGCCGTCTGTTACAGTATCGGCAGCAACAGGCACAGTGTTTTGGGCAGTTGTTTCCTGTTGTACAGGCACTGCCTGGACAGCACGCACCTCCTGTTTTTCTGCCGTATCCGATAAAGGGTCGCTTCTGTCCCTTTCGAAAGTTTCGTCATTTTCCAATGCATCGTACATCTCCTGCTCACGCTTATCGCTTTTTTCACTGTTCACTTGCGGATAGCCCGATACATTATTTCTTCTGCTGAATTCCAACATTTCAGCTTTATATTTATCCATCAGCTTTTCCATTTCTCTTTTATCCATAGCAAAACCTCCGTTTCGTCAATTACATTATATTGACAAAGCGGAGGTTTTGTTACAAAAAAGAGGGCTGCCTTGCGGCAACCCTCTGAAAATTTTTATTAAGGATTATTCTTCATCCTTCTTTTTTCTGCTTGCAAGAACAAATGCTGCTGCGGCTGCGCCTGAAACTGCTGCGAATGCTGCAAGACCTGCTGCCGAACCTGTATCGGGAATTACAACATCTGTTTCGCTTGCCCACTGTGCTTCAAATGTGAGATCCTCATTACCCATCTTTTCGGGGATTTCAGGATCCCAACCCTTGAAGATGCTGCCATCCTTTTCAGGATCTGCAGGAACGGGAATCTTTGTACCTTCAACTACCTTGTAGGTCTTGTATACTTCGCCGTCTACCATAAATGTTACGGTGTGAGTATGCTTGACAAGCTCTGAAATACCAACGATAACAAGGATACCGCCGATAATTGAAACGCCTGTGATGATAGCTGCATTGATACCGATTGCCGTGCCGATAACCGCACCTGAAACAACTGCACCGCCGATAACGAGAGTTACGAAATCCTTATCGATTTCCCACTGTGCTTCAAATGTCATATCTTCGCCGGGCATTGTTGCAGGAACTTCGGGATCCCAACCTGCGAATACAAAACCAAACTTTGTGGGTGTTTCGGGAGTGGGAATTGCTTCGCCTTCTTCAAGAATGTAAAGCTCAACAGTCTTGCCGTCTACAACAAATCTTGCTGCATACTTATCGCCCTCTGTGGGAACCTTTTCCCATTCTGCTGTGAAGGTGAGGTCGTTTGCAGGCATTGCTGAGGGTACTGAAGGTGTCCAACCTGCGAAGAGATAGCCTTCCTTAGTGGGATCTGTGGGAACAGGAATTTCTGCACCGAAGGTTACATCATATTCCTGATATGTGGTGCCGTCAACAACATAAGTTGCCTTGTATGATACAAGGTGGTCAATTACTGCATAAGCAACAAGGTCACTGTTACCCATTGTTGCGGGAAGTGCATTACCTTCTGCATCAACCCATTCGTTCTTGAATACAACACCTGTTGCTTCGGGAACGGGGTGAACCATTGTTTCGCCTTCTTCGAAGGTCTTTGTTGCATAAGGTGTTGAGTCGCCCTTATTGAGGTAGTAAGTTACTGTATGTGTGGGTGCAGTAAGTGCTTCCCATGTAGCAGTAACAGTAAGATCGTTTGCAGGCATTGTGTCAGGAATATCCTTATCCCAGCCTGTGAACTTGTAGCCTTCTCTTACGGGATCAGCGATATCGCCGATTGCTTCGCCTTCTTTGAGCACCTTGACAATCTTTGCTTCGCCGTTTACTTTACCGCCTGCTGCATCGATTGTAAGTGTATATGTCTTAGTTTCGGGCTTTGCTTCCCAGATAGCTGTTACGGTAATGTCTTCTGCGGGAATCTTACCGTCTTCAGGAAGACCTGACCAACCCTTGAAGTCAAAGCCTTCTCTTGTGGGATCTGCAGGAAGAGTAATATCTGTGCCGTAGTCACCGCTTGCGGTAGCTGTTGAAGTACCGTCTGCGAATGAACCTTCACCTGCATCAAATGTTACGGTTGCTGACTTGATTTCCCATGTCGCAGTAAGGTCGATGGGAGCGTCGGGCATTGTTGTGGGAATTGTTGCAGGATTGCCCTGAGCGTCAACCCAGCCTGTGAAGGTGTAGCCTTCTCTTGTGGGCTCTGCAGGAACAACACCTGAAAGCTTTTCGCCATATTCAACATCAGTTTCTGTAAATACTGATGTACCGTCAGCGAATTCGCCTTCGCCTGCATCAAGTGTGATATCGTTCTTATTTGCTGACCAATCTGCGTGAACAACAAGGTCACCTTCAGGCATCTTCTTGTCTGCGGGCATATCTGTCCAGCCGTTGAAGGTATAGCCTTCCTTAGCTTCGGGAGCAAACTCTGCGATATCTGCACCGGCTTCATACTGCTCTGTCTTGAGGAGAGTTGAGCCGTCGTAGTATTTAATAGTATAGAGTGTGGGATCAACGGGAACCCATACTGCATCAAGAACTGTGTTACCGTCGGGAATTGTTGTTACGATGTTGCCGTCTTCATCAGCCCAGCCGCCGAATGTGAAGCCTTCCTTGGTGGGTTCGCCCTTCTGGGGAACGGGAAGTGCATCGCCTTCAATACCTGCGTCTGTTACTGTTTCATAAGCTTCACCGTCAACATTGAAGGTGATATCGTAAAGCTCTGACCATTCAGCCTTGAGGCTTACTGCATTTGCGGGCATTGTGCCGGGAACGCTTGCTGCGTTGCCTTCAGCGTCAACCCAACCCATGAACTTGAAGCCTTCGTACGCGGGACCTGCAGGGATAGTTACGGTCTGACCTTCTTCAAGCTGTGCAGTGTATACTTCTGCACCGTTTGCGAATGTACCGCCGTTTGCATCAACAGTAAGATCATACTTTGTTGCAGGAACGGGATCCTTTGTCCATTCGCCGGTAATTGTTACATCGTTACCGGGCATTACAAAGCTTTCGGTAAGTCTGCCGTTATAAATCCAGCCGTTGAATGTGTAGCCGTTAACAACGGGAACATCTGCAACTGTAACTGTTGTTCCTTCGGGAACTGTGTCACCTTCGGGAAGTGTTGCTTCGGCAGGAATATCGCCTGTCCATGAGTAGCTGTATGTGTATTCATCAGGATCTGCGGGGATTTCTTCCCAGATAGCTTCAAGCTCAACTTCGCCTGCAGGCATTGTGAAGCTTGCACCGGGTGCGTAGCTTACATCGCCGTCTTTCCAGCCCTTGAACTCGTAGCCGTCCTTGCTGAGAACAGGAAGCTGGATTACAGTGCCTACTGTTGCTGAATCAACTGCATCTTCGGGAACTGTAACATCTGTGAAGCCTGTTTCATATGCGATGCTGTATTCGGTTGCTGTGTATGAACCGACTACTGTTACATCGCCGTTGGGCATTGTGAAATCATCACCCTCTGCGTATGTTACGCCGTCATATACCCAACCGTTGAAGGTGTAGCCATCAATCTCGGTTGCTGCTGCAAGCTCAACTGTATCGCCGTAGAAGAGACCGGTTGAAGCTGCAGGAAGCTGTGCACCTGCAGGTGCTGATGAGTAGCTGTAGGTAAGGGTGTATTCATTAACTGTGAGCTCAGCGTCAAATGTCATATCGCCGGGGCCCATAACTGTATTTGTGGGAATATCCCAACCGCTGAATGTTTCGTCTTCTGCGGGAGTGTATGCAGGAGCTTTGATCTCTTCACCGAACTTATAAGGAACTCTTGTATATTCCTCACCGTTGATGTTGAAGATTGCATAATAGGTTTCTTCTTCCCACTGTGCAACATAGGTATCGTCGGTTGTGAAGGTTGCGCCTTCAGCATCCTTGTCCCATTCAACAAACTTATAGCCTGTTCTTGAAGGATCTGCGGGAACATCGATTTCTTCTCCGTACTTACCGCTTACAACGATCTTGTCTGAACCGTTTTCAAACTTACCGCCGTTTGCAAGGAATGTTACTGTTACATCTGCAAGTTTGCAGTAAATGTTGATAACATTCTCGCCATCCTCGGTTACGGTAATCTTGGTGTTTGAAGTTCTGTCCTCATCAAGAACATTGCTTACTGAATCGATAAGTTCTTCAAATGTGTAGCTATGGTCAGCAGTTGCAGTTTCACCCTTGTGGATTACTTCAACTGTGCTGCCTTCTTCAACGCTACCTGTTGCAACCTGAGTTGTAATTTCGGAACCGTCAACAGGATTAATTGTAATTACATTAATAATATAGTCTATACCTTCAACTGAAACGGGTTCCCAAACTGCATCGAAGTACATATCTTCGTTTACCATTACATCGGGAACGGGTGACCAGCCTTCGAAGGTGTAGCCTGCTCTTGTGGGATCTGCGGGAGGTGTGATTGATGCGCCGTATTCAACTCCCTTTACGATGCTGAGTGTCTTGCCGTCTGCAAACTGACCGCCGTTAGCATTGAAGTATGCATCGTGCTTGGTAGTATTCCAGATTGCGATAAGTTCAAGACCGCCTGCAGGCATTGTTTCGGGGAAAGCTACGGGTACGGTGGGTTCTGTTGCAAGTGCCCAGCCGCCAAATTCAAAGCCTTCCTTAGTGGGTGCTTCGGGAGCGGTAAGAGGTGCACCGCAATCTACATTCTCAATAGCTTCGATTGCTTCGGGAACACCGCCGTTTGTATCGAATGTGATTGAATATTTGATAGGTGTACGCACTACCTTAATAGTCATATTTCCTGCAGGCATTGTGTCGGGAACTGTTTTATCCCACTCGTATGTGTAACCTGCTTCGTCGGGAAGTGCGGGAGCTGTTACTGCTGATTCAAATTCACCTGTTACAACATCAATGAGTGAACCGTCGTGGTTTTCAAATCTGATTGAATAGGTGTTCTTTGCCCAGATTGCGGTGATTTCAAGATCTTCCGCAGGCATCTTTGAGGGAACGGGAGTGTTCCAGCCCTTGAATGTGTATCCGTCCTTTTCGGGAGTGGGTACAACTGTTGTTACATCTGAATTATATTTGCCGACGATGGGATCGATAACTGTCTTACCTGTATCAACAAAAGTAATCTTTGTTTCCTTGATTTCGTAAACAGCATCAAATCTCTTGCCTTCTTCATCCATGATGCTGATTTCGGGATCCCACATCACAAAGGTGTAGCCTTCTTTTTCGGGTGCTTCGGGAGCAATAATCTGCTCGTCGAAAGCGGTGGGAACTGCTTTGTAAAGCTCGCCGTCAACATAGAACTCAGCATCAAATACATCTGCTGAATCCATAGCATTGAGAACAACATCACCTGTTACGGTGTAGGGGAATTCAACAACTGTCTTTGAGCCGTCTTCGTTCTGGATGTACCAGGACTCATCTTCCGTGTAACCGTCGGGAACATCTGAAGCGAAGATAACATCACCGTAGAATGCAGGGAACTTATCAACAACTTCGTCGCCATTCATAAAGGTTACATAGTATTCGATATCTGTGTAGTCTGCTTCAAAAGTAATATCGCTTGTTGCCTTTTCAGGGATTTCTTCGCTCCAGCCAAGGAATTCCTTGCCGGGGAATACGGGTACTTCAGTGAAGTCAACAGGTACATCGCCGTAATTGTAAACGAATGAATATGTTCTTTCACCGTTTGACTCGAATGTACCGCCCTGAGTTGCATCGAAAATGTATGTGACCGTCTTGATTTCGTAAACGGGAACAAGTTCTACATTTCCGATAGGCATTTTCTTGGGAACTGAAAGACCGTCTTCTGTTTCCCAACCTTCGAAGGTGTAGCCTTCCTTAACGGGAATACCTGTGGGAAGCTCGGTTGTATCAAATGCGGGAACATCTGCTCCGTAGAAAACTTCGTGAGTCTGAACCTGAGCTGCACCTGAGTTATCAACGTAATTGTAGTTTACGGAATATTTATTTCTTGCATAGTAAGCATTAAGCACTGAGGATTTGTCACCTTTTACGGTGATTGTGCCGTCGCTGGCTTCAAGGTCTAATGTGTAGCCTTCAACGGGAGTCTGAGGAAGAGTTGCGGTGGAACCGTTTGCAGCGGGAATTTCCTGAGTGAAATCAGGAGTATCCGAATAGGTTCCGTCAGTAAGCATATAGAACACCTGATAGGTGTAGAAGTTGTCACCTTCCTGTGCGGGCTTCCATGCAGCATAAAGAGTATCATCTTCGTAGCCGTATTCATAAGAAGCGATATCAGCTTCGCTGAGGCAAAGAGCATCAATCTGTGCTTCTGTAAGGTAACCGCCCTGAGCTGCTTCATCTTCGTCTGTAAGTTTGAGGGCTGCTTTGATTTCGTCGGTGAACTTACCGTCTGCGGGAACTGCAACCTTTGACCAGCCTGCAAAATTGTAATCTGACTTCCTGGGTTCGTATGCGCCGAGACCCTTTATGCCGTCACCGATGATACCGGGGAGATCCTTTGTGAGAACATATTCATCGCCCTCTGCAAAGTAACCGCCGTTTGCATCAAGTACGATATTTGAGGTTGTGGTAACATTACCTTCTTTGGAGGTTATGTTTGCATCCCAGTCATACATCTGAGCTGCTGAGCTTGTTCCTGCTTCGCCCTTGGGGAAACTTACGAACATGGGGAAGCCTGTTTTTGTTGTAGCGGCAAGTTCCTTGGGAACACGTGCGGAACCTTCGGTATTTACAGTTCTTGTAAGCTCGTTATCATAAACTTCAAGGTCATATTCAACTGCCCACTGGCTGATATCCATAAGGGTTGTTGTATCTGACTTTGACTTGATGGTAATTGAGTTTACAATGAGATCATAATCGTCGAAATATGTTGAATCGATGATTCCTCTGTCAACAAGTGTTCCGTTCTCGTTTGAATACTGGCTGTACTGAGTTTCATCCGAGTTCCAGCCTGCACTGTCTACCCTGAGAGTAACGGTTCTGTTCATATATCTTTCGTTTGTGGAAAGCTCTCTGCGTCCGCCGTCTGTGAACAGAGGGTTGTCCAGATATCTTGAATCGAAGAGAAGAGCCATGTTAGCGGAATAGGTGTAGAAATCTGTTCCGATGTAAACCCTTGCCTTTACGTGCTCACCGGGTTTTGCTCTGTCTGTTTCAATCCAGTTAACATCTTCGTCAACGTAAACATAATCGGGGATGTTATCGTTTTCATCTCCTACTACGTCGCCGTACTTGTCAATGATTAAACCGTCTTCATTTCTTTCCATACGGAAAAACTTGACCTGGAAATCAAGATTGAAACCACCGTCAACCTTGGGGTCAAATGCTGCAGAAGCGGCAACCGACATAGAACTGAAAATCATGACAACAGCAAGAAGCATTGCCAATGATTTCTTAAAGTGTGTCATATGCTTTTTCCTCCTTAGTGCTTGAAAGCCGACAAGCGACACTTTCATATAGTACAGATTATTTTATCATAATGCTTCCGGAATTTCAAGTATATTTTTATTTTTTTATTATATGTAATATAGGCGAAATGTCCAAAAACAAATTTAAAAGGTGTTTATTGTTCAGATGAGCCTGAATCAATCACTTTTGAAGCACGGATTTTTGCAAGCTCATACATCATTGTGTCTCTTGTCTTTCCGTGAACATTGAATAAGAGAAGGGTTACGCCCTTCATAAATCTGCCGATTGCGGGAGCAAGGGCGAATACCGTCCAGATGCCTGCCAGCATACCCGGGTCTGTCTGGGGAATGTTGATGCCGTTGGCATTGAAAAGCGGTACATAGTGAATTGCGCCGATTGCCGCCGCACTGATAAGCTTTGCGGCAATATTTGAAAGCACTTTAAAATATTCGTTAGCGGCTGTGATTGTCGCTTCGTTGCGCACACCGGATTTCCACTCAACATAGTCATAAAGGTCACCGTTGAGAGCGGTGCTGCAATATCTCTGAATGCTGTTGAGAGAACCGCAGAAAGTAAGTGCAATTACTATCCACACAACATTGAGAATAAAATGGTCTTCGCCGAAGGGCTTGTAGCCCACAACCCACATTATGAAGTAGCAGGCACCGCAGAACATATAGCTGCCTGCCGCAAGATTGCGGAGACCGAATTTTCTTGTAAGCTTGGGCGCCAGCGGAAGAACAAAATAGCTGGGCAGACCCGTGAAAAGACCTGCAACGGTTCCGATTGAAAGCTTGCCCATACAGTTAAGCCAGAAGAAATCTTCAACCATCGAGCCCGTGCTTTTGCCAACCGCAAAGAAATTCTTCACAAGAAGAACCCACATGGGACGGCAGGTACCCACGGTTTTGAGAGTTTCGATAAGACCCATCTGCTTCATTTCATCTCTTGACGCCAGAGGCATTCTCTCTTTGAGCGCAAAGAAGCCGTAGGTTCTGAAAAATACTACGCAGGCGATGAAGAAAAACGCACCGCCCATATAGACATATCTGGTGGGAACCTTAAGTAAATCAACGAAAATCGGGAACAGAGAAGGCAGCCATACACCGGTAAGATCCGCATAAGCATCGGTGGCTATGAGTCTGTTTCTTTCGCCTACATTCGGAGTTATGTTATAGAGCAAAATCTGGTAGCTCGTATTATAAAACGAGTTAGCAATTGAGCCCACATAATTGAATGCAAAAAACCATACAAGAAGCGCTGTCTGCGACATTCCGCCCGGCAGAACCCAAGGGGTGAAGGCCGAGAAAAACCAGAACGGCAAGGTCAGAAGAATATAAGGTCGCACCCTGCCCCAACGGGTTCGCGTACGGTCAATAATAAGACCCGAAAGCGCGTTGTCAACTGTGTCTATAAATATACTTACCGACTCTGCAACGCCCCATGTTGAAGGCTTTATTCCGAGAAATGTTGTTGCGAAAAAGAAGAGTCTTTTGCTGAATGAATTCCAGTTTGTATCGCCAAAACCCGATAAAATATAAGCTACATAATGCTTCGGGCTGAGGTAAAGTTTGGTCTGCTGGTCAACGTGACGTTTGACGGCATCGTCTTCGGATTCGGGTGCCGTAACGTTTTTTACATCCTCTGACACTACATCACCTTCCTTTGAAATTTCTTATATTTAGTGACACTTTTTCATAGTAAACCTATTTTATCATCCTGTATTCTAACCTATAAACGAAAAAAAATCAAGCATATTCAAGAAAAAATCTCAAATATGCTTGAAACTGTTATTTTTTAAAAATTAAAGCTTGATTTTTTCGCTCAGAAGAGGCTTTTCACAGCGTGTATCCCAGAAGCTGTTTGCATAGATAAACACCTGATATTCCTTGCCTTTTTCAAGACCGTCAAAAGCAACGGTAATGGTATCGGGCATATCATAAAAATAATATTCGCTCCATACGGTTGAGTTGCGTACGGTTACACCGTCATCGGTTTTAACAATAACATTGTAATCGTCAACATACTCTTTATCAATCTTTGCCTGGTCAAATGTAACGGTAAAACCGTCTTCTTTCACATTGGAAATAACTGCCTTTGCTCCCTGCTCAAAATAAGGCGCATCCGTTGTTTTATATCGTGCATCGGTGTAGAGATATGACTCAACATCCCAGGCCGAATCTATCTTCCAGGTGAAGGGGAAGAAGTTCGATGTGATAAGGTCATAGGGATAAATTCTTACTCTCATATCCGCATCCGCTTCAACAATAAGCATCTGCGCCGCCTTGCTGTCGTTGGGAGGAACGGTGCCGTAAACCTTATCGAATTCGTCAAGCTCAAAATAGCTGAGCGTACCTGTGCCAAGGCATGTGAAATGTCTTTGGTGAATTGAACGGGGATCGTTGATAGGTGCATGGGAATGACCCGAAAAATCGATAACCTGAGGATAATTCATCAGAATTGCAGTAAGCTCATCCTCACCCCAGTTTGCACTGCCGTATACCGTACCCATAATGTGAGGATGCTGGAAGAAGAAAATTGGCTTTCTGGGGTCATCTGCAGCGGCTTTTTTAAGCTCAGCAGCAACCCAAGCCTGCTTTGCTTCGTCAAAATGGCAACCCTTTGTGCTTGTAACACTGATAAAGTGATAGCCGTTGATAACCTTGTGTGTATCGGGTTCCATGCCAAAAATTCTGACGAAATTTTCAAGTGCCTTTTCTTCGCCGTCAGTCATAAACTCGTGGCTTGCAAGGGACACAACTGCCTCTGTGCCTTCTTTGAGGTATTCATCAAGAGTGTTTTTGAAGGCATACATCTGCTTTTCGGTACCTCTTTTTGAAAAATCACCTACAACATAAAGTGCATCGAGCTTGGAATATCCTTCTTTTTCACTGAGCTCGTATGCTGTTTTTATTGCCTTTTCCATTCTTTCGTATTCCGCTTCGCGCTCGTCACCGTAGTGAACATCGCTTACAACCAGAAAACGAAGAACGGGATTGAAGTTTTTATCAAATGCCATAAGACCTCTCCTAACATTGTTAATATGCTTAAAAGGAGCTGCTCCGTGAGCAGCTCCTTTGCTAAATCCTTATCAGATCATTGAGCCAAAATATGTGAATATCTTAGCGATGCTGGCAGCAATGCTTGAAATAAGACCTGTGAAGTTAATCTGACCAATCCAGCCTGAGAAATTATCCCAGAGACCGCCCCAGTTGAGTTCCTTGATGCGGTCGATGAGACTCTTTTCTTCTTCTTTGCCGTCGTCAAGAGCTTCTGACTTCTCGGTAACCTTAAGTTCATAGATGCCTTCATCATAATTTTCGGCAACTGCGGCAGCCTTGATATAGTATGTGCCTGCAGCAAGAGGCTGTGTTTCTGCCTTTACGGTCTTGTTGCTGTCTGTGGCAACAAGCTTTACTGTATCGATAACCTTTGTGCCGTCAGCATTGAGGATATCGAAAGTCCATGAGCCGGCATTTGTTGCCTTGAACTCAAAATCATAGCCCTTGTTGTTTGCAGGTGCGGTAAACTTGAAGAAGTCAGCATCGGCTTCTGCGTCAAGAGTTGCCTTGTATGTTTTGCCGATTGAGATTGCATCGGCTGATGTAGTTGCATCGTTCATTTCGGTTTCAACATCTGCAACTTCTCTGAAGAGAACTCTTGTCTTGTAGCTGCCTGTGCTGCCTTCAGCACCTTCGATTACAAGGTAATAATCGCCCTTTGCAAGACCTACGCTTGCACCGATCTTTGATTCTTCTGTTGCAAGAATTTCAATGGATGTAACGGTTTCAAGCTCCTGAACGCCGTTCTTCTCAACATACATCTGGAGAGTAGCGGTGTAGTTACCCTTGTTTGCGGCATAATTGTAGAGATAAAGGTTGATTACGCCGTTTGCAGGGATTGTGAACTTATAGAAGTCAACATCGTTTGCACCGATTGAGCCGTAATACTCCTTGGGTGTGCCTGAGGGTGAATACTGAAGAGCAGTTGCCTTTGATACTTCATCGTTGGGCTCTGCTTCGGAATATGTAACCTCTGCAACAGATACTGCAACGGCATAACCCAGTGTTGAGTCCGAAACAGTTCCTGCTTCAACAGCAACATAGTATGTTTCTTTTTCGCCTACACTGAAGGATGCGCTGTCTTCTGCACTGTTACCTGCTGAAGTGAATGTTGCAACTGCTTTTTCATTTGCATCCGTAATTGTAACTGTGAAATATGTTGCATCAGCTGAAAGCTTGTTGTGTGTGAACTTAACAGTTGCATTGCCTGCTTTTACGGTTTCAAATGCAAAATAATCCTTATCGTCTGCATTTTCAAGCAAACCTGTGATTGATTCGCCTACTTCGAGTTCGTTTGCGGCTGCAACGGTATTGTTGGTTTCGGTTTCAACCCTTGCTTCTGCTGCACCTGCTGTTACAAGGCAGCCTGCAACCATAAGAACTGCAAGAATAAGCGAAAGAAGCGACTTAACTTTTTTCATCTTCTTGTCCTCCTGTTTTTCAAAAAATCATTGGTAGTTGCATTTTATCACAAATTTTTACGATTGTCAAACCGTTATATGCAGGTAAATATTAATAATCGGTAAATATTGCATGGTCAGGTACACAATTTTCAGCCCGAGTAAAACAAATCTTCAATTATTTCAACCACATGACAGCCTTCAACTTCATTGTCGTTCAAGAGATTTGCCACATTTTCCGCAGTTTCTCTGCTGTCGGTGAATTCGCAGTAAAATCGTTTTTCATCCGATATACCGTAAAGAAATTTCACCCCATCCTCGGTAGAAACACTCTTTTCTTCTGCTTTATACATTTGCTACATCTCCTTTATAGTGACGACCCGTCACACATTGTAAAACTTTTACAATGTAAAATCAATAGCAAATATGTAATAAAAAAATTTTCGGATGATTACACAATAATCCACACCAAAAACTGTTAAATATTTACAATTTATGCGAATCGGGAGCAAAAAACTGCTCCGGCAAGTAAGCCGAAGCAGTTCAGAATCAAATATTAATACATTCCGCCGCCCTGAGCTGCCATTGCAGCTGCCTGAGCCGCATCTGCTGCGGGGTCGGGCTTATCGGTAACAAGGCTCTCTGTTGTAAGCACCATTGATGCAACTGACGATGCATTCTGAAGTGCTGAACGGGTTACCTTTGTGGGGTCGAGAATGCCTGCGGATGCCATATCACAGTAAACATCCTTTGCAAAGTCATAGCCGTAGCCAATCTTGCCGCTTTCGTGGATGGCATTGATGATGATTGAACCTTCAAGACCTGCGTTTGCCGCAATCTGGCGTACAGGCTCTTCAAGGGCTTTGAGCACAATTTTGATACCTGTCTTTTCGTCGGCATCGTCTGTTGTGTCAAGCAGAGCCTTTACGTTGCTCACTGCGTTGAGAAGTGCAACGCCGCCGCCTGCAACACAGCCTTCTTCAACAGCTGCCTTTGTTGCTGCGAGAGCATCCTCAATGCGGAGCTTCTTCTCCTTCATTTCGGTTTCTGTTGCGGCACCAACCTTGATAACTGCTACGCCGCCTGAAAGCTTTGCAAGTCTTTCCTGAAGCTTTTCTCTGTCAAAGTCTGATGTTGTGTTTTCAATCTGAAGCTTGATCTGAGCAACTCTTGATGAAATGCCGTCCTTATCGCCTGCACCGTCAACAATGATGGTGTTTTCTTTTGAAACCTTTACCTGACGTGCTCTGCCCAGCTGTGCAAGCTGAGTATCCTTGAGTTCAAGACCCAGGTCTGATGTGATAACCTCGCCGCCTGTAAGGATAGCTATATCCTGAAGCATTTCCTTTCTTCTGTCGCCGAAGCCGGGTGCCTTTACGCAAACTACGGTAAATACGCCGCGGAGTTTGTTTACAAGAATGGTTGAAAGTGCTTCGCCTTCAACATCTTCTGCAATTATGATAAGCTTACCGCCTGCGTGCATAATCTGCTCAAGAAGAGGAAGAAGCTCCTGAATGCTTGAAATTTTCTTATCTGTGATAAGGATGAGAGCATCGTCAATAACTGCTTCCATCTTATCTGTATCTGTTACCATATAGGGTGAGATGTAGCCTCTGTCAAACTGCATACCTTCAACAACTTCTGATTCGGTAACCGCAATCTTTGACTCCTCAACGGTAATAACACCGTCAGATGTAACCTTATCCATTGCATCTGCAATGAATCTGCCGACTTCTTCGTCAGCTGCTGAAATTGTTGCGATTCTTGCAATATCCTCAGAGCTGGAAACGGGCTTTGAATTATTCTTAACAGCTTCAACTGCAGCTGCAACAGCCTTTGCCATACCCTTCTTTACTACCATGGGGTTTGCACCTGCGGTAACATTCTTCATACCCTCTCTGATGAGAGCCTGAGCAAGAAGGGTTGCGGTTGTTGTACCGTCACCTGCAACATCATTTGTCTTTGTTGAAACTTCTTTAACAAGCTGAGCACCCATATTCTCAAAGGGGTCTTCAAGCTCGATTTCCTTGGCGATTGTAACACCGTCATTGGTGATAAGGGGTGCGCCGTACTTCTTATCAAGCACAACATTTCTGCCCTTGGGGCCAAGGGTGATTTTAACTGTATTTGCAAGCTTGTCAACGCCTGCCTGAAGAGCCTTACGGGCTTCTTCGCCGTAAATAATCTGCTTTGCCATTGATTTATCCTCCTATAATGAAAGTGAAATTATTAATTATTCAACGATTGCAAGAATATCACTCTGCTTGACAATGGTATATTCCTCGCTGTCAAGCTTTACCTTTGTGCCTGAATACTGGCTTGTGATTACCTTATCGCCAACCTTGATATACATTTCAACCTCATTGCCGTCAACCATTCCGCCGGGGCCTACGGCAACAACCTCTGCAATCTGGGGCTTTTCCTGAGCAGCTGCAGCAAGAATGATACCGCTGCTTGTTGTTTCCTCCACTTCAACTGCCTTGACAACTACTCTGTCTGCAAGGGGTTTAATAGTCATATTTATTACCTCCAAAAATTATATTTATAACTTTAGCACTCAATAAGCCAGAGTGCTAATTTGTATTTTAGCCACTTTTCAAGGAAAAATCAAGACCTTTTTCCAAAGTTTACAGTATTGTCACAAATAAATTTATAAATCTTACAATATTGTAACGTTTGTTGACTTTGAAAACGGATGTTGTTATAATGGTATAAAATATTATCTTAATTTGAAAAGGCACTGTTATGAACATACTTGTCAGTCTTGATTCAAATTACATATATCCTCTGTGCGTAATGTTCCGTTCGCTGGCGAAATCAAACCCTGACGGACATTTCGACATTTACGTTGCATACTCATCCCTGACCGAGGAGGATTTCGTTCGCATGGAATCCGCACTTTCAGGTACGGATGCGGTTATTCACAGAGTTCTTGTTGACGATAAGATTTTTGAAGGGGCACCCGTGCTGGGCAGGCTCAGCAAAGAAACTTATTACCGTCTGCTTATAGGGGATATTTTGCCCGAAAGCGTTGACAGACTCCTTTATCTCGACCCCGATATCGTCATAAACAGTAACCTTACGGATTTTTACAATCTTAATATGCAGGGCAAAACCGTTGCCGCAGGCACTCACCTTTTCGGATTTATGGAAAAGGTTAACCTTGCAAGGCTGGGGATGAAAAAATCAAGCCGTTACATCAACGCAGGCGTACTGCTTATCGACCTTGACCTGTGGCGTAAATCCGTAACCTTGGGTCAGATATTTGATTTCATCACTGCAAATATCAAAAAGCTTCTGCTTGCAGATCAGGATGTTATAAACGTTATGTTTGAAGACAGTATGCTCTGTATTGACGAAAGGCTTTACAATCTTGACGAAAAAACCTTTTCCGCTTATTCAAAAAAAACTGCGGGCAAAAAAAGGATTGACCTTGATTGGGTAAGAACCAACACGGTGGTTATCCATTTTAACGGCAAACACAAACCCTGGCGCGAAAAAAATTACCGCGGAAGGCTCGGTGAATTTTTTGAAAAAAACAAAGATATCTGAAAATAAAATGCGGCTCCTGCAAATCACAGGGGCTGTTTTGGTTTGTTGCATATTTCTCGGCGTATTCTTATACTGTTATATAAAATACGGCAATGAAATTTCGGAAATATTCAGCGATTCCGAACACCTTGAACTGTTCCTTTTGCAGTTTCACGGCTTCGACAAATGGGTATTCGTTGCTATACGTGCATTCCAGACGGTTATCAAAATCATTCCTGCCGAACCCCTCGAAATCGGTTCAGGCTATCTTTACGGAACAATGGGCGGTATGCTTCTTTGCCTTGCCGGTTCAATGATTGGTTCTCTTGTAATCATCGCTCTTTCAAGAGTATTCGGCAGACGGCTTGTTAATGTTTTTGTACCCGTGGATAAAATTGATTCGCTTAAATTCCTTCAAAACAAAAAAAGAGTTTACGAAACGCTGTTCTTTATCTATCTTATTCCCGGCACGCCCAAAGATATTCTTACTTACGCCGCAAGCATTATAGACCTTGATATGAAAAAGTTTTTGCTTGTAACGGGCATTGCAAGAATCCCGTCTATTCTTGTGTCAACCTGGTGCGGCGAACAGCTTATCAGTAAAAACTATTTTCTTGCCGCCGCAGCCTTCATAATTACAACCGTTCTCAGCGTAGTCTGCGGTGCAATTTACAATAAAATCAGCTCAAACCGTGATAAAGAAACCGAAAACAGAGAGGATGCTGAATCGGATGCAGGCAACACAGACAACTGAAAAAAACAGGCTTTATATGTTTGCACCTGCAGCATTCCTGCTTGCAGGTCTTATGCCTGAATACGTTGCACCCTTTTTCACTGTTGCAGGCTTTGCGGCAGTTCTGAAAAAGCGTGCCGCCGAAAAGAAGAAACCCCGTTTCGGCGATATGGGCATATGCATAATCGCATATATGGCGTGGATGGTTATAGGCACATTCTATTCATCATCAATCATTTCTTCCCTGGCAAGTATCGGTCTGTGGCTTCTGATGTTTTCAGGCTATTACTTCTTTACGGAAACCGTTGACAGTGCCGAAAGAGTTGACAAAATTATATATTGCGGTTCTCTGACGGCAGGTATTTCGGGTGCAATAGGCATAGGTCAGATGTTTCTTTTTCACATCGGAAATCATTTTGACAGCAGTATAAGCAATGCTTTCAATCCCTTCTGGCGTTTCCTTAACCTTCTGATTGAAAAGCTGGTAGTATTTCTCCCCGAATTCATTACCTCTAAAATGGGTTCAACAACATTCCACTCGTTTGATACAAGAGCGTGCAGTACATTCTCAAATCCCCTTTTCTTTGCGGCGATTGAGGTTATGCTTCTTCCCTTTGCGGCATATATGTTCCTTTGTGCACCGACTCTGAAAAAACGCATAATCGGATTCTTCTGCTTTATGCTTTCAATCGGCGGTATTGCCTGCTCATATTCAAGAGGACCCTACCTCTTTGCTGTTGCCGTATGTGCAATTCTTCTGCTTTACGGCGGTAAGAAAACCCTTAAACTTATTGGCGTAGGTATTGCGGCAGGCGGAATTGTTATGATTTTCGCAAGCGGCACCGTGAAACGACTTTTCACCCTTCTCAGCGGCAAGGATATATCCGTAAACACCCGAAAAGCGCTCTGGGACGGAATTTTTGATATGATAGGCGATAAACCTGTTTTCGGCTACGGCACAGGTTTTGATAATGTAAGACAGATGCTTCACAACGTATACGGTGTAAAGCAGCCTCACGCCCACAACATTTTCCTTGAAGCCTGGGTTGAAAACGGAATTTTGGGTGTTATTCTTCTTGTCGTGATATTCCTTGTATTCTTTATAAACATTATCCGCCTTTATAAGCTTAAAGACAGGTGCAGAGAATATGCAATCACCCTTTTTGCCTCTGTTGCGGGCTTTGTTCTCTGCGGTATGACAGACTGCCTTTTCTACGGCCTGAAACCTTTGCAGTACCTTATGATGGTGCTGGGTCTTTCTCAGGCGGTATTCACTATTTACCTTAACAAACAAACGGAGAAAAGCAATGAACATATTATCAATCGGTAACAGTTTTTCCACAAACGCACATAAATTTCTGCCTCATATCCTCAAGGCTGACGGCGATAAAATAATGCTTTGCAACCTTTTTATAGGAGGTTGCTCACTTGAACAGCACTGGAATAACTGGCGTGAAGAAAAAACAGATTATGACTACGAAATCTATCTTCCCGGTGAAACGGAGATGACCCGTGCCGACGATGTGGCACTTCATGAAGCCGTTGAAGACGAGGATTGGGATGTTATCACATTGCAGCAATGCAGTCATTTCAGCGGTATTCCCGAAACATACTACCCCTATCTTTCTGAGCTTGCGGAATATTGCAGAATGGTAAAACCAGAAGCAAAAATTATGCTTCACCAGACCTGGGCATACGAAGAAGGCTGTCAGCACGGCGGATTTGCAAACTACAAAAACAGCCAGCAAGAAATGTACCGTGCATTGACGGAGGCTTATGTTGATGCCGCAATGGAGGCGGATATTGATTTGATTATCCCCAGCGGCAGAGCATGGCAGACCGCACGCAACACCCTTGGCGACATTCTGACCGTCGACGGTTATCACGGCAATGACCTGGGCTGTTACCTTGCAAGTGCCTGCTTCTATGAAATGATTTTCGGCAGAAGCATTCTTGAAAACATCTTCGAGTTACCCGATGTTGATAAAAAAACAATGGAAATTCTGAAAATCTGTGCCCACACGGCAGTTGAAAAAGGAATAATGCTGAAACAGTAAAAAAAATGACCGAAAGAGATTTGCTCTTTCGGTCTTTATTTTTAATTAACGAACAGATGCTTTCTTTTATTATAGTATTTCGTGTAAACCGTTATCCAGAACACAATAGACACAATTTTCGAAACCATATTTTTTGCTAAATCAATCATTATTTCCGCATCAAAGCTTCTCATCAGAATTATCATTACGATGAAGTAGATAAGTCCCAGTGCTTGACTAAGCACCTGGCTGATGTAAATATGCATCGGTGCCGTTTTCTTATATTTTATCATGGCAAACGAAACATATGAGTAATAAATTGCCAGTGCAATTTCTATGAATGCCAAAATCGTGTGTGCTTCTCTGTAAGAATCCAGAAAAAAAGCAATTGAAATTATATCCATTGGAATTGTTTTTGCATCAGGAATAAAGGCAACTATTTTACTTAATACGCCGGGGATAAGCAATATACCTATAAACGAGTTAACCAACGCACTGAACGGCATTATAAAATATGCCTGGAATCCATACCATTTCATTCCCAATGCGTTTGATTCAGCTTCTGTTACGCTTTCGCCGCAAGTTGGACAAAAACTGACATTATGATAAATTTCTGTTCCGCAGTTTTTGCAATTCATAGTCATACCTCCTTTTCCGTAATTCAATATTATAACATCGGCATAAAGTTGTCAATAAAAAAAGGAGCAACCCGAGGGTTGCTCCCAAAAAATTAATTTTTAATTATTCGTTGATTTCGATAACAACGCCTGAACCAACAGTTCTGCCGCCTTCACGGATAGCGAAACGGAGACCCTTTTCAATAGCGATGGGAGTGATGAGTTCAACGTCCATATCAACGTTATCGCCGGGCATGCACATTTCAGTGCCTGCGGGAAGGTTGATAACACCTGTAACGTCTGTTGTTCTGAAGTAGAACTGAGGACGGTAGTTGTTGAAGAAGGGAGTATGACGGCCGCCTTCTTCCTTAGTCAGAACGTAAACCTGACCCTTGAACTTTGTGTGGGGGTTGATTGAACCGGGCTTGCAAAGAACCTGACCTCTTTCGATTTCTGTTCTCTGAACACCACGAAGGAGAGCACCGATGTTGTCGCCTGCCTCTGCATAGTCGAGGATCTTACGGAACATTTCGATACCTGTAACAACAGTCTTTCTCTTTTCGTCTGAAAGACCAACGATTTCAATTTCTTCTGAAGTTCTGAGCTGACCTCTTTCAACTCTACCGGTAGCAACTGTACCACGGCCTGTGATTGTGAATACGTCTTCAACAGGCATAAGGAAGGGAAGGTCTGCCTTTCTGTCGGGAGTAGGAATGTACTCGTCAACAGCAGCCATGAGTTCCCAGATGGGAGCAATTGAAGCGTCTGATGTGTCGCTGCCTGCATACTCGAGAGCCTTGAGAGCTGAACCCTTGATGATGGGAGCTTCTTCATCGAAGCCGTACTCAGCAAGTGTCTCACGGATTTCCATTTCAACGAGCTCGAGGAGTTCGGGATCGTCAACCTGGTCAACTTTGTTCATGAAAACGATGATTCTGGGAACGCCAACCTGACGAGCAAGAAGAAGATGTTCCTTAGTCTGAGCCATGGGGCCGTCTGTTGAAGCGATAACAAGGATAGCACCGTCCATCTGTGCAGCACCTGTGATCATGTTCTTGATATAGTCAGCGTGGCCGGGGCAGTCAACGTGAGCGTAGTGACGGTTGTCAGTTTCGTACTCAACGTGAGCTGTGTTGATTGTGATACCGCGCTCTCTCTCTTCGCGAGCCTTATCCCCCTTACCCTAGTCGATGCAGTCTGCGCCGCCCTGCATAGCGAGAGTCTTTGTGATAGCAGCTGTAAGAGTTGTCTTACCATGGTCAACGTGACCGATGGTACCGATATTTACGTGGGGCTTATTACGTTCGAATTTTGCCTTTGCCATTGGTATTTCCTCCCTTTTGAGTAAACAAAATATTTTTTCTATGCTCGTGCATAGATTAATTGTAACAATTATAGGGCTAAATTTCAAGCCCTTTTTTTAAATTAACGAAACAAAATTATCTTTCGCTGATAACTTTTTCGGCAATTGACTTGGGAACTTCAGCATAATGGCTGGGTTCCATAGCGTACTGACCGCGGCCCTGAGTTCTTGAACG
>JAZSHU010000066.1:0-4028 GCA_045533455.1 Acutalibacteraceae bacterium | reverse complement strand
ACTTTATGTTGTCATCTAGTATGTCTTCTGCTGCTGATTCTGAATCTAATTTAGTCAAAATATGATTATTTTAAATATAAAGCCCACCTATTGACACCGAGAAAAAACTGATATAAAATATTATCGAACATTTGTTTGCGGTGAAATTAAAATATTTTTATTTTTTTCGTCAATTTTCAGGAAAAATTTTTGCATCCTCACTCCATAATAAGTGAGAGCAAATATTTTTTAACTTTTTGTAAAAGCAGGAAAAATATATTCGTTCTCATTCCATATAAAGTGAGTGGGTATTTTCTGAAGCAATGGTTTTTGAACAAATTGTAAATTGTTTTGTTTTTAGGAAAAATTCGTTCTGTTTTATTCCTTTATAAGTGGGAGGATAAAAATTCTTCGTAGTGAGGTGATGCAATTATATCGGACAACCCTAATATCAGTTACATTGTAAAACTCCCGAATCAGATAATAACTATACCGCAGGACAGTCATCTTGCGTGGCTTCCGTTGTTTTACGCTCTCCCCAAAGAGCTTGTAATAAAACGGAAGGATTATCTCAACATTCCGAGAAATCCGTATGAAGTTCTTTACACGGATAAATACGATTATCTCATAAACGACGATGTTTTTCTTCAGCTCATCTGGGAATCTTATGCGTGGTCGGTATGGCAGTTCATTCAGGTTCCCCGCCGTGACGGTTACGGCAACATTCCCGGCAAGTGGACAGATTATTCGGGTGATTTTCCTCTGTGGCAGTTGTGCTTTGTGATTCAGAATCACTTCCGAAAGAAATTCGAATATGAAATGGAATGGAGTTTTCAGAAGCTGTTTATGATGCCTATGGAAATGCAAATCCCGTGGCTTACATATCAGCAGTTCAGTAATCTTATCGGTAATCTCACAGATATGATTGTTGCAGAACAGAACTGGCAACCGATGATTGATGAAATATGGAAAAACCGTCAGATGGAAGATTACAGCGAACGTAAAAGCACATACAAAAGAGATTTCATCAACAAGTGGTATTGCACGTGGGATAAAAAGAAAAGTCCGATTTTTCTTGATGAAGCAATCAAATCAGGCGAAGAAATCAGCGAAGAATTACTCGTTCAGTTACCGTCACCCCGTTATGATTTTGAAACAAGAATTCTTTCGAAACACAAAGTCGAAGCATTCTTTGAAACGCTCGACGGAAAAGACAAACGGATTTTGCAGATGCGAATGGACGGATGCACACTTGAACAGATTGCAAAATTTGCGGGATACAAAACACCGAGTGCAATTTACAAACGGATTCAGAAAATTGCAATGGCATACGAAGATTTTGTTTTAAAACATTACGGAGAATTTTTGGAATCCCTCTCAAAAAAGAAGAAAACCAAACAAAAAGACAAAAACAGTCGCGATTGATTTCACGGCTGTTTTTTGATGTCCGAAAGGAGATGTTAAGAATTGAAAAATTAGCAAAAAACCGAATTGAAGAACCGCAAATGACCAACGCATCGTTTTGAGAAAATCCATTAAATGAAACGATGTTTTTTACGGTTCTTGAACCGAGAAAAAATCACAAAAATCAGCCAATTTCGGCGGAAAGGAGGCAAAATGAAAACAGGATTAACGAAGCGTCAGAAAGATACGGTTATCTGCTTTAACGAAGAAAGTGACATCATTGATGTGCGGACACACAACACAGATTTGAGAAACAGACTTTTAGAATTCAGCGAGCAATATCCAGACTGTTGTAAGCTGACGGACGATGACGAGCAAGGTGGAATGATTTTTGAAATTCTCAAAGGCAGATTGAGTTTTAGACTCACCGCACCGTATTCGGAAGAACGCAGAAACAGTTTAAGCGAAAATGCGAAAAAACACGGAATAAATCACGGCAAAAAAATTGATGAAATGGTTTGATTGAATGTGAGGTTGTTTTATATGTATGCGTGTGATATAATCAACTCGACAAATAAGAATTTGTGGAGGTAATTATGAGATTTAAAAAACAAATTTCATTGCTTCTTTGTGTTGTAATGGTATTTTTATCCGCTACACTCTCATCTTATGCTTCTGACGGAACAAACGCAGGCACACCTGCAATAATAAACACAGCGGAAGAAATCACAGGCTTAGTTATCAATTATTTTGCAAAATTGATCAACAACATCAAAGGCACAGATGAAACTGCTATACCCCCTGCAGCGGTAAATCCTCACTCGTGGATTGAATATAACGGCGAACCGATTGAGAATCCCGAACAGAGATTGAACGCAGAAACATGGGTTGCAAATGAAATTGCTTTTGAAAGCGAAAAATCATATACCAACCCGTTCAATGACGTTGATGTGGAACTTCACCTTTGGGGCAACGGCAGACTTTATAAAATCCCTGCTTTCTGGGACGGTGGTAATGTCTGGAAAGTCCGGTTCGTTTGTCCCTCCGAAGGTAATTGGCATTTCAAGACCGTCTGCACGGATGCCGAAAACACTTCGCTTGACGGCAGAACAGGTGCTGTTATCTGCACCGGATACAGCGGTGAGCACGATCTTTATAAGCACGGTTTTATCACAACAAACCCAGGTGAAAAGTATTTCACTTATGACGACGGAACACCGTTTTTCTGGCTCGGTGATACTCATTGGAGCCTCGGCGACGAAACAGTTGATATGGTTGAAACAATATGCGAAAAGCGTGTTTCACAGGGTTTTACCGTGTATCAGAGTGAACCCATCGGAGCAAAGTTTGATTTTACAAACGGCATAACCGAAGAGGATATGGCAGGTCTTGCGGACTATGATGAAAAGTTCCGTATTATTGCAGAAAACGGGTTCGTTCACGCAAATGCACAGTTTTTTTTCTCCTATTTTATTGAGCCCCTGATTTCAAACAACGGCGGTTTCAACGGCAATGAGCCGTCTGATTCTGCAAAAGCTTACCTTGAAAAAGTCAGCCGTTACTGGGTCGCAAGATACGGAGCTTATCCCGTTGTCTGGACACTCGGTCAGGAAGTTGACAATGATTTTTATTGGAGCGAAACAAACCATCCCGAATGGGGATTGGATAACAACCCTTACAAGCTTGTTGCGGAGTATTTAGCAAAACACGATGCATATGACCATCCGCTTTCTGCTCATATGGAAAACGTCGGTTCAACGTCGGTTTACGGCAACGGTGAGGGATCAACGGATAATTGCAAGGTTTATTTCAAAGATGCAATGCCGTCCTGTTTCAGAGATATAAAAGCACACAATTTCTATGCCGTTCAATGGCACACCGACAAAACAGAGCAAAGCGATTTCCGAATTGAAAAAGACTGCTGGTATAACTCACAAGGCAAACCCGCAATCAATTATGAAGGCCAGTATTGCTATCTCTGGACAAAGAACTTCGGTTCAAGAATGCAGGGCTGGACAGCGTATCTTAACGGCATGTACGGCTACGGTTGGGGCGGTCACGATACCTGGAGCTACCTCAATGTTTATGATGAAGAAAACGACAGCTCCGACGGCGTTGACACAATAACGAGCGAAGAAAAAATCAATGCAACCTGGCAGGATGCGCTCGAATACGAGAGCTCATATCAAGTCGGATATATGCGAGATTTCCTTGAAAACACAGAATGGTATAATCTTATTCCCAGATTTGACAACAAGGCATATTTTGTTCCTGCAAACAATGTTTATTATGTTTATGCAGGCAACGAAGATAACACCGAAATCGTTATTTATTTCTATTCGTTCACCGATGAAACCGTTGCGCAGAATGTAAACACCAAGTTTTACGGCGGAATAAAAACGGGTACAATCGGAAGCCTCGTTCCGAACGGAAGATATACCTATCAATGGTTCAACCCCATCAGCGGTGAATTTTCCGAAGAATATGAATTTACCGCTACAAGATTCGGCACATATTATATCGGCGACAGACCGCAGGCAACCGATATGGCTCTGCGCATAAGAGCTGCCGATAAATTCTGAACGAGTAATCGTATCTGCTAAATTCCAATTTGTCAAAAAGTTCGGAAAATAAGAATTTGCGGA
>JAZSHU010000026.1:0-31626 GCA_045533455.1 Acutalibacteraceae bacterium | reverse complement strand
CCTGCGGGGATCTGTAACTTAATTAAGCCTACAACTTTCTGTGCCATAATTAAAAACCTCCATATAATGTGGTAAATTGCGGAGCTTTGAATGCTCCTCCCACGAAGCCACGCCTTAAGCGGACTGCGCTGTTAAAGCGCTAAATTTGAAAGGGATTAACCCTCAAATTACCGTGATTATTCGGCAAGCTCAACCTGATCAAGCTCAAGCTCAACGGTTGTCTGTTTGCCAAAGAGTGCGGATACCGAAACTTTGACCATGTTGTTGTCAACGTCGAGTTCCTCAACAACTCCCGTAAAGCCGTCAAAAATTTCATCGATGATGTTGACTGTATCGCCAACCTTGTATGAAACCTCAACAACTCTCTTCTCGACTCCGAGCCTGATAACTTCTTCGTCGGTAAGGGGGATTGCTTTGTTTTCGGGACCGACAAAACCTGTTACACCTCTTGTGTTGCGGATGAGAAGCCATGTTTCATCGCTCATTGCGGGACGGTTGTCCCTGTCGGGTGTAACTGCTACCTTAACGAGAACATAACCGGGGAAGAGCAGACGCTCAACAGTTTTGTTCTTTTCGATATCGGTAACGGTTTCAACGGGAATGGTAACTTCAAGAATCTGATCCTGCATTTTGCGGTTTTCAACCATCTTTTCGATATTGGTTGCAACCTTCTTTTCATAGCCTGAATAGGTATGAACAACGTACCATCTTGCGTCAATCGCCATAGTATTCAGCCTCCTTTATCAGCCGATAAAGAATTTACCGAGGCTTATCATACCGGTGTTTGCGGCGGTGGTTGTTGTGTTAGCGGATTCGCCTATGCTCTGAGCAACATCCTTAAGACCTGAAAGGCCCAGTGAAAGGAGCTGATCAATAGCAAAAATTGCAAGACCGCAGATTGCAACAACTACGAGAACAACCGCAGTTGATTTAAGAACGGTTTTTGCATCGGGCCAAACAATCTTCTTGATTTCGCCCTTGAGATCTTTGCAGAACTTTTTGATTGCCTTGCCGGCTCTCACGAAAATATTTCCGTTGGGGTTAGCAGGCTTTTTTTCTTTCTTATCAGCGGCGACAACCTTTTCTGCAGCTTTTTCTTTCTTAGCCATAGGTTAAAACCTCCCGCTTACTTTGTTTCTTTGTGGAGAGTATGCTTCCTGCAAAAACGGCAGTACTTGTTCATCTCCATCCTGTCGGGTGTGTTCTGCTTGTTTTTCATTGTGTTGTAATTGCGCTGTTTGCATTCGGTGCAAGAAAGTGTGATTTTTACTCTTTTACCGTTAGCAGCCATGTGCGGCACCTCCATTTTTGGAATAATTAGCCCTGAAACGGGTCTATCAGGCAACCTGAAACAGAGCCAGGCCTCCCTCTGCTTAACAATTTTTACAATTTATTTTCGGGCACAAAAAAAGAACCCTCCTGCAGAGGTAGAAATATAATATCACATTCTACCCTTGCAGTCAAGCACTTTTTTCTCATTTTTGATTAAATTTTTTCGCTATATGATTATTACATTATATATAGTGTGTTCATCACAGATACTGCACTATATCTGCCGCACTCTTGGGTGAAAGCATTGAAGGCGCAATATCGAGAACTGTTTTGCAGCCCGTATCCCCTGCCTTGTTGAGCTTGTAGGCAGCTCTTGCATAGGCAACAAGTGCGCTGGAAGTGAACTCGGGGTTTGAGTCAAGCTTAAGCTTATATTCAATAATGTGGTTATGCTCCTTGCTTGCACCGGTCACACCTGAACGGATAACAATTCCCTGATGTGGCAGACCGCCGTGGTTTTCGTCAAGCTCCTGCTGAGTAACGAAAGTAACGGTTGTATCATAATCAGCAAAGTAATTGGGCATTGTTTTGATTTCCTGCTCAATTCTGGCTTTATCTGCACCTTCCTCGGCAACAACATAACATTCTCTTGTATGCTTCATACGGGTTGTAAGCTGAGGATTTGCGCCGCTTCTTACAGCTTCAACAGCTTCGGGCACGGGCACGGTATACTGCCTTGCATCCGCAACACCCTCGATGCGTCTGATTGCATCGGAATGGCCCTGGCTTATGCCCTTGCCCCAGAAGGTGTAATTCTCACCCTCGGGAAGAATTGCATCCGCATAAAGTCTGTTGAGTGAGAAAAGACCGGGATCCCAGCCAACTGAAATAACAGCAGTTTTGCCGCCTTCCTTTGCGGTTTTGTCAACATTTGCCTGATGCTCAGCAATGCGTGCGTGAGTATCAAAACTGTCAATAACATTGAAAAGCTTTGCCATTGCGGGAGTCTGAACGGGCAAATCCGTTGCACTGCCGCCGCACATAATCATAACATCGATTTTATCCGCATAATTTTCAACTTCGCTTGCGGAAATAACAGGTGCTTCGCCAAAAACGGTTTTTACCGTTGAAGGGTCTCTGCGTGTAAACACGGCAACAAGCTCCATATCATTATTCTGCTTTACTGCACACTCAATACCTTTGCCGATATTGCCGTAACCGAAAATTCCGATTCTTATACTCATAATTTACATCCCCTTTTCCAATAAAGTAAAGTATACAGCTATTCTTTGCCATATTCAAGTGTTTTATAAAACTTTTCTGAAATATAAACCTCGGGTAAAATCGCCATCTGCCTTTTCATTATTATCATAAGCAGTGATTATTCTTTCGCATTCATCCTTTGACTCATTTGTAAAATACAGCAGGTCAAAATCAATATTGCGAAGCTCATTTTTCTTATCGCCAAGCCAGAGAGGCACGGAATTAAGCACAAAGCTTGCTCCGTTTTTGCACACAACAGGAAAATCAACGCCCATTCTGTCCGTCAATACACTTTTTCCGCCGCATTCACCGCAGGTAAGCTTGTTTTTAACGGGACAGTTTCTGGTAAGCATCAAAGGAATTCTGCCGTAGGTCATAATACCGCGGGGCAAATCTCCGCCGAGTTTCGCCGCTTCGGAAAGGGACATTTCACAGGAAAGCAGACAATCCGTGCCGCCCATACGCTTTATTTCTTCAACAGAAAAGGTATTGTAGATATTCATACCGAAGCCCGAAGCAAAAGGCAGACCGGCTTTTTCTGCGATTCCCACGCCGTCAAGAGTACATACCCAGGCAAGGGATACGCCGTATATCTTTAATTCTTTCATCTTTTCAATATATTTATCACTGTTCGAGAAAACTGCCGACGAAATTTCAACTGCGGTTTCAATCCCCATTCTGCAAAGTCTTTTAACTGTTTCGCCGCTGACCTCGATGGGCAGAATTACTCTCGATACACCGTCAAGGTTTTGAGGTATCTGTTCTTCCCTGAAAAATCTTGCGTGTGTTGATTTCAGAGTGCCCTTGTGAGGTTTAAAGGTAAATTCAGGTGCGGAAACTGAAATTTCTTCTCTGCGGATTATCGCTTTTTCAAGTAAATTCAGAGCATCTCTCCTCAGCCCGTTTATTGCACCTGCAGAAGCAATCAGCCCTTCGGTGAAATCAATATTTATCTTATCTGCATAAAACTGTGTGCCGCCGCATTTTGAAATTCTTTGTGACAAATCGTCACAACTCAGAGGCTTGTTGTGTGCTTTTTCGGGATATATTGCACTGATTGCACCTACCGAAATTCCAAGTGCTGAAGCTTCAAGTTTCAGAAGTTCGTTTTCTTTGAAGGTCAGTGATAACTCAACAGGAATAAGGGGATTTTCGTTGTCGTAAAGCCTTTGCAGACCCGAAAGCACACTGCCTGCACCCTCAACATCTTCCTTGCGCCTTATACCGAACATTTCACTACCGAGTTTCCCTTCAAAATAGCCCTTTGTAAAACCCGAACGTGAAAACACAGCTCTGAGTGATTGGTTGATTTCTTCATCCTTTTTATTTTCAAGGCTGTTTTTACAGGCAGTAACCGCCGCCACAACATATTCGGGACGCTTCATTCTGCCTTCTATCTTAAAGGAACATACACCTGCTTTTTCAAGCCTGTGAAGCTCATCGGTAAGCGATAAATCTTTAAGGCTCAGATTGTTTCCGCCCTTGCCGTTTACACCGAAGGGAAGTCGGCAAGGCTGAGCACAAAGACCCCTGTTGCCGCTTCTGCCGCCCAGCACGGAGCTCATCAGGCACTGACCCGAAACGCACATACACAGTGCACCGTGAACAAAATATTCAAGCTCCATATCCGTCTGAGAAGAAATTGCAATTATTTCTTTTTCTGAAAGTTCACGGGGCAGAACAGCTCTTGAAAAACCCAGTTCTTCAAGTTTTCTTATACCCTCTATGCTCTGCACAGACATCTGTGTCGATGCGTGCATCGGCATAGACGGACAGACCCGCCGCACTGTTGCGGCGAGCCCTAAATCCTGTAATATAAGTGCATCTGCATTGACTCTGCAGGCACACTTCACCGCATCGTATGCGGTTTCAAATTCACCGTCACTCACAAGTGTGTTAAGAGTAAGATAAACCTTAACGTTTCTTGCGTGGCAGTATTCAACAGCCTCCGCCAGCTCCGTTTCGGAGAAGTTGGAAGCATTTCTCCGTGCGTTAAGCACCTTGCCGCCAAGATAAACAGCATTCGCACCGCAACGCACCGCAGCTCTGAGTGACTCAATACTGCCTGCAGGTGCAAGAATTTCAGCTCCCATTATTTTGAAGCTTTGAGGGCTGCAAGCTCTTTCGTTACTCTTTCAAGCTCACGCTTTGTAACTTCAGCATCTGTTCTTGCTCTCGCGGCATCTTCAAGATACTCCTGAATCTGGCCTCTGAGATTTTCGGATGTGATTTCACTCTTTTTTGCCATATCGGCATATTCGAGAGCTGTTACGATAGCCGCCTGAGTAACGGAAATTCTTATGTTACTGCTCATAAGTCCGCTGATTTTCTTATCAAGCTCCGCACCAAGCTCTGCAACGTAATCAAGATCATCATCGGTACCGATATTGTATTCTTCGCCTGCGATTAAAAGTCTGATTTTCTCCATGGTTTTCACCTCGGTTAATATTGTTACACTTCGATTATACAACAAAAAAATGAACTAATAAAGACATTTTTCAAAAAATTTTGAAGATAGCTTTATAATTAAGGTTTTATATGTTATAATGACTGCGAAGGGATTGATTTTATGAAAAAATTCACGGCACTTCTGCTTGCCGTTGTGCTTATATTCTCGCTTGCCGCCTGCGGCAACTCAAAGAAAACCGCACTTGTTATTTCGGGCACTGAAATAGACAGTGAGATTTTCACCTATTATCTTGACAAGGTTATGAACAGACCCATCGAATATAATTTGGCCGAAAACCCTATGAAAGCCGAATTAAAAAGAGCTGCAATTGTTCAGTGCAAAAAATATCTTGCCGCCAACACATCTTTCAGAGATATGGGACTGTCACTGACATCTTCGGAAAAGGTTGAAATTGCTCAGACCGTAAATGACTATTGGGTAAGATTTGAAAACCATTATAACAGTATCGGCGTTTCAAAGCAGACTCTGACAAAAATACTTACCGCCAAAGCCTATGAGGATGCGGTTTTTGCCGCACAATATGACAAAGGCATCGCAAATGCCGCAGAAGAAAAAATTCTTCAGAATTATTTTTATGAAAATTACATCAGCTTTCGTAACGTATGTGCATATTTCACTTCCGCCGACGGTTCAACGCCTCTCACTCAGCTTGAAAAAAACAGACTCATCGGCTCCATAAACCTGCTTGCGGAAAGTGCCGGCACAGACATTGAAAAATTCGGCGAAACGGTACAGGCGGCAGGCTACAGCCTTTCGGATTCCGTATTGCTCAAAAAAGGAGCCGAAGGCTACCCGTTAGGTTTTTTTGAAAAAGTTGCAAGCCAGAAAGCCGGCACCGTACAGGTCATCACATACGACGAATGTATTTTTATTGTACGGAAAGAAGATCTCCGTGAAAAAGGCGAAAGCGTTTATGTGAATTACCGTTCCGTATGCATAAATGACCTTTATGCCGATAAAGCCGAAGCACAAACAGAAGAATATATTTCTTCTTTCACCGTTGAAGAAAAAAACATTGTTGACAGAATAATAAGAAAACTTTCTTAATTACGGTTAATGTGAAGAAAACATTTTCTTCCGACTAAAGGCATATGCGATACGCTGAGTCGAAAAAAAGGCAGAAAAGAAATATAAGAAAACACAAAATAAAATCAAATGGCTTGCAAAGGTATAATTACCAATGCAAGCCATTTCTTGTTTGTTTTGGTCTTCGCTTAGTGAAACAGTGCCGTTTGTTTTTATTCTGTTCTGAGTGCTTCTACGGGGTCTTTTCTTGATGCAATCTTTGAGGGAATAAGACCCGAAATCAAAGTCAGTACCATACTGATTACAACAAGAATTATTGCGCCGTCAACGGGAAGCTTTGCAACCTCGGGAAGTGAGGTAAGATGTGAAATAACCGCGTTGATGGGTATTGTCAGCAATATTGTTGATCCTATACCCAATGCACCCGAAACGAAACCTACAATAAGTGTTTCCGCATTGAAAACTCTTGAAATATCCTTCTTCGATGCACCGATTGCACGGAGAATACCGATTTCCTTGGTTCTTTCCAGAACGGAAATATAGGTGATAATTCCGATCATAATTGAGGAAACAACAAGCGAAATTGCAACGAAAGCAATAAGAACATATGAAATGATGTCGATTATTGTTGAAACCGAAGAAAGAAGAAGTCCGATATAATCGGTGTATTTGATTGTGCTTTCTTCCTTGCCCTCAGCGGTTTTCGCCGCATTGTATTTTTCGATTTCGTCTGCAATAATATCCTTTGACTCGAAATCCTTGGGATAAATATAGATCGATTGAGGTGTTGTGATATCCGCAACGCCCAGCATTGTCAGAGCTTCTTCATAGCTTGATGCAAGCGGCATGGGTTCGGGTTCCGGCTCGGGTTCGGGCTCAACAGGTGTTTCTGCCTGATCGCCTGAAGGTTCGTCGGGATTCTCGTTATTCACGGGAGGAGCGTAGTTGCCGAACTGACCTGTCATAATGGCGTTGAGCATTTTAAGCTTCGTTTGCTTATCCATCATCTGAAGGAAAGAAAGTGCCTGACTGCCGCTTATCTGACCCATTCCCTCAATTTCCTGACCTGCAAGCATTTCGTCAAGATAACCCGAAAGCTCACGTCTTTCACTGATTGAAAGGGTTGTTTTAAGCATAAGCTCAACGGTGCGCTTCATTTTTTCAGCTTCCTCACCGCTGAATGTTTCATCAATGGAAGCATAAACTTCTTCTTCCGTAACCGCAGGGAAACTGCTGAAATCCATCATTCCCGTCGCTGTAAAGCTTGCCTCGGGTGCTTTGCCGTCAAACTTCATTGTGCTTGCCTTGGGTGCCATGCCTTCTGCAAGAGCAGGTGTATTCACCTGAGGATCAAGGGATACATCGGAGGGAGCGGGCGCTGCTGTCTGAGACTGCTGTGCCTGCTGCTCCTGTGCCTTAGCAAAGGGAATGCCCGTGAAAACATCGGTTTCGGGGTCTGCCATCTGCTGTTTTACGATTTCGCACCCATTAGTTGCGGTAATGATATGCTCGGTAAGTGCAGATGTATAGCCTACCGCACCTGTTGTTGCAACCATAACAGATTCCTCTGAGGGTCTGACAATACCTACAACCTTTATTTCTTCGCCGTTTTCAATAAGCTTTGCAACATACTGCTCGTCGCCACGCATATCGTCCCAGGTTTTTGTTTCCTCGTTATAGCTGAAATAATCGGGTTCAAGAACAATTCTGAATGTAAGGTCAAGAACATCGGAATACTCAATTTCGTGGGATGTCGCTTTGTATTCCTCGCCGTTCTGCATCGCCATAAACGCCTGCATCATATCCTGCTGTGTCATAAGACCCAGACCCTGAATGGCAATATCGCTGATTTCGTTGTTTTTATCTACAATAAGAACAACCTCGTTGTAAGCCTCGGGCCATTTACCCGATACAACCTCGTACTGTTCTTCAAGCAAGGCTTTGTTGTCGATAAGCTCCTGCCAGGAATTCATCATTTTGGTCATGCTTGACATCATTGAGGTGTCAATCTGCATTCCGCCAAGGTCAACACTGCCCATCATTGATTCCATCATCGATATGACAGGGCTGGGGTAAACCTGATTTACGCCGTTTGTCATATCCGCAGAGAATATATTGAGCTTGCCGCCGTAGGTATACTGCACACTGCTTGCATAATCCTTGATTGTGCTTGCATCGCTTTCAAGATATTCCTTGAAGGATTTAAGGTCATTCTGCCAGATTTCCGATGAGAAGGATTCCATCATACTCGCTGCCATCGTGTTTGAATAAACTTTATCAAGCGGATGATTGACTTCACCGGGAGTAACGCCGGTCATACCCGTCATCATTGCATTCATATCCATTGCGGTGCTTTCAACCATCATGGGATATGAAGTGAGGGTTTCCTGCTGGATTGAATCGATATATGCCTGAAAACCGCTTGAAAGAGCAAGAATAAGGGCAATGCCTATTATACCGATTGAACCGGCAAAAGAAGTGAGGAAGGTTCTCATCTTCTTTGTCATAAGGTTGTTGAGTGAAAGTGAAAGTGCGGTGAAGAATGACATGGAAGGCTTTTTGGGCATCTGCTTTGCTGCCTTCTTTTCGGATTTCTTCTCTGCTCTTGTTTTTTCTTTTCTTTCAATATCTTCGGTTGAATAAGGGTTTGTATCGTCAACGATCTTACCGTCTACAAGACGGATGATTCTTGTTGAATATTCATCGGCAAGCTCAGGGTTATGCGTAACCATTACAACAAGCTTTTCCTGCGAAATTTCTTTGAGAAGATCCATAATCTGAACACTGGTTTCGCTGTCAAGTGCACCAGTCGGCTCATCGGCAAGCAGGATTTCGGGGTTGTTGACAAGAGCACGTGCAATGGCAACTCTCTGCATCTGACCGCCCGACATCTGATTGGGCTTCTTGTTTATCTGGTCGCCCAGACCCACTTTTTCAAGAGCCTCGGTAGCTCTTTTTCTTCTTTCAGCCTTTGATACGCCGGAAAGAGTCAGGGCAAGCTCAACATTTGAAAGCACGCTCTGATGAGGAATAAGATTATAATTCTGGAAAACAAAGCCTACGGAATGGTTTCTGTATGAATCCCAGTCACCATCCTTGAAATCCTTTGTGGACTTGCCTTCGATAACAAGGTCGCCCGTAGTATACTGGTCCAGACCGCCGATAATATTCAGCAGTGTGGTTTTACCGCAGCCCGAATGACCGAGAATGGAAACAAACTCATTTCTGCGGAATTCAATATTAATACCCTTGAGGGCTGTTACCGTAGTATCCCCCGTGGGATATTCTTTGACTATGTCTTTAAGTTTAAGCATAAAAAATCCCCTTGACAAAGCAAATTTGCAGTGTTACACTTGTAACAGTATGATTTTATCATTAGTTTATGAACAAATCATCAACAAATTCCACTTTTTCAAAAAAATGTTACATCGGGGGCAAATTTGTAATGGAAAGAGTCAGCGAAACCAATCTACTGACAAAAGAATGTATCGTCACGGCACTGCTCAGACTTATGGAAGTCAAAAGCTACCCGAGCATCACCATAACCGATATAACAAACCTCGCAGGTGTTTCCAGAATGGCATACTACCGCAACTATAAAACCAAGGATGATATTCTTATAAACTATCTGCTTGAACAGGAAAGCAGGCTCATAAAAGAACTTCACGGCGGTCACGCACAGACAGTTAAAGGAATGATATGCTATATAGCCGAGTTTTTTCAGGAAAATGTAAAGGTCATCAAGGCTGTTTTTGACGCAGGGCTTGTTCATTCAATAACCAATTTGCTTGCTGAAAGAATCCAGAGCTATTTCCCCGTAGTAAACAACGATGTTTCGGGCAGATATGCCATTCAGTTTTATGTGAGTGCTATAATCGGCGTTTTCAGAATGTGGTTTGACAACGGAATGATTGAATCCGCCGAAGAAATATCCGATATTCTCTGCAAGCTCATCAATCAGGATGAAGCGGTTCAGTTTCTTGTTATTCCCCGTAAAGATTAAAGTTCAGTACAAAACCCCCGGCTGAACCGGGGGTTTTATTCTATGCCATTTTCACTATATGCTGGCAGTATACGTAAACATTCTGAATTTTCTTTGCTTCCGAATCATATTTTGTATTGATTACGGGCTGTGTTTCCGAAGGAGTTATGTATACCTTGAACACAATTGCGTGTTGACCTGCTCTCATATCCGATATCTTTTTATACTCAAAATGCTGCCCCTGAATATCAAGGTACTTATAAACAATTTCTTCAAGAAGGTCTCCCGTAAAGCAACGAAGAACATCCTTTTCTTCATACATCTCAATGATCGCCTTTGTTTCTTCAAAGGTCATCATCTCACTTTTGAATTCGCCCTCGTTGATAACCGTGCTCATAGCTGCGTTATCGAGAAGAAGTAACGGTAAATCGTAGTTTTTCATAGAATTGGCCTCCTTGGTTAAATTTATTGGTTTTATTATACAATATGAAAGTCGCATTGTCAACAGCTTGCAAAAAAATATTTTTCTATATAATATATGACCGTATTTTGCAGTTTATTCGTTTCCGACTTGCAAAACACGGTCATATGTTAATTTAAATTATTCATCCATATAGTCAAGCACACGGTCAATAAGATTCAGCTTGTTTTCTCCTCTGAGCATTTTCACAGCAATGTGAGGCTTGCCGCCTCCTGCACTGACAACAAACCTGCCCTTGAAATGCGCCGAAGCCTTTGCGATTTTTTCCATATCAAGCTTGCTGATTTTAAAAATCAATCTGTCTGCCTGATTGGTAATTTCATAAATATCGTGCCTTGCCGCCTTGCCTCTGAGCAGGGCGATTTTTATAAGACCCTCAACGCTTTCGGGCGGGTCTCCGAAACGGTCGCAAAGCTCATCAATAACATCCGATGCATCCTCATTTGTTTTTATATCTGCGATTCTGCGGTAAATCTGCAACCTCTGAGGCACGCTTTCGATATATTCATCGGGAATATGTGCATCAATGGGCAAATCAACAACGCAATCCTTTTCGGGCTCAGATGGTGTCTCGCCTTTTTCTTCGCAAATTGCCTGTTCAAGAAGCTTCACATACATTTCGTAACCTACGGATTCCATGTGACCATGCTGTGACGAACCCAGAACATTGCCTGCACCTCTCAGTTCAAGGTCACGCATCGCAATGTGGAAGCCTGAGCCGAATTCCGTGAATTCTCTTATTGAATCAAGCCTGCGTGTGGCAATTTCGGAAAGCTGTTTTCCTCTTGTAAATGTGAAATATGCACTTGCCCTTCTTGATGAACGGCCTACTCTGCCTCTTATCTGATGAAGCTGTGCAAGACCCATTCTGTCCGCATTTTCAATGATAAGCGTATTTGCATTGGGTACATCAACACCGGTTTCAATAATGGTTGTGCACACAAGAATATCTATTTCACCCTCAAGAAGCCTGCGCCACACCTCGCTGAGTTCATCCTCGCTCATTTTTCCGTGACCTATACCTACATTAGCATCGGGCAGAAGACTTTTGATTTCAGCCGCCTTTTTCTCAATATCCTCAACTCTGTTGTAAAGATAGTAAACCTGACCGCCTCTGCGAAGCTCCTGCTCCATAGCCTGAACAAGCACGGGCATATTGTGTTCGATAACATAGGTCTGGACGGGGAGTCTGTCCTGAGGTGCTTCTTCAAGCACGGACATATCCCTGATACCCGTCATCGCCATATTCAATGTTCTGGGAATAGGTGTTGCCGTAAGGGTAAGCACATCCACTGCAGGAAAAAGTGATTTTAATTTTTCCTTCTGAGCAACACCGAAACGCTGTTCTTCGTCAATGATGATAAGACCCAGATCTCTGAACTGAACATCCTTTGAGATGACTCTGTGTGTGCCTACAACAACGTCAACAGAGCCGCGGCGCAGACCGTTCAGTGTTTTTTCGATTTCTTTTCTGGTGCAGAACCTCGAAAGCATACCCGCTTCAATGGGGAAGCCTTCAAAGCGCCTGAGTATTGTCTGATAATGCTGCAAAGCAAGAATTGTTGTGGGCACCATAATGGCACACTGCTTGCCGTCGGCAATACACTTGAATACAGCCCTCAGCGCAACCTCGGTTTTGCCGAAGCCTACGTCACCGCAGAGAAGTCTGTCCATGGGATAGGGCTTTTCCATATCCTTTTTGATTTCACGGATACATCGGAGCTGGTCATCGGTTTCAACAAACTCAAACCGTCTTTCAAAATCGCTCTGCATATCAATATCATATGAGAAAGCGTGACCCTTGACCTTGATTCTTTTTGAATACAGCTCAATAAGCTCCTTCGCCATATCCTTGACGGCACTTTTGACCTTGGAGCGTGTTTTCTGCCAATCCTTGCCGCCAAGCTTGCTGAGCTTCAGTGGCTTATCGTCATTTTTCGGTCCGATATACTTTGATACCTGGTCAAGCTGAGTAACAGGCACATAAAGATTATCGCCCTTATCATATCTGATTTTTATGTAATCCTTTGTGGTGCCCGAAGCTTCAAGAGTCTGTATGCCTTCAAAAATACCGATACCGTGTGCGGCGTGAACAACATATTCTCCTCTGTGAAGCTCGTCAAGGTTATTGAAGGCATTCTTGCCTTTCTTTGTTGAAACGACCCTGTTTTTTGTAACAACACGGTTACGGTATGTGATAAGTGTGAATTTTGCCGACGGATATTCCATTCCGTAGGATACACCGCCTGGAAGAACGCAAACGGTTTTCTGCGGAATATCCGCAGGAGGCACGGGGCAGAAAAGGGCAGGTATGCCCTCAAATTCCAGATCCTCCGCAAGTGTTTTTGCCGCTTTTTCCGTACCTGCAAGAATAACACAGGCATAGCCCAGCTTACCTCTGATCGCACTTATATCGTCAACAACTGTTGAAAAAGTACCGTTCCAGGGTGCAATCTGTTTCGCCGTGAAAGTGATAAGCTCCTTAACGGGAGTATCAAAGCTGCCGCGGGGAAGATTATCAAGATAAACAGCGCCCATTTTTTCGTATTTTGCAAAAAGCTCATGGGGCTGAATTATATATTTATCAAGTCCCTTGCACAGCACACCGTCCTGAAAAAGTCCCTTGACGGTTTCATTCATAAGCTGGCAGGTGGCCGAAAATTTATCCTTGACCGCAAAACTTTCGCAGACAAAAAGCATACAGCCTTCTGCGTAATCAAAAATCCCCGCACTCTGCGGATAAATTAGAGGCATATATTTATCAAGTGACGAAAGGCGTATGCCGCCGCGGATGCCTTCAATATCTTCGTTAAGTTTTTTCAGTGCATCGCCTTTTATTTTCTTATCTGCAATATGCTTTTCGATAAGTGCGCAAAGCAGTTCATCTGTGCAGAGAATTTCTCTTGCAGGTGTGATACGGATTTCATTCACAGAATCCTCACGGCGCTGAGTTTCGGGGTCAAAAAGAGCAATGCTGTCAACACTGTCGCCCCAGAATTCAACACGGCAGGGCAGTTTTGAATCGGGAGGAAAGAAATCCAGTATTCCTCCTCGCAGCGCAAACTGACCCGGTCCGTCAACCTGCTCGCTCCGTGTATATCCGCAGCGGATGAGATTATATATAAGCTTGTTGACATCGTATTCCTCGCCCGTCTCAACGGAAAGACTGCTGCCCATAAGCATTTCGGGGGGAACCGTAAGCTGCGATGCCGCTTCCGCAGAAACTACAACTGCATCAAAATCTCCCGACAGCATTTTATCAAGCACTTTCAGCCGTGCGTGTTCATATTCTCTTGACACGGTTTCCATTGTGCGGAATGAAAAATCTCTTGCAGGGAAATGCAGGGCGTTTATTCCGAAGGTTTCCATATCCTGCCTGAGTCTTGTCGCCTGAGCCTCATCAGGTGCAATTACAAGCGCCTTCTTCATAAGGCATTGGCACATTGACGCAATAACGTGCGCCTTGTGTATGTGCGAAAGACCCGTCACGCCGGCAGGCAGACGGGTTTTGCGTATTACATTCGCAAGGGAAATAAATTCCGGTATTCTTTTTGCGGTTTCACTGTAAAAATTCATATTCTTTGCCTTTTATTATAGTGAATGAATAATAACATTTCGTAATCGGTTCCGTCAAGAAAATCGTGTCGGATTATACGTCAATTCCCTTTTCTCTCATATCTGATTTAAGAATTTCAATATCACCGTGATAATAGCAGTGACCGTCCATTCCCACAGTCCTTGCACCGTCAATATTCTTCTGAACATCGTCGATGAAGTAACATTCTTCGGGGTTAAGGGAGAATTCATTGAAAAGGGTAATATAAATCTCCTTTTCAGGCTTCAGCAGCTTATAATCTGCGGAAACAATCACTCCGTCAAACAGTGAAAGTGCAGGTATCCCCTGCCTTCTCTCGTGAAAATCCGATGATGCATTTGAAAGAAGATATATTCCGTAGCCTTTTTCCTTAAGCTCCTTTACAAGGTCATACATTTTCTCAAAGGGCGGCATATAGGGAAAGAAATTTTCCACAAGCTCCGTTACCTTTTCAAGATGTTCTTCGGGAATAAGGTGCTTTTTCATTCTCATTATATCATCGGGGAAAATTATTCCTCTGTCTTTATCCGACCATATAGGATTTCTGAATATTTCACTCAGAAGAATATCGGCGGTAGCTTTATCAAATATTGAATACAAAGTTTTTTCGGGATTATAGTCTATGAGCACACCGCCCATATCAAAAATTATATTCTTAATCAAGGTTAATCCCCCTTTTATGTATAATAATATCACCTTGACCCTTATGCGGTCAAGTAAAATATATATATAAAAATGCTTATATGTTGTTGAAATCATATTGAATTCATGCTAATATAAGATATGTATTTTAACTTTCAAAAGGAGAGTATTAAAATGAAAAACGGATTCAAAAGAGTAATTTCTGTCATTCTGTGTGCGGCGATGCTTATTTCGATGGGTGCCATCGGTGCATCAGCTGCAACAAAAACAGAATGCGGCGGCGACTGCGATGTTTCGCCCGTAGTTATTCTTCCCGGCATCAACCATTCACCCACATACCTCTATGAGGAAAATGACGAGCCCTACCTTGATGCAGACGGCGGACACGTAGGCGGCACGCTTCTTATCCTCGAACTGAGCAAGCTCTGGGGCAAAGTTCCCGCACTTGTTCTCAGCCTTCTGGGCACAATCATGCTCCAGCACAGCATCGGTCTTGAGCAGGCAGCATATAACGCCGCAAAGGCAGCTTTCTGGGTTCAGGAATGTGATAACGACGGCAACTTCGTCAACAACCTTCAGACTCAGAGATGGAATCACCCCATTTCCGAAATGACTCCGGATGATAAAGACTGGCTTTACAGAATGATTCCCCTGCAGAGAGTTGAAGAAGCTATCGGCGGCGACCACATCTATATGTTCACCTTTAACCTTGTAGGTGACCCCATTCAGTCTGCGGCTGAGCTTGACGAATACATAGATATGGTCAAGGAGCAGACAGGCCACGATAAGGTCACTCTTCTCCCCGTTTCACTGGGCGGCACCATTCTTACCGCATATCTCAACGAATACGGTCACGGCGACCTTGACCAGATTGTCAATGTTGTTGCCTGCCTCAACGGTACGGACATTGTTGCGGATATGATGGACAGAAAATGGAACCTTGCGGACGAATATCTCTACCACGAATTCATCCCCCCCATTCTCGGCGACGATGCAACCCTCGGCTATCTTATCAACATCGTTCTTCACATCATCCCCCGTTCAGGTATTAACGCAATCCTTACCGGTGCAATAAGCGCAATTCTGGATTCAATGATGATTAACTGCCCCCAGATATGGGCAATGATTCCCTCATACAGATATGATGCACTTGCAGAAAGATATCTTAACGACCCTGCAAAGAAAGTTCTCAGAGAAAAGACTGACCGCTTCCAGCAGGCTCGTCTTAACCTTGAAAAGAATATTCTTGACGCTGTTGAAGACGGTGTAAGAGTTAATTCAATTGCCGCTTCAAACCTTGATTTCGGCGAGCAGGATTACACCTTCTTTGCTATCGTTGCTTCCGCAAAAGAACACAACTCGGACGGCATCATCAACCTTCCCTCAACAACCATCGGCGCAACCGGCGCAGCCGGCAACCAGACACTTGCAGATGTTGATTACGAAAAGAACACAAAGTGCACAAACACCGCACACAACCACATTTCACCCGACAATATGGTTGACGTTTCAACGGCGGTACTGCCTGAAAATACATGGATTTTCCTTGAACAGCATCACGAAGTCGGTAATAACGACATCGTTCTCAACCTTGTTCAGGCTATTATCGAAGGCAAAGTTTCAAACGTAAACGATGATCCCGTTAACTATCCTCAGTTCAACTATTCCTGCAACACAAAGTACATCCGCCGTTGGAGAATTCCCGATGCGCAGGGTCTTATCACAAACGAAGAAGATGAATTTGAACTCACTTCCGAGCAGATTGCAGAGCTTGAAGCCGCTATTGCAAAGGGCGAAGAAGTTCTCAAATTAACAGTAGTTGATCAGGAAAAAATCAAAGAAGCTGAAGATGAGCTCAACGCAGTTCTTGCTAAATACGGCTTGTATACATATCCCGAAGAACCCTCAGGTGCTGAAAAATTCTTCGGCGACGCTCTCGAAGGCACAAGCAAATTCCTTGTTAATACCATCGGCGGCGGCAGCCTTGTTGACTGGATTCTTTCACCTGCACGCAACCTTATCGGCAAAATCTTCGGTTAATTCAAGACATAAAAATACGGTCAGTTCAGAACGAACTGACCGTATTTTTATGCTCTGTATTTATCAATCACATCCCTGACAAGATCAAGAAAAGCTTTCTCTCCGAAAGTGTTTATCTTAAAAACCACTGCCTGACTTCCGCCTGATGTAACCGCAGAAACAAACAGCCTGCCGTCGGTTTCAAACAAAGTCAGATTCATACTCACTCTGTTCTGACCGGTAAAACTGTATCTTTCATATACACGCACTGCGCACCGAGCGTTCGCTCCTGCAAAATCACTTTTTTCTTCAAGGCTTGCAGTTGAACTGTGTTCAAGAATCGCACTGCTGATTTCTTCAAGCACGGTATTAAAGCTACCGCGCAGCTCAGCTTCAAGCTTTGCCATAAAATCACCTCTAAAAAACACAAGGGCAGCCCGAAAGCTGCCCTTTCTGTCATTTATACCTTCTTCTTTGTAACTGCTTTGATAACAACAAGTGTTGCAATCATAAGCACCGCACCGATGGGAAGTGCAACAAGTGCAAGACCCTTGCTTGCAAGAGCACCTGAAATAACGTATGTTACGAACGAAACACCTGCAACCGTAAGTGCATAGGGAAGCTGTGTTGAAACGTGGTTGATGTGGTTGCTCTGAGCACCTGCGGATGCCATAATTGTTGTATCCGAAATGGGTGAGCAGTGGTCGCCGCATACGGCACCTGCCATACAAGCTGAAATTGCAACGATTGTAAGGGGATTTGTTGCTTCGAATACGCTGAGCACTATGGGGATAAGAATACCGAATGTACCCCATGATGTACCTGTTGCAAATGAAAGACCAACAGCAATAAGGAAAATGATTGCGGGAAGAAGTGCCTGGAATGCGCCTGCACTGCCTTCAACAAGCTGTGAAATGTAAATCTTTGCGCCGAGACTGTCTGTCATCGCTTTGAGAGTCCATGCACAGGTGAGAATAAGGATAGCGGGAACCATTGCCTTGAAGCCTTCGGGCAGAGATGCCATTGCATCCTTGAAGCTGATAACTCTTCTGACGAGAAGATATGCAACCGTGAACACAAATGCAATTGCAGAACCGATAACAAGACCTACGGAAGCATCTGAATTTGAGAATGCATCAATAAAGTTTTCACCGCTGAAGAAGCCGCCTGAATAAATCATACCGAATACGCAAGCAATGATAAGAACAACAACGGGAAGAATAAGGTCGATAACCTTGCCCTTTGAGTTTGCCTCAACATCCTCGGTTACAACACGGTCGCCTGTTGTGAAAAGGTCGCCCTTTTCAAGCGCGTTCTTTTCGTGGAGTCTCATGGGGCCATAATCAAGCTTTGTAACAGCAAGAACAACCATCATAAGAATGGTGAAAAGTGCATAGAAGTTAAAGGGAATTGCCTGAACGAAAAGGCTGATGCCGCTTTCTGCGCCTGCACCTCTTGCAAAGCCTGCAACGGCTGCTGCCCATGATGAAATGGGAGCAATAATGCAAATAGGAGCTGCTGTAGCATCAATAAGGTAAGAAAGCTTCGCTCTTGAAACCTTCTTTTCGTCGCATACGGGACGCATAACCGAGCCGACTGTAAGACAGTTGAAATAGTCGTCAACAAAGATAAGGCAGCCGAGAAGAATGGTTGCAAGCTGAGCACCCACTCTTGACTTGATGTGCTTTGAAGCCCATCTGCCGAAAGCCGCCGAGCCGCCTGCCTTGTTCATCATTGAAACAAGTGCGCCGAGAAGAACAAGGAATACGATAATACCCATATTGTAGCTGTCTGAAAGACTTGAAACAAAGCCGTCAAACAGAACATGGTTTATTGCGGTTTCAAAATTGCCGCCTGCAAATATAAATCCGCCCACTACGATACCGATGATAAGTGACGAATAAACTTCCTTTGTGATAAGTGCAAGAACGATTGCAATTACGGGAGGAAGAAGTGCAAGGATTGAAGCGTATGAGCTGATGCTCTCACGCACCTTGGCAATAGCGGTATTGATATTTGCTCTGAAATCGGGGTCGTTTGTAAGGTTGTCCGCATAAGCGTCAACATAAGCGTGTGCCGAGTCACCGTCTGCAAGGTCATACTCAACAGCCTCGCCGTCAACATCAACGGTGAATGTGCTTGCTGCCTCAGCGTTTTCAGCCATAAGGAGCACTGCCTCACCTGTTGTTGCCGTATCTGCCTCTGTTGCAAAACCAAATGAACAGAAAAGCGAACCGATCAAGGCAACAGCCATAATGAGTGCAAAAAGCTTTGATTTGCGTGTCATTTGAAAACCTCCAAAAAAAATAAGCTCCGATATACACGGCTGCATATCGAAGCAAAAAATCAATGCAATATCAAAGATTTTCCGATAGCGCTCCACAACCGTGACAGTACGTTATATATTCTATAACGTCCCAGCGAATGCCGCCTCGGGCAAGCCTGCATTCACTTCGGCAAAAGACCCTTTCATTCTCATCTGCTGCCCTGTGTGTGAGAATTACTCTTGACTTTTGCACCTCTATCTCTTTGATATTAACTTAATACCGGTTTTTTGTCAAGAAAAATTAACTGTTTTTTAACAAACTGCCTATTTTTTCGCTGAGTTGCGACAATTCCTGCATTGTCAGACCCTCTGCTCGCACGGAAGGCTCAAAACCGCATTCTTCAATGGCTTTTATAACAACATCCTTGGGGATTCCCGACCCTGCGCTGATGGAATTTGCCGCAGTTTTTCTGCGCTGACCGAAAGCAGCATGCACCATTCTGAAAAACAGTGCTTCATCCGAAATTTCAATTTCGGGGTTTTTGCGTATATCCATTCTGATAACCGCACTGTCAACCTTGGGTGCAGGCATAAACGAGCCTGCGGAAACGTCAAAAAGCTTCTTTGCCTCTGCGTAATAATCAACCGCAACCGTAACCGCACCCGAAAGTCTGCTTCCGACAGGTGCACAAAGCCTTTGTGCCGCTTCTTTCTGCACCATAACGGTAATCGATTCGATTGGAAGTCTGCTTTCAAGAAGGGTCATAATTACAGGCGATGTTATATAGTAAGGCAGGTTTGCACACACATAAACGGGCATACCTTTGAATTTTTCTTCAATCAATGCGGCAAGGTCGGTTTTAAGCACATCCTGATTGATTATTTCAATGTTATCAAAATCCGCAAGTGTTTCTGCAAGAATAGGCAGAAGTCTTGTATCAAGTTCAACACACACTACCTTTTTTGCTCGCTTTGCAAGCTCTGCGGTAAGAACACCTATTCCTGCACCGATTTCGATTACGCCGCAGGTTTCGTCAATTCCGCTTTCTTCTGCCATACGGGGACAAACGGAAGGGTTGACAATGAAATTCTGACCCAGTGCCTTTGAAAAGTGAAAACCGTGTCTGCCCAGAATATCTTTTATTGTTCCTATATCGGTTAAATTATACATTACAGCAACCTCGTGTCATTAATAATAAGCTCAAAATCACATCCCAGAAATGCGGCGGATTTTTTGCAAAGCACCATTCTGTCAAGGAAGATTTCAAAATATTCCATAACGGGACAGATAAGCGTATCAATGCTCAGTTTGAGAATTATCAGCTTCTCTTCCTTTTTAACATCAATTTTTGAGCCGAAAACCGCATAATTCACTCTGTCGTGAATATCACTGTAAACCGTGTTTCTGTTGCGTACTCGTGTTGTGCGTACATCGCTTTTATCCGCAAGAATCAGTGCCGCCGCAATGGGAGTTACGGGTGCCGCCGTTTTATCGTCGTGATGACCTATTGCAGTTGTTACGGCAATAACATCTTCAACCGGAAAGTTTCTTGCTCTCAGAAGTTCAAATGCAAGAAATGCACCGCTTTGCGCATGGTCTGTACGGTTGATTGAGTTGCCCGTATCATGAAGGAGACCTGCAATTTTTGCAAGTTCACACTCCCTTTCGGAATAACCCAGAGTTTCAAGAATCATACTTGCATCCGCGCCTGTTTTGACAGCATGTGCAAGGCCGTGCTCCGTATATCCGATAGCACCCAGAACATCGTTTGCCGCCTTGACATAGCTTATAATTTCACTGTCGTTCTTCAAATTTTCGTAACTTAACAAAAAACACACAACCTTTTCACGAAATATTGTTTACACTTCCGTTGATTTTTTCAAAAATATATTTATAATTGTATGTGGAATTATAATTATAATGGAGGAATGTTGCAATGTCAATTCTTGTTACAGGCGGTGCAGGTTTTATCGGTTCACACACCTGCGTTGAACTTCTCAATGCCGGTTATGATACCATTATACTTGATAATCTCTGCAACAGCAAGAGCGAAAGTGTAAAACGTATCAAAGAAATTACGGGTAAGGATGTTAAATTCTACGAATGCGATATCCGTGACCGTGAAGGCCTTGACAAAATTTTTGCAGAAAACAATATTGAGGCGGTTATTCATTTTGCAGGTCTTAAAGCCGTTGGCGAAAGCTGTTCAAAACCGCTTGAATATTATGATAATAACATCGGCGGCACCGTTATCCTTTGTGAAGCTATGGCTGCGGCAGGCTGCAAAAAAATTGTTTTCAGCTCATCTGCAACGGTTTACGGCAGTGAAAACCCCTCACCTCTCAAAGAGGATATGCCCGAAGGCAAAACAACAAATCCCTACGGTACAACAAAACTCTATATCGAACGTGTGCTCAAAGATACCTGCACTTCTGACAGTGAATGGAGCGCCTGCCTTCTCCGCTATTTCAATCCCATAGGTGCACACAAAAGCGGCAAGATCGGCGAAGACCCCAACGGTATCCCCAACAACCTTGTGCCCTATATTGCTCAGGTTGCAATCGGCAGAAGAGAAGCCCTCAACGTTTTCGGTGACGATTACGACACACACGACGGCACAGGCGTGCGTGACTACATTCACGTTGTTGACCTTGCGCTTGGTCACCTTAAAGCAGTTGAAAAAGTGCTTGGCGAAAAGGGCTGCTTCACATATAACCTTGGCACAGGCAACGGTTACAGCGTACTCGATGTTGTGAAGGCATTTGAAAAGGCCTGCGGCAAACCCGTTAAATATGAAATCGCACCCCGCAGACCCGGTGACATCGCAACCTGCTATTCAGACCCCACAAAAGCAAAAGAAGAGCTTGGCTGGGTTGCAACAAGAGGTATTGATGAAATGTGCGAGGATTCCTGGCGCTGGCAGTCACAGAATCCCAACGGCTATGACGCATAAGGAGAAAAATTATGAGAGCTGTTATTACGGTTATCGGTAAGGATATGGTTGGTATTCTTGCAAAGGTATCAACCGAATGTTCAAACCACAATATTAATGTACTTGAAGTTACACAGTCCATTCTTCAGGACCTTTTTGCCATGATTATGATGGTTGATTTTTCAAAGTCAGACATCCCCTTCACCGAATTTTCGGATATGCTTGGCAAAATGGGTAACGAAATGGGACTTTCAATCCACGTTATGCATGAGGATATTTTTAACGCCATGCACACAATATGAGGTGACTTAAATGCTTAATGCAAGAGATATTCTCGAAACCATAACAATGATTCAGGACGAGCATCTTGATGTGCGTACAATCACGATGGGCATTTCCCTGCTTGATTGCTGTCACAGTGATGTTGATGTTATGTGCCAAAGAGTATATGACAAAATCACACGCTACGCCAAAGACCTTGTCCGCACAGGCGAGCAGATTGAAAAAGAACTGGGTATTCCCATTATCAACAAGCGTATTTCCGTTACGCCTGCGGCTATGATTCTCGCTTCCTGCGATAATAAGGATGCGGTAAAGCTTGCAAAAACTCTTGAAAGAGCCGCCGTTACCTGCGGTGTCAACTTCCTTGGCGGATTTTCGGCACTTGTGCAGAAGGGCTTCGGACCCGGCGATAAGGAGCTTATTGAAGCTATCCCCGAAGCACTCAGCGTAACCGACCACATCTGCTCATCCGTCAACATCGGCTCAACAAAAGCAGGCATCAATATGGATGCGGTTGCACTTATGGGCAAGGTTGTCAGAAAAAGTGCGGAGCTTACCGCAGACAGAGATTGTATCGGCCCTGCAAAGCTTGTTGTTTTCTGCAACGCACCCGAGGATAACCCCTTTATGGCAGGTGCATTCCACGGTGCAGGCGAGCCCGACTGCGTTATAAATGTAGGCGTTTCAGGACCCGGTGTTGTAAGAGCGGCACTTGCAAAAGCAGGCGACTGCGACCTTACTGCCGTTGCAGACCTTATAAAGAAAACCGCATTCAAAATCACCCGTATGGGTCAGCTTGTTGCAACGGAAGCTTCACGCAGACTTGGTGTACCCTTCGGCATTGTTGACCTTTCACTTGCTCCCACACCTGCAATCGGCGACTCTGTTGCACATATTCTTGAAGAAATGGGTCTTGAATGCTGCGGATGCCACGGCACAACCGCCGCACTTGCCCTTCTTAACGATGCGGTTAAAAAAGGCGGTGTAATGGCCTCATCACACGTTGGCGGACTTTCAGGTGCATTTATTCCCGTTACCGAGGATGCAGGTATGATTGATGCAGCACGTTGCGGTGCGCTTACCCTCAACAAGCTTGAAGCAATGACCGCTGTTTGCTCCGTAGGTCTTGATATGATTAATATTCCCGGCGATACACCTGCCGAGGTTATTTCCGCAATCATCGCAGACGAAGCGGCAATCGGTATGGTCAACTCAAAGACAACCGCAGTGAGAGTTATTCCTGCCATCGGCAAGCAGGTAGGCGAAGAATTAAGCTTCGGCGGTCTTCTTGGAAGCGGCCCCGTTATGCCCCTCTCAACCTACTCCCCTGCAAAATTCATAAGCAGAGGCGGAAGAATCCCTGCACCTATGCAGAGCCTTAAAAACTGATATTAAACAAAAAAATCCCGTTGTACCGAAGTACAACGGGTAATTTTTTTATAATCAGTCACTTGTGTAGGGAAGAAGAGCAATCTGACGTGCACGCTTGATAGCGGTTGTCAGTTCACGCTGATGCTTAGCGCAAGTACCTGTCACACGGCGGGGAAGGATCTTTGCTCTGTCTGAAGTGAACTTGTTAAGCTTGTTTACATCCTTGTAATCGATGCATTCAACTTTTTCTACACAGAAAGCGCAAACCTTTCTGCGGCCCTTTTTGTTGGGTCTTCTTTCGCTTCTGTCGTAAGCCATGGATTAAACCTCCTTTTCAGTTTCAGTTTGTGCGACCTTAAAACGGAAGGTCGTCTTCGGGAATTTCTTTGAAATCGCCCTCATCCGCAGTTGAATATGAGGGTGCGGGCTGAGCAGCTGCGTAGCTGTCCTCTCTTGCAAAAGAACCTGTGCCGCTTTCTGCCTTTGAGCCGCAGAAGCTGACATTATCTGCTACAATTTCAACAGCCTTTCTCTTGTTGCCGTTCTTATCCTCATACATTCTTGTCTGGATGTAGCCCTGAACAGCTATCATTGAACCCTTGCGGAAATACTTACAGACGAATTCTGCAGTCTGTCTCCATGCAATGATGTCGATGAAATCTGCCTGACGGTCTTCTCCCTGACGGTTGAAGCGTCTGTCAACGGCTACGGTGAACGATGATACGGAAATTCCGCTTCCTGTAGTGCGAAGCTCGGGGTCTGCAACAAGTCTGCCCATAATTACGGCATTGTTTAACATTTTGCGACCTCCTTAGTTCTTCTTGACAATGAGTGAACGAAGCACGCCGTCTGTAATCTTTACAACACGGTCAAGCTCTGCGGGAAATTCGGGAGCAGCCTGATAATTGAAGAGAACATAGTAACCCTCTGCTTCGTCGTCGATAAGGTAAGCGAGCTTGCGCTTGCCCCATTCATCAACGCTCTCAAGAGTGCCGTTAGCTTCGATCATTGCCTTGAATTTCTCCATGAGAGGCTGAACAGCTTCTTCGCCTTTGGCAACTGAAAAAACCATCATTGTCTCATAGCTGATGTTTGCTGACATTCTTAAAGCACCTCCTTCTGGTCTTTGGCCACGGTGCATCCGTGGCAAGGAATAAAATTTGTTTTAATCCTGCTGTTCTTTCACAGCGGTTTATTATTTTAACAGAATTATACAGGCTTGTCAAGGCTTTTTTGAAATAACTTTACACTTGCACAAAATATTATATAAGGATATAATATTACAGGATGATATTATAAAATGCGGAGGTGAGCATTGTGAACGAAAGACTGGCTTATCTGAGAAAAAAATCAATGAGTCTGCCCCTTACTCCCGGCGTATATCTGATGAAAAACAAAAAGGGTGAAATCATTTATGTCGGCAAAGCAAAAGCACTCAAAAACAGAGTCAGCTCCTATTTCGGCTCCCAGAATAATCTTTGGATTAAAGTGCGCCGCATGGTTGAAAATGTTGAGGACTTCGATTATATTCTCTGCGACAGCGAATTTGAAGCACTTATTCTGGAATGCTCACTCATAAAACAGCACAGCCCAAAATACAACATTCTTCTCAAAGACGACAAAGGTTATCACTACATTAAAATCACAAAAAACGGCTGGAAGAATTTCTCTGCCGTAAAACAGCGTCTTGACGACGGTGCCGAATATATCGGGCCATACAACAATTCCTACGGTATCACAAACGCTATTGATACCGCCAAAAAGATATTTATGCTCCCTCAGTGCAACAAGGTTTTTCCACGCGATTTCAAAAAAAGCAGACCTTGCCTTAACCATTTTATCGGTCAGTGTGCCGCACCCTGTGCAGGCAAAATGAATGAACAAGCCCATTCCGAAGCCGTTGACCAGGCAATAGATTTTATTATAAACGGCTCAGGTCAGGCAATCGAAAAGCTTACGCAAAAAATGCTTGAAGCCTCGGAAAATCTCGAATTTGAAAAAGCCGCAAAAATCCGTGATAAGATAAATGCCATAAAAAAAGTTACCGAAAAGCAAAAGGTTGTTGCGGCTTCTGTTGAAGAACAGGATGTTTTTGCAACCGTATGTTCAGACTCCAAAGCATGTCTTTCGGTTTTACGTTTCAAGGATTCACGACTTTATGACAGCGAGCATTTTATCATAGACCTGCCCGACAATATGCCCGAAGCCCGCTACGAACTTATTCGCAGCTACTATTCCATGAGGGATTTCGTGCCCCGACGCATTGCCGTTGACGGCGAAGTTGAAGGCAGTGATCTGCTTTGCGAATGGCTTTCATCCCTTGCCAAACGTAAGGTAAGCATTGTTGTGCCCCAAAGAGGCGAGCAGCACTCGCTTGTTGAAATGTGCCGCTCAAATGCGGCGCAGAAGCTTGCGGTTTACCTTGGCAAAACAGGTAAATCCACTGCCGCACTTGATGAGTTGGGAACTCTGCTTGGGCTCAAAGCTCCCCCGAAATTCATTGAATCCTACGATATTTCCCACACCGCAGGCACTGAAAACGTTGCAGGTATGGTTGTTTTCAAAGACGGCGTGCCCTATAAAAAGGCCTACCGCCGCTTTAAAATCAAAGGCTTCACGGGTCAGGATGACTACGCTTCAATGGCGGAGGTCATTGAACGCAGACTTCTTCGTTACTTTGAAGAAAAAGACAGCAGCGAGGGCTTCGGCAGACTGCCTGACCTTATTTTGCTTGACGGCGGAAGCGGACAGGTAAATGCGGTTAAACCCGTACTTGATAAGTATAATCTTGATATCCCCCTTTTCGGTATGGTCAAGGATTCTCACCACAAAACCCGTGCCATTGCACTTTCAGGTGACGAGCTGTCACTGACATCAAAGCGAAGTGCGTTCACTCTTGTTTCCACAATTCAGGAGGAGGTGCACAGATATTCAGTTGAATATCATCGCAGCCGGAGAAAAAGCTCTCTCCTTTCTTCAACACTTACCTCAATCGATGGTATAGGTGAAAGCAGGTGCAAAGCACTTCTCAGACATTTTAAGACTGTGAAAGCTGTTTCTGAAGCAAGCATTGATGAACTTGCTGCCGTAAAGGGTATGAATAAAAACGCGGCAAAGGCGGTTTTTGAAGCTTTTCACGGTCAAAATAGTACAGACGAGGATTAATTTTACAACTTTTTTACCATTTGTATACATTTAATCTTGACATCCGATTATATTTAATGCGATAATAGAGTGATAATACTCTGCGGAGGAATTATAATGAGAGTAATTACCGGAACGGCAAGAGGAATGGTTCTCAGAACTCTTGAAGGCAACGACGTACGCCCCACTACCGATAAGGTAAAGGAGGCTGTTTTCAGTGCTTTTCAATTTGAAATCGAAGGCAGACGGATTCTTGATTTGTTTGCAGGCTCGGGTCAGCTTGGAATAGAAGCACTGAGCAGAGGTGCGGAAAGTGCGGTTTTTGTTGATGCGGATAAAAATGCGGTTAAAATCGTCAAAGAAAATCTTGCAAAAACAAAGCTTGATTCCCGTGCAACCGTTGTTCAGACCGATTCAATCGCTTTTCTTTCAATGACAGACAGAGTTTTTGACATTGCTTTTCTTGATCCGCCTTACGAAAAAGGCTTGCTTCAGAAGGCACTCTCAAAAATAGACAGCCTTATTTCCGAAGGCGGTGCAGTTATCTGCGAGCATCCCTTCAGGGAAGAGCTTGATGAAAGCTACGGTTCACTTATCAGAACAAAAGAATATAAATACAGCAAAACGGCTGTAACCGTTTACCGGAAGGAAGGATGACCAATGAAAACGGCAATATGTCCCGGCAGCTTCGACCCGGTTACAATAGGTCATATCGATGTTATCCGCCGTGCCGCAAAGCTTTTTGACAGGGTTATTGTTGTGGTAATGATTAATTACCACAAGCCTGCAGGCTATTTCACCGTTGATGAACGTGTGGATTTACTTAAACGCAGTCTGACGGATATAGATAATGTTGAAATCGAAACAAACAGCGGTCTGCTTGCTGAATATGCAAAAGAGAAGGGTGCCTGTGCGGTAGTAAAAGGCTTGCGTGCGGTATCTGACTTTGAATATGAATTCCAGCAAGCACTGACCAACAAAAAACTCAATCCCGAACTTGAAACCGTGTTCCTCACCGCAAATGCAGAGAATATGTATCTCTCATCAAGCGTTGTAAAGCAGGTTTGTGAGTTCGGCGGAGATATAAGCGAATTTGTCCCCTCTGAGGTATGCGAAGATATAATCAGACGAATAAAAGAAAGGAACAGGATTACAAAATGAACATTGAAAGCTTACTTGACCAGATTGAAGATATTATTGATTCGGGCTCAAAGGTTCCCCTTTCAAGCAAAATCGGCGTTGATGCAGCCGCAATAAGAACAGCTATTGAGGATATCAGACTTAATCTTCCCGGCGAAATCACTCAGGCAAGAGCAATCGTTGCCGACAGAAACAACATCCTTATCAAAGCAAAGGATGAGGCTGTTAACTGCGTTACCGGTGCTCAGGAAAAATCAAGAGCACTTATTTCATCCGCTGAGGATAAGGTAAGAGCTCTCGTTCTCAAAACAGAAGATTACTCGAAAAATAAAGTTGCCGAAGCAGAAGCTCAGGCAAAGCAAATCAGAGATACCGCTACCGAAGATGCAAAAATCATCAGAGCAAACGCTCAGCTTGAAGCTGCCGCAATGGTAGACAGCAGTGAAATCGTTGTTCAGGCAAAGGCTGCTGCAGAATCAATCGCAAAGAACGCTCAGGACGAAGCCGCTTCAACCCTTGCAGGTGCAAAGGCTCAGGCTGAAAACATCGTTAATGCCGCAACAGAGCAGGCAGAAAGAATGATTGACGAAGCAAGAAAGACCTCTGACGAAGCAATTGACAAGGCTAACAAGTGGTCTGCAGAAATCAGAATTGCCGCAGGCGATTTCATTGAAGACATTATGAAAACCGCAAACGATGCGGTTGCAACAAGCCTTGTTCAGATTCAGACAGCCCGTGACAACATCAGAAACGTTACAGGCAAAATTGAAAAGCCCAACGCAGGCAATATTGAAGAATAATGAAAAGCATTACGGCACACTTCATAATGAAGTGTGCCGCTTTTTTAGGTGTGCAGGGTTGCACTCAGTTTCAAAAAGTGCGGTCAGATATGAAGCAACCTCTTCCTGTGTCAGATTTCGTTCAAGATGGATTTTTTGGATATTTGCCCCTGTTGAAAGATACATACAAAACCTCCGTACAGTATTTTACCATACTGCTATACACAGTTTTTGCGTTATTCGGACGAATGATTTGATTCTTCCGGGTGTTGAGGTGACTTTAATTTTATACCTTTATAAATATAGTAGGGCTTTGAGAATATATAATCTCCGTTCTGATATGCCGTTTCTAATTCAGCAATGAATTCACAATACTCCTTTTCACTCAATGAACCTGTGTTTTCCTTATAAAGCCAGGCAATATCCCTGCTCAACTCATAGCCGAAAGTTCCCTCTTTATATTCGCTTTCAACCACATTATGAACACTGACAGAGCTTTCGAACAAACCGCTTTTATTGAAAAATCCGTACATTCTCCTGCCAACCCAACTGTCAATGTCATCCATCCAGGGTTGCTTTGTTACGGCATATGTGTGAATTGCTTTTGTAATAAGTTCTTTGTCTTCGCCATTATAAACAATACTGTCCCAATCGCAGTTTACGCAAATCACAACTCCGCTGGGCTTTAAAATCCTGTGAATCTCACTGACAAGAAAATCCTTATTCGTCACACATTCAAACATATCTTTTGTAAAAACAAAATCAAATGTATTATCTGCAAATTCAAGTTTCTTTGAGCAATTCATAACTCCAAGCTTTATGGGCTTTTTATATTTCAGATTTTTAAAACCTTTGTCGTTGATATCTACACCAACGGCAGATTTAATTTTATCCGAAAAAGCCTTCTGCAATTCCAGAAGAAAACTTGCATCACGACAGCCCAAATCCGCAACAACCGCATTATCGGGCATATTTATCTGCCCCAAAATCTCTTTAACTAATGATGAATATTTATTACTGTTCATTTAAAAATAACCTCCAAAACAAAAATACTGTTAACAGCTGTGTGCCGTTAACAGTAATTAAAAGGTAGTTTCCTTTGTCATTCTGTCAGGTACACAGCATTTAAAGCCTGTACCCAAATAAGATACAAGCTATCTTCGTCTGCGTCGAACAGAGATAAAAAACATACCGATTCCCTCCGATTAAGAATTGAACTGATTATACTTCAAAATTATATGAATTGCAAGTAAATTTTACTCTCATCTCATTCCTGCATATTTTAGAAGCAATCCGCCTTTTACAATCAGCAATAAAAATAAACAGAAACTTTTGATTTTACAAAAGTTTCTGTTGAAATACCGTCATCAGAAATGCCACTCATAGTAATAAAAACACGGCAAAATTTTTTCTGTATAATATGTGTTGTCGCTGTCTTTTTCTCTAAATGAGTAGCCATTGTTTTCAGAAATTAATGCAGTTCCTGCGTCAGAAATATAGCCGTTAAACATCACTACCGGTTCGTCAGCTTCGCAATAATAAAAGCCATAATAACTCGTTGCAGATCCTAAACCCTTTCCACCGCACTGAATATCCGTCACATCATTCCGCACAACATCCGTTACACCCTTTATAGCCAGGGTATCATCAAAATTATTTTCACTAATATCTGCAAGAATGGTTTCATTATTCTTATCAACTAAATAAAATATTTCCCGCTTTGACAAATTATTACTTAAAAAAGCGTTAAATCCCAAAATTAACGCAATGAAAATAACAAGCAAAGATACCATAAATCCCAGAAAAGCTTTCAAAAAAGTTTTCATATCAGCACCTCACAAACAATACTTTTCAAGTTATTAATCCGGTAAAATAATATCATAACAATATAAAAAAATCAACTAAATACAAATCTACAATAATATATCATTAATAGTGACGATTCGTCACACTTTTTCAAAAATCTATTGTCATATAAAGGAATATATGGTGATATATAGAAAATTAAGACGACCCACAAACACAACCCCCTGCCGAGCTTATTGCACGACGGGGGGTATGTTGTTTGTAACAAAGGCAACTAAAAAAATTAAATCAACCGAACAAATCGATTGGTTTAATTCTGTGTTTATGTAACGGAAATCAAACTACTTATTATTTGATTTTTCTTTCAATTGTTATACAGGAAGAAGTCAACATTCTTTGTATTCTCCCACAAATATTTCTATATTTTTTAAAAGTCGCTTCATCTATTGTATCAGATGAATATAAAAGTTTTAACTAACTTTCGGTTTCAACACATTCCATTCGTGCAATTTTAAATTTAGAGAGCATATCAGCCAAACTCTGAGGATATTGTTCTTCTGAAATGTTGGCAAACACACTTGATGAAGATTTGCGAATTTGAAATATTGTGTTAGAATAATCTTTTTTCTCTAACGACTTGCACAATTTTTCTGTTTCACAGCTAATTGTTCAGAATATTTCATCAAAAGATTTTCCTTCATATGCTCACCTCTGTAAGTATTATATAAATCTACAAATAATAAATCAAGGTGTAGCATTGTATGTAATCCGTCGAAGGCGGATGTAATCATTTTATAAAAATGTATGTTATCAATTCGAAGGATTGCATACACCTATGGTGGTACCATACGCCCTCGGCAATTACATACACGCTGAAGCGTGATTACATACCTATCCTTCGGATTGGATAAAAATAAAGCACCTGCTATTGCAGATGCTTTATTTTCTGGCGCCTCAAACAGGACTCGAACCTGTGACACCGCGGTTAACAGCCGCGTGCTCTACCGACTGAGCTATTAAGGCAAAATGAAAAAAGTGTCGGCGTCGACCTATCTTCCCGGGCCGCTTCCAGCCAAGTATTTTCGGCACTGTTGAGCTTAACTACCGTGTTCGGGATGGGAACGGGTGGACCCTCAACGTCATCAACACCGACTA
>JAZSHU010000050.1:0-52619 GCA_045533455.1 Acutalibacteraceae bacterium | reverse complement strand
CAACAAATCTATATAACAATTATATCACGTATTTTCAAAAAATGCAAAAAAAAATAGCCGCCCTTTTGGACAGCTAAATTAAAAAGTGTCGGCGTCGACCTATCTTCCCGGGCCGCTTCCAGCCAAGTATTTTCGGCACTGTTGAGCTTAACTACCGTGTTCGGGATGGGAACGGGTGGACCCTCAACGTCATCAACACCGACTAAAAAAACGCAACGGCGTTTTTTGAATGCTTGATGATTATATACTAATTGTCGATGTTTGTCAAGGCTTTTTTAAAAATTTTTTCAAATTATTTTTAAATAATATTTTTCTTTTTCAGATTGAATATTTTACCCACAGCAACAAGACCCACAACGGTCAGAATAAGCTCGATTGCCATATATGAGCCGTTGTAAACAAGAGAATAAACACCCACTGCCATATCTTCGGGACAGTAGCCTGACCAGATTGTGACGCCGCTTACGAAATGACATAAAAATCTGATAACACATACAACCGTACCGCCGAGAGCAAGCTCTGCGGTCTGTTTTTCGCCCAATTTATCTCTGAACATTCCGCCCAGACCCAGACAGCCGAAAGCAACGATATAATCCGCAAAGGCGACTATGAGATAAGAAACAATGCCCGAAACATAGGCAAAGTTTTTGTAGCCCATAATCATTTCAAATATTGCCAGTGCAAGTGCCGCAGGCAGGCCGTTTTTTACACCGTGACGGTAAGAAACAAGAATAATCGGCACCTGACCGAACATACTGAATCCGCCGCCGTAGGCATAGGGCCAGGGAATGAAATCCGACACAATGAAAACGGCGATTGAGAGCGCAACCATCATAGCGCTTTCTGCAAGGATATGGGCTTTGTTGAATTTTTTGGTGTTTGACATAAGTTTTTCTCCTTTCTTCTGAAAGGGTATGCAAAAAGCCCGACGGATTTCCGTCGGGCGTAAAATTGCACTGAGGCTATTTTCCTACGCCCGCATTACCGGGATCAGGTTTGAGGGTATAATCTCAGCCGCCTTTGGGCAGCACCCCTTTGTCATCTGAATTATATACTGTTTTAATAAGTCTGTCAAGCCTTATTTATTTCTCTGCCTTGCCTTCGGGTGTGTCACGGTAATACTGGGTTTTGGGGTTGGGATGCTTGGTTGATGCCCAGAGTTCTTCCGCAACGGGCTTCCATGCCGCCGCAAATCTGTCACACTTTGAGCAAAGCTGCTCTGCAGTTTCGGGCTCAATCAGATCTGTTGATTTTGCACCGGTCTGAGCAATCATTCTGCGCAGACAGTCGGGATTTTCAAGCATGGGGCAGGGTCTTAAATGGTTATCATTGAAGGGCTGATTATGATAATAAGCCTTAAAAAGCGGGCTTTGAAGTCCTTCAAGAATGGTTTTTTCTCTGATATTTGAGTCCGAATAATGGATGAATACGCAGGGTTCCATATCGCCTTCGGAATTGATATGAAAATAGTTTCTGCCGCCTGCGATACAGCCGCCTACATATTCGGCATCATTCTGGAAATCCATAACAAACATAGGTTTTCCGATTTTGCTGTTTCTCACCTTGCGGAGCCATTTATACATATGAACACGCTGTTCGGGTGTGGGAATAAGCTCGGGAACGGCATCCTTGCCAACGGGCATATAGTTGAAATAAAGACCGAAGCGTACACCCTTTTCTACCATAAGGTCAAGGAATTCATCGCTTGTAACGGCAGGGATATTTGCACTTGTGTAGCAAACGGAAATGCCGAAAAGCAAACCGTTTTCACGAAGCAAATCCATTGCCTCGATTGTTGTTTTGTATGCACCGCCGCCACGCCTTGCATCATTGCTTTCTTCAGTGCCTTCAATACTCAGGGCAAGGGCAAGATTGCCCACACTCTTGACTTCGTCACAAAGCTCCCGGTCGATGAGGGTTGCGTTTGTGTAAGCAAGGAATGCACAGTCGGGATTCTCACGGCAGAGGGTGATAATATCCTTTTTGCGGATAAGGGGCTCGCCGCCTGTAAGCATATAGAAATGAGTTCCCAGTTCGGTGCACTGATTTATGATTGAACGCATTTCATCGAGGGTCAGGTTGGATTTATGACCGTATTCCGCGGACCAGCAGCCCTTGCATTTAAGATTGCAGGCACTTGTGGGGTCAAAAAGCACCTGAAAAGGAATGTTGCACTTATATTTTTCTCTGTTTGCACGGACAGCCTTTGTGCCGTTTACACCTGCACCGAGACCCAGAGCAAGCAGCATATTCTTAACAACGTTTTTGTCACAGCCGTTGATGATATTAAGCGCAAAGGTACGCCACACATTGTCTTTATCCTGCACGGCAGAGCGGAATGCATCAAAATTCTTTTCGGGGAATGCGCCGCCCATAAGCTTCTGAGCAAGGTCAACAAGCTTAATCAGATTTTCTTCGGGATTTTTCCTGATGTACTTATAGATTCCGTCAAATGCAACGGATGCGGAAGCACGTTCAATTTTTTCCTTCATTGTCATCATTGGCAGTTTCCCTCCTTTTAAAGAATTTGGCATACACTTAAATATACCACAGGTTTGGCTTAATGTCTACTAAAAATTTGAATTAAAATGTTAATTTTCTTGCATTGCCGCAGATTTTGGAGTATTATTCTATATATAAAGTGTCCGGAGGAAAGAAATGAAAGAAAAGTTTCAGAGAGGTTCCCACGCAATGGGACTTGCGGCAAGAATAATAGTTTCGGTTTTTATTATTGCCCTGATTATATGGAAATATGAGGATTTCAAGACCATTGACGTGAGAGGGCTTGTTGAGACAAGCTCAAGCGTTATAGCGGCGGTTTTTGCAATATGGGGAATTTATCTGCTGAAATCAATGGTTTTCGTTATCCCCGCATCCCTGATTTACATTGCCGTGGGTATGGCATTCCCCGCACACTGGGCAATTCTCATAAATACGGCAGGAATTATGATTGAGGTTGCGGTTTCTTACCTTTTCGGACGGATTATGGGCGGAAATTATGTTATCAACAAGCTGAAAAAGGTGAAATACGGCGATAAAATCATTGAGCTTCAGGGCAAGGGCAAGCTATCTGCCATATTTGCCATAAGATTCATTCCCGCTTTCCCCATTGACCTCGTGAGCCTTTTCCTCGGCGCAGTAAAAATGAAATTTCTCCCCTATTTTCTTATTTCACTGGGCGGAATTCTGCCGAGGGTAATCCTTTTCACCATTCTGGGTGACGGACTTTACGACTATGTGCCCATGGATAAAATCGCCCTTGTTGCGGCAATTCTTCTGCCCGTGGCATTAATTGTGTGGGTTATAAGATACGCCGTCAAAAGCAAAAAAGCCGAGGATGTTGCGGAAGAAGAAGCAAGACTGAAAAAAGAAGAAAAAGCCGCCAAAAAAGCGGAGAAAAAGAACAAGGAGCAACCGTAAGGTTGCTCCTTAAATTTTAGTCAAGTGCGAATATTTCTTTGATTGGGCCTGCGAATTCTTTTGAAATGCCTGCGGGGATTTTGCCCGTTTTAAGCATTTTGTTGAACTTATTCTTCGTATCGTTAAGAGTCTGGAACTTGGCAACGGTGTGGATAAGTGCCTGCCTTCTGTCCGTATTTTTAAGGTATACGCAGTTTTCAACGGTGATTTCCGTTGTATCTTCCGCACCTGCGGTAACTGTTACGGAAAGTGTGCCGTTTACGGCTTTGGCTTCAACTTTTTCGCCGTTGACGGTAACATCGCCGCTGACAATATCTTTGAAGCTTACGGTGTAAGTTCTTGCCTGAGGCACAACGGATGCGGTACCATCCGCCTTTTCAATCTTAAAGCTGACGGTGTTGCCCTTTTCCGCAACGGTAAATGCAGTTTTGAGATATTCTCCGTCCTTATATGAAAGGGTTTCACCGTCGTCTTCATAGAGAGTAAAGGTGTTGTTGCCTCTGTAAACAAGCAGTTCAAGACTTTCGGGGTTTGAGCTGTCGTTTGTTCTGTCATTTACCCCAAGGGGAAGAATTGCGCCTTCTTTTGCAAGAACGGGAATTGTTTCAAGGTCACGGTACATTTCAACAAACTTGTTGCCGCTGTAAATCCTGCCCGTGAAAATATCCGTATATCTGCCCTCGGGAAGCCATACCTTAACCGATGCCATACGGGTTTTGGGTGATGTGGGTCGGGTTATGGGTGCAACGATAAGCTCCGTGCCGAAGAAGAATTCGTTTTTGCAGTTATATGCATTCTCATCCTCGGGGTATGCATAATACATAGGCTCGCAGATTGCCCTGCACTCGGTATGGGTGCGGTAATTCATTGTGTAGATATAGGGCAGAAGTCTGTGTCTGAAACGGAGGGCTTCGGTGGCAATTTTGCCGACTGAGCCGCTGTAATTCCAGGGTTCCTTGCCCATAAATTCGTTGTTTGTGGAGTGCAGACGCATTACGGGGCTGTAAACGCCAAGCTGCACCCAGCGCAGATAAAGCTCATCATTCTTAATGCCCATACAGTGGCCGCCGATATCGTGGCTCCACCAGGGATAGGCAATATTTGATGCGGTTGCGGTGAATCCGGGCTGATAGTCAAGGCTTTTCCAGGTCTGTGTTGTATCGCCGCTGAAGCCCAGAGGATATCTCTGGCTGCCTGCACCGCAGAATCGTGAAAGAATGAGGGGTCTGTGGTTATCCTTTGCGTTATCAAGGAAATGGTAGTGGTTGAGCGCCCACAGAGGGTCAAGCCCCTTGACGGCTGTGTTTTTACCCTGCTGCCAGTCAATCCACCAGAAGTCAACGCCCTTTCCCTCAAAGGGACGGTGAAGAACATCAAAATATTTTTCGGTAAACTTTTTATCGGTAATGTCGAATTTAACGGGTTCTTTTGTTTTGGGGTCCTGACCCATTGCTTCGCACATTTCCTCATATTGGTCCTCAAACCAGCGTACACCCATTGAGGGATGAATGTTGAAGGTGATTTTATAGTTATCTTCTTTCAGCTTTTTCAGGAAACCGTCGGGGTCGGGGAAAAGCTCGGTGTTGAAGCTGTAACCCGTCCAGCCCGTTGACCATACGTCATAGACATACTCCATAAAGTTGAGATGCTTTGAAACCTTGTGGCTGTCCTTGCCGAATTTCTCCCTGATTTTTACCCAGTGCCAGTCCATATCAACGGTTGCAACGGTGATGGGAATTTCCTCAGCCTTGAATCTGTCCATAAGGCTCAGATATTCTTCCTGAGAATAATCCTTGTATCTGCTCCACCAGTTTGAAAGTGCATAACGGGGAATGAGAGGTACTTTGCCCGTAAGGTTATACAAATCCGTTGTTGCGCCGATATAATCGTTACCGTAAGCGAAATAATAAACATCGCTTTCCGCATTTTCACGGGGAAGAATGGTGCCGTCAGGCTTCATTGCAAGGGTTTTGCTGTCATCAAGAATTGCAACACCGTTTCTGGAGCAAACACCGTTGCCGACTCTGTCGATGGCGGTGATATCAAGAGTACGGCTTGTTCCTTTAAGGTTGCCTGCCTTGAAATTCTTGACGTTTCTGCCGTCGGCAAGCTTGATATTCAGCATTTTGTTTGATTTGAGAGAATAAACAAAGGTTGCCTTTTCGGTTTTTATTTCTATGTTACCCTTTGATTCGCTGACCTGAAAATCACATTTGCAAAAATCTCTGAACCATACACTCTGGGTAGGCTCATCGCAGAATTTGCCCTCCTTCTGCGATTCAACACGCAGAAGGCAGGGTGTTATAACCGTAAAACGGATATTTTTGCGGATAACTATGTTCTTTTCAGGTGCAACGGGAGAGCAATCGATTTTGAATCTTTTGGCAAAAGTATCCATAATCATATCCTCACTGAATATCAATTTTAAGGCATTCGTTGCCGAGAAGTGCGTTGCTTACGCTGTCGGGCTGATGTCCGCCCACATAAAGCACCATTTTGCCGTCAGGGTCAACTCTGCTTCCGTCATCTGTAACGGCTTTAAGCCAGTAGTTATCAATATCAAGGCTGATGGTTGCCTTTTCGCCTGCATCAAGCTCAACTGCCTTGATACCGCAAAGCTGGAAGTGAGGAGTAACGGTGCGGCTGTCGGTGAATGAAGCGTAAACCTGAGCTTTTTCGATACCCTTCATCTTGCCTGTGTTTGTGATATCAACGGTAAGGGTCTTGCCGTCAAAGGATGCGTTTTCATAGGCAAAGCTTGTGTATGAAAGACCGTAGCCGAAGGGATAAAGTGCATCGCCCTCAATGTATCTGTAGGTCTTGCCAAGCATTGAATAGTCAAGGAATGAAGGCAGGTCGTGGTCGCCTCTGTAAATTGTAACGGGAAGTCTGCCGCAGGGTGAAACCTTACCTGCAAGCACGTTTGCAACCGCAAGACCGCCCATTGCGCCGGGATACCAGGCGTGGATAATTGCCTTTGCGTGGTTTCTTACCTTATCACCAAGGTCAATTGAGCTGCCGCACATAAGCACAACAATAACGTTATCGCAAACATCGCAGACCTTTTCGGCAAGCTTCTGCTGAGTTTTGGGCAGATAAAGTGACTTTTTGTCACCGCAGGCTGTGTAATCGTTGTCAAAGCCTGTGTCCTCACCCTCGATTGAGCAGTCAAGACCAAGTGCAAGCACGGTGATATCAGCCTCAGATGCAGCGGCAACACCGTCGCTTATCATATTCTGGAAACCCGACCAGTGATTTGTAAATTCATCGCAGTAGTTGGAGCCCTTTTCAACCATAATGAGTGAATCGGTGAATACTCTGCGGATACCGTCGGCAACAGTCATATTTTCGGAAGCATAGCCGTTGTAGTTGCCTTCAAGTGCAGTTACGGAAAGGGCGTTGGGACCTACAACTGCAATTTTGCCTGCCTTTTCTTTATTGAGAGGCAGGAAGCCGTCATTTTTAAGCATAACAAGGCACTGCTCAGCCGCTTTGAGGTTAAGCTCCTTATGCTCCTTGCAGTCCAGCTTATCAAAGCCGATATCGGAATAGGGTCTTACATCCTCAAACTCGCCGAGGAGAGCACGGATTGTGTAGATTCTTTCAGCCGCAATTGTGATATCTTCCTCAGTGATAAGGTCCTGCTCATAGGCATCGATAAGTGCGGAATATGTTTCGCCGCAGTTAAGGTCGCAGGTATTTTTAAGGGCAATGGCTGCAGCCTCTGCCTTTGTTTCAACAAAGTGGTGGTCTGAATAAATATCCTTGATTGCACCGCAGTCGGAAACAACATAGCCGTCAAACTCCCACTGCTTGCGGAGAATTTCGCCGAGAAGATATGAATGAGCGCAGCAGGGCTCGCCGTTGGTGCGGTTATATGCACCCATAACGCCCGTTACGCCTGCTTTGACCGTTTTTTCAAATGCGGGAAGATAGGTTTCAAAAAGGTCGTGGGGATTTGCAATTGCATCAAAGCCGTGACGGTCTGCTTCGGGACCCGAATGCACCGCAAAATGCTTTGAGCAGGCGGATGCCTTAAGGAATTCGCCGTCACCCTGAATACCCTTGATGAAGGATGTGCCGAGAGTAGCGGTCAGGTAGGGACATTCGCCGAAGGTTTCCTGACCTCTGCCCCAACGGGGGTCACGGAAAATGTTGATATTGGGTGCCCAGAAGGTGAGCCCCTTGAAAATATCGTAATCGCCGAATTTAACGTGCTTGTTGTATTTTGCTCTGCCTTCTGTTGAAATAACATCGGCAATTCTGTTAACCATTTCGGGGTCAAAGGTTGCCGCCATAGCAATAGTGTGGGGGAATACGGTTGCTGTGCCTGCACGTGCAACGCCGTGTGCACCCTCGTTCCACCAGTTATATTCCTGAATTCCCAGTCTTTCAATTGCAGGTGAATTGTAAAGAAGCTGAGACATTTTTTCTTCTGCCGTCATCTGAGCAACAAGGGCTTTTGCCTTTGCTCTTGCCTGTTCCTTGGTCATTGCATTTCCTCCCTATATAATAAGGTATATTGTTATTTAAAAAGGAGCGCCCCTCAGGACGCTCCTTTCAGGTTTTTATTTGTAGTATTCAACTGCGGATTCAAAGAGTTTAAGGTCAAATTCACCGGGAACGTTCTTGTAAAGACCTGATGCGGTTCTTTCTGAATGACCCATCTTGCCGAGAACTCTGCCGTCGGGTGATACGATACCCTCAATTGCAAAGTCGGAGTTGTTGGGATTGAAGGCAATGTCATTGGTTGCGTTGCCGTCAAAGTCAACATACTGAGTGATAATCTGACCGTTTGCCGCAAGCTTTCTGATGAGTGCTTCGTCTGCAATGAAGCGGCCTTCACCGTGTGAAATGGGCACGGTGTAAATCTCGCCCTGCTTTGCCTTTGAAAGCCAGGGTGAATTGTTGGAAACAAGCTTTGTGCGAACAAGCTTTGACTGGTGTCTGCCGATGGTGTTGTATGTGAGAGTGGGGCAGGTTTCGTCAGTGTCAATAATCTTGCCGTAGGGAACAAGACCAAGCTTGATAAGTGCCTGGAAGCCGTTACAGATACCGAGCATAAGGCCGTCACGCTTCTCGAGAAGCTCTGTTACTGCCTGCTTGATTTCAGCATTGCGGAAGTATGCGGTAATGAATTTACGTGAACCGTCGGGTTCGTCACCGCCTGAGAATCCGCCGGGAACGAAGATAATCTGGCTTTCTGCAACCTTCTTTGCGAAATCCTCAACGGACTTTGCAATGCTTGCTGCGGAAAGGTTGTTGATAACGAAAATCTCTGTTTCTGCGCCTGCTCTTTCAGCGTGCTTTGCGGAATCGTATTCGCAGTTTGTGCCGGGGAATACGGGAATGAGAACCTTGGGCTTTGCTGTTCTGATTGCGGGCTTTGCAAAGGTTGTTGCTTTGTAATCGAAGGTTTCAATCTTCTTTTCGGGCATTGCAATGTTGCAGGAGTAAATATCCTCAAGCTTATCTTCATAAACGGGAAGAAGCTTTGCAAAATCAATGCTCTCTGCGCCGAGGGTGACAGCAGTCTTATCGGTTGTGTAACCGAGGAGTGTGCCGCAATCGGTATCGTCATTAAGCTCGATTACAAATGAGCCGTATGAATAACCGAAGATATCGTTGAGTGAAACATCTGCAAAGTCAAAGCCGATGCCGTTACCCATTGCCATCTTAAGCACAGCCTCTGCAACGCCGCCCATTGTGGGAGTATAGATTGCGGCTGCCTTGCCTGCGGTTACGAGAGAATAAACTTCGTCGTAAACCTTGAGAAGTGATGCTGTATCGGGAAGATTATCGGCAGTGTATTCGGGTTTAAGAATAACGACCTTATGACCTGCTGCCTTGAATTCGGGTGATACGATGTTCTTGATGTTTTCGGTTGTAACTGCAAATGAAACCAGCGTGGGAGGTACGTCGATATCCTCAAATGAACCGCTCATTGAGTCCTTGCCGCCGATAGCCGCAATTTTGAGGTCCATCTGTGCCTTGAATGCGCCGAGAAGTGCTGCAAGGGGCTTGCCCCAGCGCTTGCCGTCCTTCATAGGCTTCTCAAAGTATTCCTGGAAGGTGAGATAAACTTCCTTGAAGTCTGCACCTGCTGCAATAAGCTTTGAAACGGATTCAACAACTGCAAGGTATGCGCCGTGGTAGGGGCTCTTTTCGGTGATGAAGGGGTTGTAGCCCCATGACATCAGTGAGCAGGTTTCGGTATCCTGCTTTTCAACGGCAATCTTGTGTACCATTGCCTGAATGGGAGTAAGCTGATTCTTGCCGCCGAAGGGCATAAGAACGGTGTTTGCACCGATTGTTGAGTCAAAACGCTCTGAAAGACCTCTCTTTGAGCAGATGTTAAGGTCACCTGCAAGTGAGGTATACATATCTGTGAATGAACCGCTGATTTCCTTGCTGTAATCCTCAAGCTTTGCGGGAGCGATGTCAATGTGCTTTTCGGCACCGTTTGAGTTAAGGAATTCACGGCTGATGTTACAGATTGCCTTGCCGTTCCAGTTCATAACAAGATAGGGCTTTTCTTTAACTTCGGCAACGATTGTTGCTTCAAGGTTTTCGCCTGTTGCAAGCTCAATGAATCTCGCAGCATCCTTGGCTTCAACAACAACAGCCATTCTTTCCTGTGATTCTGAAATTGCAAGCTCTGTTCCGTCAAGACCTTGGTACTTCTTGGGTACAGCGTTAAGGTTGATTTCAAGACCGTCTGCAAGCTCGCCGATAGCAACGGAAACACCGCCTGCACCGAAGTCGTTACAGCGCTTGATGAGGCGTGATGCCTCTTTATTTCTGAACAGACGCTGAAGCTTTCTTTCTTCGGGTGCGTTACCCTTCTGAACTTCTGCGCCGCAGTTTTCGAGTGATTTAAGGTTATGTGATTTTGATGAACCTGTTGCACCGCCGCAGCCGTCACGGCCTGTTCTGCCGCCAAGGAGAATAACAACATCTCCGTCCTCGGGGCGTTCACGGCGTACATTCTCTTCGGGTGCAGCAGCGATAACGGCACCGATTTCCATTCTCTTTGCAACGTAACCGGGATGATAAAGCTCGTCAACAATACCTGTTGCAAGACCTATCTGGTTACCGTATGAGCTGTAACCCGCAGCAGCGGTTGTAACGATTTTTCTCTGGGGAAGCTTGCCTTCAATGGTTTCGCTTACGGGCACGGTGGGGTCACCTGCACCGGTCACACGCATAGCTGCGTAAACATAGCTTCTGCCTGAAAGGGGGTCACGGATTGCACCGCCGATACAGGTAGCGGCACCGCCGAAGGGTTCGATTTCAGTGGGATGGTTGTGGGTTTCATTCTTGAAGAGAAGAAGCCAATTCTGATTTTCACCGCCGATTTCAACGTCAATCTTAACTGTGCAAGCATTGATTTCTTCGCTTTCGTCAAGCTTGGGAAGAAGACCCTGTGATTTAAGATATCTGCAAGCAATGGTGCCGATATCCATAAGGTTAACGGGCTTTGTTCTGTTGCAAGCCTTTCTTGCGGCAATATATTCATCATATGCCTTCTGAAGAAGCTCGTCCTCGAATTTAACGGAATCAATGTTTGTGTTGAAGGTTGTGTGGCGGCAGTGGTCTGACCAGTATGTATCAATCATTCTGATTTCGGTGATTGTGGGGTCTCTCTGCTCGCTGAGGAAATATTTCTGGCAGAACTTGATATCGTCAAGGTCCATTGCAAGACCGTAATCTGCAACGAACTTTGCAAGACCTGCTTCGTCAAGACCGATGAAGCCGTCAAGGGTTGCAACGGTTTCGGGAATTACATATTCGGTAACAAGGGTTTCGTATGCTTCAAGAGAAGCCTCTCTTGCTTCAACGGGGTTGATTACATACTTCTTAATCTGTTCGAATTCGTCATCGCTGATATTTCCGTAAAGGCAATAAACCTTTGCAGATCTTACGAGGGGTCTTTCACCCTTTGAGATAATCTGAATGCACTCTGCACAGGAATTGGCTCTCTGGTCAAACTGACCGGGAAGAAATTCAACTGCAAAAAGTCTGTCGCATTCAAGATTGGGAGTCTCGGTGATGTCATCAAGCTGAGGCTCTGAAAGAACGGTGCCCTTTGAATATTCAAAAAGCTCCTTTTCAATATTTTCAATGTCGTAGCGGTTGAGGACTCTTATTTTTTCAAGCCCTGCAATGCCGAGAAGGGAAACAAGCTCATTTTTAAGCGAGCGTGCTTCGTTATCAAGACCTGTTTTCTTTTCAACGTATGCTCTGTATACCATATAAATCAAACCTCCAAGGCTTTTTTGCCGATATCGTGTCTGTAATAAGCGTTTTCAAAGCTGACTGTTTTAACGGTTTCGTATGCTTTTGCAACCGCCGCTTCAAGGGTATCTGCGGTTTCAGTTACACCAAGCACTCTGCCGCCTGCGGTGAGAAGCTTGCCGCCGTCAAGCTTTGCGCCTGCAATGTAAATGTTCTTGTCTGCGGGCATTGTGATTTCAAAGCCCGAAGCATATTTGAGAGGATAACCGTCGGATGCCATAACAACACAGCAAGCGTGCTTATCGCTGAATTTAACCTGCTCTGCAGTAAGTGTGCCTGCGGCTACGCTCTTCATTATTTCAAAAAGATCGCTTTCAAGGAGAGGAAGAACAACCTGAGTTTCGGGGTCACCGAAACGGCAGTTATATTCGATAACCTTGGGACCGTTTTTGGTTATCATAAGTCCGAAGTACAGACAGCCCTTGAAGGTTCTGCCTTCGGCATTCATAGCATTGATTGTGGGAAGAAAGATTTCATTCATACACCTTTCAGCCACATCGGGTGTGTAGTAAGGGTTGGGAGCAACGGTACCCATACCGCCGGTGTTGAGACCCTCATCGTTATCCTTTGCACGCTTGTGGTCCATTGATGAAATCATGGGAACAACAACCTTACCGTCTGTGAATGAAAGTACGGAAACCTCGGGGCCTTCAAGGAATTCTTCAACAACAATCTGATTGCCGCTTTCGCCGAACTGCTTGTCCTGCATAATGGAAACAACCGCATCCTTTGCCTCGTCACGGGTCATTGCGATGATAACGCCCTTGCCCAGTGCAAGACCGTCGGCTTTGATAACCGTAGGAATGGGAGCTGTTTCGATGTAAGCCAGAGCTTTTTCCGTATCGTCAAACACTTCGTAAGCCGCTGTGGGGATATTATACTTCTTCATAAGGTTTTTGGAGAAAACCTTACTGCCTTCGATTATGGCAGCTTTTGCTTCGGGGCCGAAGCAGGGAATACCAAGCTTTGAAAGTTCATCAACCGCACCGAGAACAAGGGGGTCATCGGGAGCAACAACCGCAAAGCCGATGTCGTTGTTCTTTGCAAAATCAACGATTGCGGGAATATCCTTTGCGCCGATTGCAACACATTCGGCGTCAGCCGCAATGCCGCCGTTGCCGGGCAGTGCATAAATCTTTTCGATTTCTTTGCTTTCTTTAAGCTTTTTTATGATGGCGTGCTCTCTTCCGCCGCCGCCAACAACAAGAACCTTCATATTATCCTCCGATTATTTCCTTACATATTTTTTCCGCAGATTGGGGAAGAATTATCCATTCGGCCTGCTCCATAACTCTTTTCTGCAGAGTTTCGGGGGTATCGTCAGGCTCTATGTCAACGGCCTTCTGCATAATAATGCGTCCGCCGTCGGGAATTTCGTTAACAAAATGAACCGTTGCGCCCGTCACCTTGACACCGTAGCCCAGCGCCGCCTCGTGAACACGCAGACCGTAGAAGCCTTCGCCGCAGAATGAGGGGATAAGGGACGGGTGAACGTTGATTATTCTGTCTTTATAATGATTTGTGAATCTTTCGGAGAGAATGCTCATAAAGCCTGCAAGCACAATAAGGTCAATGCCGTCGCCGTCAAGCAGTTCAATAAGCCTGCCCTCAAAATCGGGAGTTTCCTTTTTGAGAACAGTTTCTGTCCTGATGCCTGCTTTTGCGGCTCTTTCAAGGGCATATGCTCCTGCCTTGTTGGAAATAACAAGGGTGATTTCGCCGCTGCTGATAATTCCCGATGCCTGAGCATCAATCAGCGCCTGCAGATTTGTTCCGCCGCCCGAAACGAGAACGGCAATACGGGCTTTTCTTTGCATAATCTTCTCCTTAAATAATATTAACATTGTCAGTGCAAGGTTCAAAGTGATAAGTGCAAAGTGAATGGTGGGCTCTGCCCACACCCGATTTTATAGTAGGAGCGAAGCGACCCTTAACTTTGCTCTTTGCCCTTTGCCCTCAAAGTTATTATTCAATAACAACCTTGTCTTCTGACTTGATGATTTCACCGATGATGTAAGCATCTTCGCCGTTTGCCTTGAGAACTTCGAGTGCCTTTTCAGCATCTTCCTTAGCAACAACAATGCTCATGCCTACACCCATATTGAAGGTGTTGAACATATCTCTTTCGGGAATGTTGCCTGTCTTTGCAATAAGGTCAAAGATAGGAAGAATTCTGAGAGCTGATTTATCAATCTTTGCGCCGAAGCCGTCGGGAATGCTTCTGGGAATATTCTCATAGAAGCCGCCGCCTGTAATGTGTGAAACAGCCTTTACGGTTACTTCCTCAAAGAGAGCAAGCATAGGCTTAACATAAATCTTTGTGGGAGTAAGAAGGGTTTCGCCAACGGATTTGCCGCCAAGCTCTGCAACGGGAGTCTTGATATCTGCATTGTCAACATCAAACACCTTGCGTACAAGTGAGAAGCCGTTTGAGTGAACGCCGCTTGAAGGAAGTGCAATAACAACATCGCCCTCTGTCATCTTTGTGTTGTCAAGAACCTTATCCTTATCAACAACGCCTACGCAGAAGCCTGCAAGGTCGTATTCGTCAACGGGATAGAAACCGGGCATTTCAGCTGTTTCACCGCCGATAAGAGCAGCATTTGACTGTACGCAGCCTTCTGCAATACCTGAAACGATTTCTGCAATTCTTTCGGGAACGTTCTTGCCGCAGGCAATATAGTCAAGGAAAAGCAGGGGCTTTGCGCCGCAGCAGATAATGTCGTTTGCACACATTGCAACGCAGTCAATACCTACGGTGTCGTGCTTGTCCATAATGAATGCAAGCTTTAACTTTGTACCTACGCCGTCGGTACCGCTTACGAGAACGGGCTTTGAGATGCCTGTAAGGTCAAGCTCAAAAAGACCGCCGAAGCCGCCGATATCACTCATAGCTCCTGCTGTGAGTGTTCTTTTGATGTGGGTTTTCATAAGTTCAACTGCTTTGTAGCCTGCGGTAATATCAACGCCGGCTGCTGCATAACTTTCGCTGAAGCTTTTTTCCATGATTTATTCCTCCTGTGAAATTCACATATTTTATAAAATCGTGTATGGGTTAATCCCGTTATTATCCTTTACCGTTCCAGCAATAGGTGCACACGCAGTCTGCGGGCAGACCGATTGCTTCAATAAGACCTTCAATGCTCTGATAAGCAAGGGTTGTGAGTTTAAGTTCCTTGCAAATGATTTCGCGAAGTTTTTTACCTCTTTCGGTTGAAGCGTCGCAATATTCGTCTATGTATTTGTCTCCGTCCTTGCCTTCAAGGTCGTGGATGACACGGCGTGCAATAAGGTCATCGTCGGATGTGTTGCGTGAGAAGTTCAGATACTTACAGCCGTACATAATGGGCGGGCAGGCTGAGCGCATATGCACTTCCTTTGCGCCGTGGCTGTAAAGGAAATCAACTGTTTCCCTGAGCTGTGTACCTCTTACGATGCTGTCGTCAACAAACAGCAGGCTCTTGCCCTGAATAAGGTCGTGTACGGGCACCATCTTCATTTTGGCAACCCTGTTTCGCTCGCTCTGGCTTGTGGGCATAAAGCTTCTGGGCCAGGTGGGAGTATATTTGATGAAAGGTCTTGCAAAGGGTATTCCGCTGGCGTTTGCATAGCCGATTGCGTGGGGTGTGCCCGAATCGGGAACACCGCTGACGGAATCTATTCCTTCACAAAGTCCGTTTTCTTTATCGTATCTTGCCATAACCGCACCGTTGCGGTTTCTCATAATCTCAACGCTGATTCCTTCATAGCAGGCGGTAGGATAACCGTAATAGCTCCAGAGGAAGGCGCAGATTTTCATTTTCTTCTGAGGTTCGGCAAGAGTGTGTACTCTGTCGTGATATATTCTTACGATTTCCGCAGGACCAAGCTCCTTGACGAATTCGTAATCCAGTTTTTCAAATGAGAAGGACTCAAAAGAAACACAGTATCCGCAATCGTCCTTACCGATAAGAATGGGCAGTCTGCCTACCTTATCCCTTGCGGCGATAATGCTTCCGTCTTCAAGCAGAATAAGCAGTGAAAGTGAGCCGTCGATCTTCTCCTGAGCGAAGCGTATGCCGTCAATAAAATTATCCTTCTGGTTGATAAGTGCGGCAACAAGCTCCGTTGAATTGATTTTGCCCGAGGTCATGGTTGTGAAATGTCCTCCGCCGACAGAAAGGAATTCTTCAATAAGCTCATCGGCGTTGTTGATACAGCCGATAATGGTTATTGCATAAACTCCCAGATTTGAGCGGATAAGAATGGGCTGAGGGTCGCTGTCACTTATACAGCCGATGCAGGCATTACCGTGCATTTCGTCACCGATACCTGCAAACTTTGTGCGGAAAGGTGAATTTTCGATATTATGAATATCTCTCTGAAATCCCTTTTCCTTATCGACTGCTGCCATACCGCCTCTGCGTGTACCCAGATGCGAATGATAGTCAACGCCGAAAAAAACGTCCAGAACAACATCCCTTGACGACGTTGCGCCGAAAAATCCTCCCATAGGAAACCTCCGTGTTTTAAGTGTAAAGTGAAGGGTCGCTTCGCTCTGTTTTTATTTGTTGTATTTTTCTTCGATTTTTTTGTTTGCTGCAAGCACCTTTTCGGTTGCTGCTGCTCTTGCGGCTGAAAGCTTTTCAGCAAGGCTGTCGTCTGAAACCGCAAGAATCTGTATGCATAACAAAGCGGCATTAACTGCACCGTCAATGGCAACCGTAGCAACAGGAATGCCTGCAGGCATCTGTACGGTTGAAAGAAGGGCGTCCATGCCGTCGAGAGTTGATGATTTTACGGGTATACCGATAACGGGGAGAGTGGTGTTAGCTGCAATTGCGCCTGCAAGATGAGCTGCCTTGCCTGCGGCTGCAATGATTGCACCGAAGCCGTTTGCCTTTGCATTCTGTGCGAAGCTCTTTGACTGCTCGGGTGTTCTGTGTGCGGAAAAAACGTGAACCTCACAGGGTACACCGTATTCGTCAAGAGTATTGATTGCTTTTTCAACAACAGGCAGATCGCTGTCACTGCCCATGATTATTCCAACCTTTTTCATTATGGATTCCTCCTTTTCATAGCTTTCATAATTATACAATATGATACATATATAATGCAAGGGGTTGAAGCGTAAAAAATGATAAAAATTTGTACCTTTTTTTGTATGTTACACCAAAAGAAAAATCCGTTCCCGATTAGTGTTGACAAACCCCGTTATGCCGTGGTAAAATAATCAAAATCCCGGGTACGTGCAGTATCCGCTTTTTTTATGTACAAGGAGTGATAAGATGTCCTTATTGACACTTTTTATTACCGCCGTAGGTCTTTCCATGGATGCGTTTGCCGTTGCGGTCTGCAAGGGTCTTGCCGTCAAGAAAGCCGGGATAAAGCAGATGGCACTTGCCGGTTTGTGGTTCGGCGGATTTCAGGCGCTTATGCCTGCACTGGGCTATCTTTTCGGCTCAACTCTCAAAGTTTATGTTGAAAAATACGACCATTGGATTGCTTTTATTCTGCTGGGAATCATTGGCGCAAATATGATTAAGGAAGCTTTGTCAAAAGAGGATTGCGAGGATTGTTCAAGCGCATCAATGGGTATGAAAGAAATGTTTACCCTTGCGGTTGCAACAAGCATTGACGCGCTTATCGTAGGTGTAGGCTACGCATTCCTGCCCGATGTGAATATTGTTGCCGCCGTCGGCTTCATCGGTATCATCACCTTTATTCTTTCGGGTATTGGCATCAAAATCGGTAATATATTCGGACTTAAATTCAAGAAAAAAGCTGAGATTGCAGGCGGTGTGATACTCATTCTTATGGGTACAAAAATCCTGCTTGAACATCTCGGAGTGCTCAACATCGGTTTTTAAGGGGGAAATCTGATGCCCAGAAAAGATTCACGCAACACAAAAATGAAAATAGTCAATGCCGCCTGGGAGCTTTTTTACAAAAACGGCTTTGAAAACACCACCGTTGAGGATATTGTTTTTGAATCGGGCACATCAAGAGGTTCGTTTTACCATTATTTTGACGGCAAAGAAGAGCTGTTAAGCTCACTTTCAAGCCTTTTTGACAGCAAATATGAGGAGCTTGAAGAAAAGCTGACGGATGAAATGTCCTGCTTTGACAAACTGATGTTTCTTAATAAAAAGCTTTTCATCACGGTTGAAAACAGTATTCCCATTGACCTGCTTGCAAGGCTCTATTCTTCGCAGCTAACTATGAAAGGTGACCGCAATCTGCTTGACCATAACAGAATATATTATAAGCTTCTTCGCAAAATTGTTGTTGAAGGTCAGGAAAAGGGCGAGCTTAGGGACGATGTTTCCGTTAACGAAATCGTGAAAGCCTATGCACTTTGCGAAAGAGCAATCATAAGCGACTGGTGCCTTTGCAACGGCGAATACTCCCTTGCAAGGTATTCCGAAACCCTTTTGCCCTTGCTTTTTGGCGGATTTGTGAAAAAAATTTAATTTTGCTCAAAAACGGTTTTTTCTGAATTCTTGTTTTTGTGCAGGCTGAAAACCTAATGATATCAACAAAAAACACAAAAAATCTAAACGGAGTGCAGATTTTATTCTGTACTCCGTTCTGTATTTCATTCTTGTTTTGTTTGTGTTATACTGCCAATACTTTAAAATATTTCTTGAAAGGAAAATGATAATTATGACACCTCAGATTGCGGCATTTATCGTTTATTTTGCGGCTGTTCTCGCAATCGGTCTTGTGTTCTTCTTCAAATCAAAGGGCACAGGCGAAAAAGACTACTTCCTCGGCGGACGTTCAATGGGTCCCTGGGTAACGGCTCTGAGCGCTCAGGCTTCCGATATGAGCGGCTGGCTTCTTATGGGCTTCCCCGGCAGCATCCTTGCTTTCGGTATGGGTCAGGTATGGATCGGTATCGGTCTTGCTCTCGGCACTGCAGCCAACTGGATTTTTATTGCACGCAGACTCCGTAAGTTTTCACAGGCAGCCAATGACTCAATTACCGTTCCTCAGTATCTTTCAAACCGTTTTCTCACAAAGAACCCTGCTTTGCAGATAATCTGTGCAGTGGTATTCCTTGTTTTCTTCACGATTTATGTTGCATCAAGCTTTGTTGCAGGTCAGAAGGTATTTATTCAGGTTGTTCCCCAGCTTGAAAGCAACCCCAACCTTGCACTGCTTATTTTTGCGGCAATCATTATTGTTTACACCTTCCTTGGCGGATTCAAGGCTGTTTGCTGGACAGACTTTTTCCAGGGTCTTATGATGCTTGCGGCACTTCTTGCAGTTCCCCTTGTTCTTGTTTTTGTAAAAGACCTTGATTACAGCGTTTTCCAGGCAGCAGATGGCGGCGTTAATCCCCTCAACCCCTTCTCAGCAAGCTGGAAAGATATCGCTTCGGGTCTTGCATGGGGCCTCGGTTATTTCGGTATGCCCCACATTATCGTAAGATTTATGTCAACAAAGAACTCAAAAGTTCTTAAAAAATCAGCAACAATCGGTATCATTTGGGTTGTTCTTTCACTGGGCGCAGCAATTGCAATGGCACTCCTCGGCAGAGGTTATGCTCCCACACAGGCACTTGTTGACGGCGGTCAGCAGGAACTTGTATTCGTTACACTTGTTCAGGATATTTTCAGCGGTCCCTGGGCTTTTGTTGCAGGTCTCCTTCTTTCTGCAATCGTTGCTGCCGCAATGAGCACTGCGGACTCACAGCTTCTTGTTGCATCATCATCATTCACCAGCGATATCTACAAGCCTATTTTCAGAAAGAATGCTTCCGATAAGGAAACTCTCTGGGTCGGCAGAATTGTTGTTCTCATCATTGCTGTTATTGCTTACTTTATTGCAAGCAGCAAGAGCGAAGGTGCGGCAACCATTATGACACTTGTTGACAACGCTTGGGGCGGCTTCGGCTCAGCCTTCGGTCCCGTAATCATACTTTCACTTTTCTGGAAGAGATTTACATACAAGGGTGCAATTGCAGGCGTTGTAGGCGGCGCAGTTGTTGACGTTCTCTGGATGAATCTTCTTGCAGATACAGGTATTTATGAACTTCTTCCCGGTTTCATTGCAGGTTTTGTATGTGCGGTTGTTGTTTCACTTATCGACAAAAAGCCCTCAAAGGAAATCGAAGAGCTTTACGAAAAGGCAATCAGTGCTGAAATCGAATAATCGTTATAAAAATTTGAACCCCTGTCCGTTATTTCGGACAGGGGTTTTGTTATACTTAATACTGTTCAAGACATTCACGGGCAAGGGCTTTAAAATCCTCAATAACGCTTTGAGGAGAAAGTATTTTGATATCGGCACCGAAATTCATAAGCCAGGTAAGGAAAACGGGGCTTACGGCAACCTTGACGGTAATATCAAAATGCTCGCTGTCGGCAACGGACATAATGGTTTCCGCACCGAAACGGTCAACGATAATATTGGCAAGCTTATTCTTGCATCTGAGCCTGACGGTTTCTTCTCTGCCGCCGAACATACCGAAGGTTTTCTTTGAATAGATTGCCATATCGAAATCGTCAAAATATTCTCTGCCTTCTCTTTCGGTTTCGGCAAGGTCGATTTTCAGCATCTTGTCAACACGGTAATGTTTGATTTTGCCTGCCGCCGAATCATAGGCGATAAGATAATAATTTTCATCATCCCAGGTCAGTGCCCAGGGACTTACACAGTAAACCGCACCGTCGTGGCGAAGAATTTTTTCCTTTTTGGGGCTCCACTCAAAATACTGAAAATGGATTTGGCGGTTAAGCGTAATGGCGGTATGAATTTTGTCAACGGTCAGGTAAATGCTTTCGTTCATTGTTTTGATTCTGTTGGCAACGAACACCTGACGGTGAAGCTCGTGCGCCTCGTGAACGCTTGCAAAACCTTCGATTTTCTTGATAAGCTCGGCACTCTTTTTTCTTGTTATGAACTTTGAGGACTGAACGGCATCAACCAGAAGCTTAAGCTCCGGCATTTCAAAATCACGGCTTACAACTCTGTAATCCGTATTCCTGCCGTTGCGGGTCTGAATGATGTCAAGTCCGTAACAGCGCAGGGCTTCAATATCATCATAAATGCTTTTACGCTCCGCACCCACATCGTAGGCATTGAGGCTTTCAATAATCTGTGCCGTTGTCAGACCGTGTTCCTCATCGGTTTTTTCAAGCATTATTTTCATAAGATAGAGAAGTTTCAATTTCTGATTTGACGATTTTGCCATTGTTCACCCTCCAGTCATTGTATAAAGTAATTTTACAATATATCGCTGTAAAAATCAACAAGTATACTTTTTGAAACAGTGAATAGTTAAGGAAGGGCTTCGCCCTTACCCATTTATATAATCGGTCATAGGCGGAGCCTATCCTTAATGTTGCAACGCAACACATCATATGCGTAAGCATACATCATTTCAAAAAGTATATTTTCAGGCGCCGGCTTCAGGTCTGAAAAGCGTACCCTTTTTGAGGAGTGTAAGCATAGCAATATTCTGCTTTGCGGTGCCGATGTATTCTTCAATACCGTTGGCGGCGGCAATTTTTTTGCGGTATGCAAAGCTGCTGTTTTCTCCCAGGGCTTTGAGGGCATCCACAATGGAAGTTTCTTCTTTTCCGCATTTTGCAAAACAGCGGACACTTTCGGGATATTTTATCCAGGGACACTTGCCCCAGTTTTCCCAGGGACGCTCTTCAAGCTTTGTTTCCACAACGCCGTAGTGAAATCCCCTTGCTTCGATAACCTTGCCGTCGCCGCAGTAAATACCCACATGACCGGGCAAAAAAACAAGAATTCCGGGGATTTCGGGCATTGTATACATTCTGCCTCTTTGCTTGCATTTTTTCAGCATTGAGTTTGCGGAAACATCCTGCGAAGCGTTGTATACGGGCACGGAATTCACGCTGTCACTCCACAGACAGCCTTTGATAAGCCCCACGCAGTCGTGGACCCTGAAACCAAGCTGTTCATTGTATCTTTCCATTCTTTCGCGCTGATAATGCTGAGGATACTGCTGCTTTTTTCTTTCAAGCAAATCCTTTGTTGCCTTGTTTCCGAAGGTGCCGTACCAATAAGGCTTGCCCAGCTGTGCTCTTGCATATTCAACAAGCTCTGTATTTGTTTTCAAGCGACGGCACCCCCTGACGTGATATTTGTCACTTCAAGCATTGTATTCCACACCGCACTTATGCCTGCGGCAGTGCCCGCAACAAGCATTGAAATGCCTATACGCTTGAAGGCATCGAAATCCGTTACACCCAGAAGTGCATCAACGGAAACTGCCGAAAGAAACGCCTGCACAAAGGTTTTCAGCGCTCTGATAACTATATCTTTAATAATTGTTTTATTCATCTCATCCTCCTGTAAAATATGTTACTGCGGCGCTTACAGCCGCACCCAGCAAAGCAAAAATCACCTTGTCCCACATTGCAGCGGGTCTTGTTTTCAGCCCTTCAACCGCCGCTTTAAGCTCTCCCACCAGGGCAAGCAGATTGTTCAGAGTGGTTGTAACTGCAACAAGATTTTTATCGACACCGTTGTATTTTGCGTAAAGCTCATTGATGTTTTCTTCCGCTTTGACAAGGCGGTGCTCAATTTCCGTCAAAGTAATTTCGGGCATCATTCAACCTCCGCCGTTGGTAATGCCTGAGTATTTTTACGGTAATGAATGCGAATGGAATACCACTTCATATCGTCAACAATGCTTTCCCAGGTTGTGTTGCTGTATCCGAACATACAAAAGCCCGTGAAGAAGCAAACACCGTAAGGTGAAGAATAAAACTCATCGGTTATTTTCAACACCGGAAAAAAGCAGTTTTCGGCAGACAGAGAATCCAGGCTTATGTAATCGCTGTTTTCGTCCGGCTTGATTTCGATTTTGTCAATTTTTAAGCCGCAGGTAATTTCAGGAACGGGATTCATAAAGCAGCCGTATATCTGCTTTGATATGAACAGAACCTGACCGCTTATAAATGAATTTCCCATTTCCGTTAAGAAAGCCACATTGTTATCGGCGTTAAAAAATTCTGCGGTAATAATATCTTCGGTTTTTATGATTTTTTCATCAAAGGTGAGGTTTCCGCCTGCCTCACCCAGTTTGTTCAGCACATCGGAATTTCCGTGCTTGTGCCTTGCAAGTATGTTAAGATTTATCTGCGAAACAAGACCGCCGTTTTCACTGTCGTAATCCGTTTCATCGCCACCTGCCGAAGGCAGAAGTCTGAGCAGAGCTACGGGGCTTTTGACTACCAGAGAGCCTTTGCCGTCATAGCCTTCAAGCTGTACGCTGAGAGTGTGACCCTGAGTAAACTGTGCACAAAGGGGTACGGTTATCTGCTCCGCCTTGGGCTGAAAATCCGTGCGGATAATTCTGCCTTCGGTAACAAAAGCCGCAATATAGCTTATGATTTCTTCACAAGCCGTCATTTCTTCAGTAGGCGTTATGACAAGGTCGGTAGCGTTGTGTTCACCCATTCTGCCGATTAAATCGCCGTCGGGCAGTATGTTTTCTGCATTAAAATCAATTCTGACTGTTCTCATTCTTCCTCCTTAAAATCATCTGTTGCTTCGGGCGGCAGCATTGTGTCGCACCAGAGTTTTGCCTGAAAAAGAAAATCAAGCAACATGGAAAGTTTGGTTTTTACCGACTGATATTCATTGAGAATTTCGGTAATGCGGGGTGTACGGCTTGCATAGATACCGGAGATATCCGAGCTTATGGTTCTTGCGTATTCAAGCTGCTGGCTCAGCTCTGACAAGGGGATTCGCAGCCCCTCACAACATTTTTTTGGCATTGAATTGCCTCCTTTCAACAAATGTTACGATATCGACACATACATAAGCAAATAATAAAGGCGATAAAATATATCACCGCTGATATTACGGGCCGGCAAAGCTGTTTTGTGCCTTGTCCATCGGTTGTTGTTGCTGTCTGGTGTCGCTATCGACACTTTCCATATTAACGACAAAATTTGTCGTTGTCAACACTTTTTTTGAAAATTCTCAAAAAAATGTTGCTTTTGCGAAACATTTATGTTATTGTAGTGGTGCAGCAATGCAAATCTTTTTTAGGTATACGGTGATTGGAATGACAGGAGAAAGAATAAGAGAATTAAGAAAAAAAGCGGGTCTGACCCAGACTCAGCTTTCGGAAAAACTCAATACGGAATACGGACTCAACACAGACAGAGTTATGGTAAGTAAATGGGAAACGGGCTTTCAGACTCCCGTTGTTTCCACACTGTCCTGCATAGCCAAGCTTTTCGGTGTTTCGCTGGATTATATAAACGGTACTCAGGTCAGTGAAAATGATAATATTGAGGCAGCCAAGGTTGCACTTTTTTCGGGCGCAGGTGAAGTGACCGACGAAATGTGGCAGGAGGTTGTGAATTTTGCAAAATACATTCAGGCAAGGGAGGCGGCAAAAAACGAAAACAACTGAACTTTATGAAATAGCGCAGAACAGCGGCACGGAAATTATCTGTTGCGATTTGCCGCAGACCCGTTCCGTTTCGGCAATGTCCTGCACAGGGGAGTGTTACATAGGTATGGACCCTTTTCAGATTGAAACAACCGCAGAGGAAAGGGTGCATCTTGCTCACGAGCTGGGTCACTGCGAAACGGGTTCGTTTTACAGTGCCTATTCGCCTTTGAATGTGAGAGGCAGGCAGGAATGCCGTGCAGACAGATGGGCTGCGTCAAAGCTTGTACCTCCGCTTGAACTGAAAAAGGCGCTGAGCATGGGTATTACCCGTCTGTGGGAACTGGCGGAATACTTTGACGTAACGGAAGAATTCATAGAAAAGGTAATGCGTATTTACTGCGAAAAAAATATTTTGCATTTATAATAATTGTATGGTATCATTTCCATATAATCTCAGGAAAGGTCTGATGAGAATGAAAAAATTCCTTTCAATACTTCTCGCACTTGCCGTTGTTATCGGTTCGTGTATTATGTCCGCATCGGCTTCGGCTGACCTTGACCCGAAAGATATTTCGGAATACCCCGTCATAATCGTGCCCGGCTATTCGGCTTCATCACTCCGCCTTGAATCCGGCGAAGTGATATGGGGTCTTGATATGGATGAGGTTGTTGACCGAGTGCTTAACAGAATTATCGACCTGGGCATGGGCCTTGGTGCACTGACTGTCGGCAATGCTGAAATTCTTGCCGCTACTCTGGGTGAAGAAATTAACGGACTTTTTGAAGAAATGCGTTGCAATCCCGACGGTTCAAGCGTTTATCCCGTTGAAAGAATTGTTGCCACGGCAGACGAAACGAACAGTGCAAATCTGAAAGAGCGCTATCCCGACGGCAGTTACAGGCACGAGCAGGATATAGCTGCTGAAATCGAAAAATATGTTGACGACGATTATATTTTCAATTTTACCTGCGATTTCAGAATGGGTTCAGAGGCTTGTGCAACCCAGCTTGACGAGCTTGTGCAGGATGTAAAGAAATATACGGGTAAAGACAAGGTAAATATCATTGCCGTCAGCCACGGCGGTCAGGTGACCGCAACCTATCTTGCCCTTTTCGGCTGGAAAAACGATGTTGACAATGTTGTAATGACCGTGCCTGCCATCGGTGGTGCAGGTATTGCATACGACCTTATGTCACAGACGCTTGAATTTGACGAGGAATGTCTGCTCAGATTTATTGAGCACGGTATGCGTTGGGAAGAAGATTATAACTGGCTTCTCAAAGCTCAGCAGCTTGGCTTCCTTGATGCTGTTCTCAATTCCCTTGTTTCTCACATCGTGCCTACCCTCGGCTATTGGGGCAGCCTTTGGGATTTCATTCCTCTTGAAAAGTATGAGGACACCAAAAAGCATCTTCTTGACTTTGAAGAAAGTGCAGAGCTTATTGCAAAAAGCGACCGTTTCCACTATGAAATCTTCCCCACAATGGGTGAAAAAATGGCGGAATGCATTGCAAACGGTGCAAATATCTCCATTATTTCAGGTACGGGTAACAGAATTGTTACGGGTCTTAATGAAACCTCGGATGCCATTATCACCACAACAGCATCAACCGGTGCAAAAACTGTACCCTACGGTCAGCGATTTGCAGACGGCTATGTGCAGGTCAATCCCTGCGGCGGCAAAAACAAGGTTTCGCCCGATATGACAATCGACGCTTCAACCGCATATATGCCCGATAACACCTGGTTTGTAAACGGACTTTTCCACGGTATGACCTTCTGGGATTATTACAGCAGAGAGCTTATGATGACTCTGCTTCTTACCGATAACATTACCGATGTTTATTCAGACCCCGATTTCCCTCAGTTTAAGGATACAACAAACCCCTCATCGGCTGTTTACGCAAGCTTTGAAGGCTGTGAGGCAGGCGAAATAAACGGCGATGCAAAGCGTCTTGTAATCACAAACTGCTGTTGGGAAAACGATGTAAGAATTTCCGCAATTTACTGTGACGGCATTGACCTGAGAGTTAAAATCAATCCGTTTGAAAAGCTTGCTCCCGGTGAAAGCGTAACGCTTGATTTTGAGGGCGAAATCCCTCAGGTAAGCGGTGTGGCGGCAAGCATAACCGTTTATTACACCATGGCTACAATCACTCCCGTAGGTTACAGAACACAGTATTTCACCATCAACAACGGTGATTCAGTTTCTTCATCCGACGGCTTGGTTGACCTGACTCCCGGTTCGCCCATTGAGAATCTCCCCGGCGGCGAAGCTGTTATGGAATTTCTGGGCACTCTGGGTCTGAGAGAGCTTGTAACAATGTTCATTAACATAATTTTCTATTGGATTAACACAATTTTTGCAATCTGAGGCGCATAACAAATGAATTATATTATGACTCTTGTTGCGGATTTGCTTTTTGCCCTTCAATTCCTTTTTAATCAGCAATTCCGCAAGCGTAACGGTGACGGAATTGATTCCACATTCACCTTTTCACTCTATACGAACGGCATAAGCTTTCTTATTCTGCTTGTGCTTAACGGTTTCAAGCTTCATTTTACCTGGTTTTCCCTTCTGATTTCGGGAATATACGCCATAGTCATTCTGGGCTATGCGTATTCTGGTCTGAAATCCTTTGCAACGGCAAACCTTTCGGTTTATTCGATTTTTGCAATGCTGGGCGGAATGGTTCTGCCCTTTGCCTACGGAGTAATCTTCTGCGACGAAGCTTTCACTCCCGCAAAAGCAATATGTATTGTGCTTATCGGCGTATCAACCGCACTCAGCTTTGAAAAAGGCAAGGGCAAAGGCAACAATCTGAAATATTACCTTGCGGTTTTCGTGCTTAACGGTCTGGTAGGCGTACTTTCAAAAATACACCAATCCAATGCTGAGCTTTGCGTGGACAGCGGCAGCTTTATGGCAACGGTCAACCTGTGGGTGTTTGCAATCTGCCTTGTTTATCACCTTGTGAAAAACAAAAAAATTTCCCTTCTTCCGCTTAAAGAAGTGGGAAATCTGGGCTGTTATGCGGCTTGCAGCGGTATAGGCAACCTGCTTTGTCTTATAGCCCTTAAAAGCCTTGACGCTTCGGTGCAGTACCCCATCATCACAGGCGGCGTAATGGTTTTTTCAACGGTAATCAGTATTATCCGCAAAGAAAAGCCTTCGGTGAGAACACTTATCTCCGCCGCAATCGCATTTATCTCAACGGTACTTATAATGTTCTGAATAATCAAAATCCCCGTGGCAGAAAACCACGGGGATTTTTTTCTGTTAAAACTCCGATTCAATTATTTTCGGGCTTTCTTCGGGTGAATACTGCCAGCGGTCAATGTGTCCGTCTTTGATGAAGTATCTTGGCTGTGAAGCAGGGTAATCCGCATCAAAGCAGTCAACGATAATAAGCTTTATTTTCATTTTTGACGGAATAATACTTTTTATATAAACTCCTGCGTGGCTGCCCGGCTCAACACCCTCTGAGAATTCCGCAAGACCTGCAAGGTTTGGTGTAAGCTCAACGAAAATCCCGTATTTTTCAACGGAACGTACAATTCCCGGTACGGTTTCGCCAACGGTAAACATTTCTGCATTTTCTTCCCATGTGCCCAGAAGTTCTTTGTGACTGAGGGTAATTCTGCCTTCTCCGTCAATGCTTTTGACAACTGCAAAAATATTCTGACCGGGAGTGAATCTTGCAGACGGATGGGGAATCCGTGAAACGGAAATGCTGTCTATGGGCATAAGTGCGCTTATTCCTGCGCCTATGTCACAAAAAACACCAAAGCCTTCAATATGCGTAACCGTGGCAGGAATAACATCACCGGGACAAAGCGAAGAAATATATGTCCCTGTGCAATCCTGCTGCACTTTGCGGCGGCTGAGAATTGCTGTTGTTTCACCGTTTTCGGTACGGAATCCCGTGATAACAAAGCAAACGGGTTTGTTGACTCTGGAAATCAGAGCAATGTCCCTGACAGTGCCTTCCTCAATACCCATTGCCCCTTCAATGCGTGGGATAATTCCTTTCATACAGCCAAGATCAACGTGAAGATTATGCTCGCCGTCACAGCGGATAACCCTGCCTTCCAGCACGGATTCCGCATAATATGCGTCACGCAAGGCAAAAGTGCTTGAAAGACTTCGTTTGTTTTCTTCTGTTGATATAATCTGACCTTCCGGTTTAAATGTTCTCATTTTCCGACCACCGTTCCGCCTTTCGGCTAATTTTTATTGTCAGTTAAATATATATGTTTTATGCGGAAGAAAATTACAAAATTGTTGTATACAATCTTTTTTGTTTGTGATATAATTTAAAGATAATAAATCAACGGAGATGTTTTTATGGATGTAAGGCTGGGCGATACTCTGCTTATGAAAAAAAAGCACCCTTGCGGCTGTGATAAGTTTGCTGTTCTGCGTATCGGTGCGGATTTCCGTATAAAATGTATTCAGTGCGGCAGAGAGGTTATGCTTGAAAGAGTAAAGGTTGAGAAAAACATAAAAAAAATTATCCGTGACGATGAGGAAATATAAATGCTTGATAAACTGATAAAAGTAGAAGAAAGATTTGAAGATATAAATGCAAAGCTTTGCGAGGCGGATGTTGTCAATGACATTGCCCAATATAAAAAGCTTATGCAGGAATTGAAGGTTTTAACCCCCATTGTTGAAAAATTCCGTCAGCTCAAAGCGGCTCAGGCAACTCTGCAGGAGGCAAAGGAAATGCTTGATGCAGGAGGTCTTGAAAAAGATTTCCGTGAAATGGTTCAGGAAGAATATGAGGATGCAACCGAAAAGGTGAGCGTTTATCAGGAGGAGCTTAAGATTCTTCTTCTTCCCCGTGACCCCAACGACGACAGAAACGTTATTGTTGAAATCCGCGGCGGCGCAGGCGGCGAAGAAGCCTCACTTTTTGCAGGCGTTCTTTTCAGAATGTATTCAATGTATGCGGAGTCAAAGGGTTGGAAGGCGGAAATTCTCAATTCCAATCCCACAGAATTGGGCGGATTCAAGGAAATCAGCTTCAACATTTCGGGTGACGGTGCATATTCACGCTTTAAGTTTGAAAGCGGTGTTCACAGAGTACAGCGTGTGCCAGAAACCGAAAGTCAGGGCAGAATTCACACTTCAACCGTAACCGTTGCGGTGCTTCCCGAGGCGGAGGAGGTTGATGTTGAAATCAATCCTGCGGATTTGCAGATTGATACCTACCGTTCAGGCGGTGCAGGCGGTCAGCATGTTAATAAAACCGAAAGTGCAATCCGTATAACCCATCTGCCTACGGGTACGGTGGTTGAGTGTCAGGATGAACGCAGCCAGCATAAAAACAAGGACAGAGCAATGAAAATCCTCCGTTCCAAAATTCTTGAAGCTGAGCGTGAAAAGCAGCACGATGCCATTGCAGGCGAGCGTAAGGCTCAGGTCGGCACTGGCGACAGAAGCGAAAGAATACGCACCTATAACTACCCTCAGGGCAGAGTCAGTGACCACAGAATTAATCTGACACTTTATAAAATCGAGGCAATTCTCAACGGTGACCTTGATGAAATTATTGACGCTTTGGTAACTGCCGATACGGCGGAAAAGTTAAAAAATGAGTAAGAATATGAAAACACTTTATCTTAACGAAAAAGAAGAAAATTCCATACAGACTGCTGCGGAAATACTGAAAAACGGCGGTCTTGTTGCCATACCCACCGAAACGGTTTACGGTCTTGCAGCAAACGCACTTGACGGGGAAGCGGTTGCAAAAATATTCACCGCTAAGGGCAGACCGCAGGATAATCCGCTGATTGTCCATGTTGCGTCACTTGATGAAATTCCGCCTCTTGTTGAAGCGGTTGACCCCCGACTTTATTCCCTTGCAGAAAAATATTGGCCGGGTCCGCTGACGGTTATAATGAAAAAATCATCACTTATTCCCGATGAGGTCAGTGCGGGGCTTGATACCGTTGCAATCCGTATGCCTTCCCACAAAACGGCAAGAAAAATAATAGAAGCTTCGGGAGTACCTCTTGCGGCACCCAGCGCAAATGCATCGGGCAAGCCCAGCCCCACAAAAGCGAGCCACGTTATTCAGGACCTTGACGGCAGAATTGATGGGGTTGTTGACGGCGGCGAGTGCTCCGTAGGGGTTGAATCAACGGTTGTTACCCTTGCAACCGAGCCGCCCACCCTTCTCAGACCCGGCGGAATAACCCCTGCTCAGCTTGAAGCCGTGCTTGGTGAAATTCAGATTTCTCCCGCAGTTTTTGAAAAGCTGAAAGATGGTGAAAAAGCGGAATCTCCGGGTATGAAATACAAGCATTACGCTCCTGCGGCTCAGGTTACAATAATCAAAGGTGATTTTGAAAGCTTTAAAAAATTTGTTTTTGCTCAAAAAGAAACCGTTTGTGCGGTATGCTTTGAAGGCGAAGGCAAATACTTTGAAAATTATATTGAATACGGCAGTGAAAACGATGCGGATTCTCAGGCGCACAGCATATTTGATGCTCTGAGAGAGGTTGACAAGACGGGTTGCGGCACGGCTTTTGTGCGTTGCCCCGTTTCAAGCGGCGTAGGTCTTGCGGTTTATAACCGACTTCTCCGCTCAGCCGCATTCAGGGTTATTGACCTTGATTTCAGCATTCCCGTTATAGGTCTTACAGGTCAGACAGGGGCAGGCAAATCAACGGTTTGCACCATTCTGAATGATAAGGGCTGTCATATTGTTGATACGGATTTGCTTGCACGCAAAGCGGTGGAAAATCCCGAGGTTATTGCAAGACTTTGTGAAAAATTCGGTGAGGATATCGTAAACGGCGGTGCGCTTGACAGACGTGAGCTTGCAAGGCGTGCATTTGCAACACCCGAAGGCACAAAGGCGCTTAATCTTATCACACACCCAGAAATTACACGGCTTGCGGTTGAAGAAATACATAAGGCCGAGGCTGATGGTGCAAAGGCGGCAATTATTGATGCGGCATTGCTTTTTGAAAGCTCCCTGACGGCGGTGTGCGACAAAACGGTATGCGTTGTTGCAGACGAAAAAATCCGACTTGAACGGATTATGAAGCGTGACGGTATTTCCGAAGCGGATGCCCGTCTGAGGATGAATGCTCAGCCCGATGAAGAATATTATAAATCCAAATCGGATATAATCATAAATAATAACGGCGAAGATTTAAAGAAACAAATTGATTTTATAAAGGAAGGATGATAAATATGTCAGAAAAAACACAGGCAGAAATTCTGAAAGAGGAGCTTTTCTACGCTCCCGAGCATGCGTCTTATTTCTGTGATGACGATGAAATCGCAAAGGCAGACGGCTTCTGCGAAGGATACAAAAAATTCCTTGATATGAGCAAAACAGAGCGTGAGGCGGCGGCTTATGTGCTTGACCTTGCAAAAAAAGAAGGCTACACCGAATTTGACCCTGATGCAGCCTATAAAGCCGGCGATAAGGTTTATTATCTCAACCGTTCAAAGGCACTCATTCTCTGCACTTTCGGTACTGAAAGCCTTGCAAAGGGTGCAAAAATCGTTGCATCTCACATTGATTCTCCCCGTCTTGACCTTAAACCCAACCCCCTTTACGAGGATTCGGAGCTTGCTCTTTTCAAAACTCATTATTACGGCGGAATCAAGAAATATCAGTGGACTGCAATCCCGCTTTCACTTCACGGTGTTATCTGTCGCAAGGACGGAAGCTGTGTGACAGTGCGTCTTGGTGAAGATGAGGGCGACCCTCAGTTTGTTGTTACCGACCTTCTTCCCCACCTTGACAAAAAGCAGGCAGGCAGACCTCTCGATGAAGCCATTGCAGGCGAAAACCTCAACATTCTTGTGGGCAGCAGACCCTTCGGCAAGGATAAGGGCAGCGAAATGGTGAAGCTTAACATTATGAAGCTTCTCAATGATAAATACGGTATTATTGAGGCTGATTTCCTTTCGGCAGAGCTTGAAATGGTGCCTGCATTCAAGGCGGCGGATATCGGTTTTGACCGCAGTATGATAGGTTCGTACGGTCACGATGACAGGGTTTGTGCCTATCCTTCGGTTATGGCAGAATTTGAGGTTAAAAATCCCAGGTACACAAGCGTAACCGTTATCACAGATAAGGAAGAAACAGGTTCAGACGGCAACACGGGTCTTAACTCCGCATATCTGAAGCATTTCATTGCGGATATCGCAAAAACTCAGGGTCTTTGCGGCAGAGATGTGCTCAGAGCATCCGAATGTCTTTCAGCCGATGTCAACGCAGGTCTTGACCCCACATATCCCTCCGTTCACGATAAGCTTAACGCTGCATTTATCAACAGAGGTATTGTTGTTACAAAGTATACAGGCTCAAGAGGCAAGAGCAGCACAAACGATGCACACGCAGAATTTATGGCAAAAATCAGAACACTGTTTGATAACGGCAAGGTTGCCTGGCAGACAGGTGAGCTTGGCAAGGTTGACGAGGGTGGCGGCGGCACCGTTGCAAAGTATGTTGCAAACCTTGGTGTTGAGGTTGTTGACGTAGGCGTGCCCGTGCTTTCAATGCACGCACCTTTTGAAGTTGTATCAAAGCTTGATGTTTATATGGCTTACAAAGGCTTCAAGGCTTTTCTTGAACAAAATTAAATTCACAAAGAGAAAATAGTAAATAAAAAAGCTGAAATTTGTCTATTTGTTTACAGTTTGTTCACATTTCTACAACAAAAACAAAGCATTAATGCAATATTATACAGTTAGGCGGAAATCTGTCTGCCTTTCAGATTGACAACTTCTTTTTTCATTTTTATTTTCTCTTTCCCCAACAATGCCGGACGCTGCACACGTTCGGCATTGTCCTTTTATTGATAAAAAAACGGCTTGCAAAGGTGAATTTCCTCTGCAAGCCGTTTCTTGATTATTATTAATATGTATGGTCGCATATTTCCTTGATTTTTCTTTGAAGTGCAAGAAAATCTTCAAGGGCATCGGGCTTCTGGTTGGGGTTTCTCAGAAGTGCGGCAGGATGGAATGTCCCCATAAAAAGAATGCCGCCCTTTTCAATAAACTGTCCGTGCTGCTGAGTAACCTTGAAATCCTTTGAAATAAGCCTTTGTGCCGAAATTCTGCCGAGGCAGACAATGATTTTGGGTCTGATAAGTCTTGTCTGCTCTCTCAGCCAGTCAATACAGCAATCCTGCTCCTGAGGGAGAGGGTCTCTGTTTTTAGGTGGACGGCACTTGACCATATTTGCAATGTAGATATTTTTTTTGCGGTCAAGGTCAACGGCTTCAAGAAATTTATCAAGAAGCTTACCCCCTCTGCCGACAAAGGGCTCACCCTGCAAATCCTCGTTTTCACCGGGTCCTTCGCCTACAAACATTACCTCGGCATTTTCATTGCCTACGCCGAAAACAAGGTTTGTTCTTGTTTTGCAAAGGTCGCATTTTGTGCACTGCATACAGTCAGCTTTAAGCTGTTCCCAATTTTCATACATTGCCGTTTTCACCTCGGTTTTCAAATATTTCCCGTGATTTTTCCGCATCCTTATGGATTTGTGCCGAAAGCTCATCCATGGAGTTGAATTTCACCTCATCACGAAGATATTCCAGCAGCCTTACCTCAATTTCAAGTCCGTAAAGATTGCCGCTGAAACCTAAAATACAGGTTTCGCTGCGAAAATCCTCATTTTCAAATGAAGGACGCAGACCGATATTCGTAACGGATGGATACTCCTTGCCGTCAACTATGGTCACGGAAGCATAAACGCCTTTTTTCGGTTTCACAAAGCCTTTGTCAAAGCGTTGATTTATGGTGGGTGCACCGATAAGCCTTCCTCTGTGCTGGCCGTCAACAACCGTCTGTTTATAGCGGAATTCCCTGCCGAGCATTTCGTTTGCAAGCGGAATATTTCCGCCTTCAACAGCCTGCCTTATTCGGGTTGAGCTGACGGGACTGCCCAGATAATCAACAGGTTTGCTGACTTTAAGCTTTACACCGTATTCATCACAAAGGCTGCGGAGTTCATCAATTCCGCCTTCGTTGTTCTTGCCGAAACGGTAATTCCAGCCGCAGCAAACACCCCCGGCATTAAGCTTTTCCACAAGAATTTTTTCAAAAAACTCACGGCAGGTCATATCCTTGACCAGATCAAAGGGAACAATTCTTTTTTCTGCACCCGTTTCTGCAATTATTCCGTCACGGAGAGAAGATTGCAGAACTTTATCGGGAGCTTTGCCCGAAAGTGCAAACATAGGGTGTTTGTCGAAAAGAAGAACAAGCGGAGTAAGCCCGTACTCTTTCTGCATTTCAAAAGCACAGGCAATAACCGTCATATGTCCCTTGTGTAAGCCGTCAAAGCTGCCCAGCGTGACGGCTGTTTTTCTTTCGCACATTTTATTTCTTTCTGAACTGCTGTTTCATACGCAATTCCTTTGAAAGGATACGCTTGCGGAGTCTGAGTGAAACGGGAGTTACCTCCAGCAGTTCATCGTCCTTTATGAATTCCATGCACTGTTCAAGGCTGAGTACGCTGTGAGGCACAAGCCTGAGAGCGTCATCGGAGCCGGATGCACGGGTGTTGGTAAGATGTTTTGTTTTGCATACGTTGCAAACTATATCTTCATTCTTTGCACATTCGCCTACAATCATACCTTCGTAAACGTCAACGCCTGCAGGAATGAAAAGTCTGCCTCTGTCCTGAGTGTTGAACAGACCGTAAGCCGTGCTGACACCTGTTTCGTGAACAACAATCGAACCTCTTTCACGGGTCTGGATATCACCCTTATAGGGAGCATAGCCGTCGAAAAGCTGATTCATAATGCCGTTGCCGTTTGTATCTGTCAGGAATTCCGCACGGTAGCCGATAAGACCTCTTGAGGGAATTTTGAATTCTAGGTGGGTTGAGCCGCCTTCACGGGAGCCCATATTTTCAAGCTCGCCCTTGCGTGAGCCCAGCTTTTCGATAACCGCACCCACATACTGCTCAGGTACTTCAACAATAAGCAATTCCATAGGCTCCATAAGCTGACCGTCGATTTCCTTGAAGATTACCTTGGGTCTTGAAACCTGGAATTCGTAGCCCTGACGGCGCATTGTTTCTATAAGGATTGAAAGGTGTAGCTCGCCTCTGCCCGAAACCTTGAAGGTATCGGTTGTTTCGGTTTCTTCAACTCTCATACTTACATTGGTTTCAACCTCTTTGAAAAGTCTGTCACGGATGTTTCTTGATGTAACAAACTTGCCCTCCTTGCCTGCAAAGGGGCTGTCATTAACGATGAAATTCATTGAAATTGTAGGCTCGTCGATTTTGATGAAGGGCAGAGCCTCAACACAATCGGGTGTGCAGGCGGTTTCGCCGATATTGATGCCTTCAATACCTGAAACGCAGATGATATCGCCTGCCTCAGCTTCTTCGCATTCCACACGGGCAAGACCCTCAAACTGATAAAGCCTTGAAATCTTTACATTCTGAGTTGTGCCGTCTGTTTTGCAAAGTGTAATCTGCTGATTTTTCTTTATTCTGCCTCTTTCAACTCTGCCGACACCGATTCTGCCCACATAGTCATCATAATCAAGGCTTGAAAAAAGCACCTGCAAGGGTTCTTCCGGGTCACCTTCGGGAGGGTCGATATTTTCAAGAATAGCCTCAAAAAGGGGCTGCATATCGCCGTCTCTGTTGTTGGGGTCAGAGCTTGCATAGCCGTCTCTTGCACTGGCATAGATAACGGGGAATTCAAGCTGATCCTCGTCTGCCCCAAGGTCAATGAACAAATCAAGCACCTCATCCACAACCTCATAAGGTCGGGCGTTGGGACGGTCAATTTTGTTGATGACAACAAGCACCTTCTTTTTGAGGTTAAGTGCCTTTTTGAGAACAAATCTTGTCTGGGGCATACAGCCTTCAAATGCATCGACAAGCAGAAGTACGCCGTCAACCATCATCAGGATACGCTCAACCTCGCCGCCGAAATCGGCGTGACCGGGAGTATCAACAACATTGATTTTTGTGCTCTTATAGTGTACGGAAGTGTTTTTTGAGAGAATTGTGATGCCTCTTTCACGTTCAAGGTCGTTGGAGTCCATAACTCTGTCAGCAACCTGTTCGTTATCACGGAAGGTACCGCTTTGTTTGAGCATTTCGTCAACAAGGGTTGTCTTGCCGTGGTCAACGTGAGCAATGATGGCAATATTTCTTAAATCTTTTTTATTGGACAAATGGGGTCACCTTTTCTTAAAAATTATTCTTCAATCGCAAAGCCTTCGTTTGCACGCTTTTCAGCAAGGGCTGAAAGCATCTTTTCCTTTTCCTTGCCTGCAATCTTGTAGAAGAACATGGGGATTGAGCAAAGGAGCATGCTTAAACCGGGAAGGAGAGATACCAGGGTAAACATTGCAAATCTCTGATTGAAAGCAACGTCAGTTGCAACCATGATTGCTTCCTTTGAAAGCATTGCGGCAGGGTCCATATCAATAGCCATATAAAGCACGATAATGCCGCAGGTTGAGAATGCGTTGCCGATTTTGTTGATGAAGCCCTGACATGCCGAACCCAGACCGTTTTCTCTGTGGCCTGTGGTAAGCTCCATATAATCAAGGCTGTCGCAAATCATTGCGTAAGAAATAACATTGATAACACCCAGAGGAATTGACTGAACAACGATAAAGGGAGCCAGCACATAAATGCTTGCAAGTCCCGTTGCATAGCCGATAGCTGTTGTTACAACGCTGGCGGCAAAGCCTGCAAGGCAGGTTGTGATAACGATTTTCTTATAGTCGAACTTCTTCATAAGCATGGGCATAATGAGGGTTGTGCCGAACATACCTACGATTGTGCAGACCTGGAAAATGGTTTTAACAAGACTTATGCTGTTAAGGATATCTGCCTGAGAGGGGTTATCGGGTCCGATATAGAAGGAGTAACGGGCAACATGGATTGCCGCTGCCTGAACAAGATATCTGCCGCTTGAAAGAATGCCCATCATAACAACAAGCATAAGGGGTTTGCATTTGAAAATTCTTGAAAGGCTGCCGGGCTGACCGGGAATCTTTTTCTTATCGGGAAGAACTACTCTTTCCTTGATATGGAAATAGCAGTTAACATACATGATTCCGCCGATAACAACAGCGAAAAGTGCAATGAGGAAATATTTTTTCTTCTCAAAATCGAGAGGATTGGGTTCGTTGCCGTTTGCGGCATAAATCGCATTGAGGATAAGGGGAATTGCAAGGAAAAGAACCTCAGGCAGTGCCGAACCGATACTGTTGATAATCTTTGTGAATGAGATAACGTCGCTTCTCTCTTTTGAATTGGGAGTAAGCACGTTGGGGAGAGTCCAGAAAGGAACATCCGCCATTGTGTAAGCCATACCCCAGAGGATGTAAACCACTGCCGAGAAAATCATAAGCGGAGCTATATCCATATCGGGGCTGAGATACATAAGGAGTGTAAGAACGGCAATGACGGGAGTAGCCATAATGATATAAGGCTTCATTCTGCCGTTTTTCATTGATCTTCTGTCAACAATCATACCCATCATAGGGTCGTTGATTGCATCCCATACTCTTGCGGCAAGCATAAGAACGAGAACAAACATAAGGGGAAGCTGGAGCACATTTACATAATAGTCGCTGATGTAGCTTGACATCATCGCGTAAATCATACCCTGACCGCCTGCACCCAGAGCAAACATCCAAAGCTCTTTTTTGCCTACGTATTTCTTGTTTTCCATAAAAGAACAATCCTTTCTCTCGGACTTATGATTCGTATTCCTTCATTTTCTTTGCCCATTCTTCCTCAAACTTTTCTTTGATGCCTGCATAAATTTCTGCAGGAACATCGGGATTACCCTTTGAGTAGCTGGGAACAAGCATATCGCCTGCAACCTTGGCAACGGTGCATTCCGTATCGTTTCTCCATTTTTCTCTCTCTTCGGGGTTGCGGAGATCGGGCACGTCAAGGGGAATTCCGCCCTGAAGCACCGAACGGTAAGCAAACATACCGGGCAGGAACATATCCATTGCCTCGTAAACATCGATAACATCCATATTGTCTCTGCCTCTTACGGTTTCAACAACATTGTGCATAACATACCAGTCGGAGCCGCCGTGACCCGAGGGGGCTGCAAGGCGGGAGAAGCAGTCTTTGGTTGAAACTTCTTCGGGCTCGTTTCTGTTCTGACCCTCAAATTCATCAAGGTTAACATAGAGCTTATTAACGTGGTCGCTTTCGCATACATCTTCACGGGCACATTCCATCCTGCCCTTTGAACCGTAGATGCTGTACCATACGGAGTTTCTTGAAGGTCCTACGCCGTGGATGCTTTTGAGCACTGCACCATTTTCAAGAGTAATCATTTCGATACCCACGGGACCTGCCTTTGCGCCCATTCTTGCCATTCTTGCGTTGAAGGGAAGCTCAAAGCCCGTTACCTTAACGGGTTTAAGGCCAGTAATGTGGATAAGGGGACCGATTGAGTGAGTGCAATAATAGCAGGCGTGCATTGTGTTACGCCAATGGTCGGGATCACCGAAGGTGATGTTATGCCAGATATCCTCGCAGTTGTGCATATATTCGCCTTCGCCGTATTCAAATTCACCAAGCTCGCCTTCAAGATAAAGCTCTCTCATCTTTTTGGGAGCACCCATATAGCAGTAGTTTTCTGCATAGAAATACTTTTTACCTGTTCTTTCAACTGCTTCGATAAGCTCAACAGCTTCCTTCATTGTCTGAACGGGAAGCACTTCACTGAGCACATGGAAGCCCTTTTCGAGTGCCTTTACGGCAAAGGGTGCGTGCTCTGTTGCAAAGTTTGCAAGAACAACAACATCCATATCGTGATTGAGGAAGTCCTCATAATTGTCATAGAAAGTAATATCTCTGTCAGCATAGTCTTTCTTTGCCTTGTTGAGCAGAATATCGTAATTATCGCAGATAGCAACGGTCTTTGCGCCTCTGACGTTATCGCAGTGGTTAATCATTGTTCTGCCTCTGCCAACACCTACAACACCGACTTTTACAACGGGTGCTGCTTCAACTCGTCTGCAGAAAGAACAATCTTCATAAACCATATCAACACTGTCAACGCCAAGCTCACAAAGCATCCATTCCCAGCGTGCCTTCATATCCTCGTCATATTCAACGGGAATAAAGCCTGCGGTAAGATAGCTTTTAACCGCGCCCTTACGCCATTCATCTGTGGTAAGTTCAATATAATCAACGCCGTCCTCGCTGAGCTTTTTAACGGCTACGCTGTTGAGATATTTGCCAAGACCCTTGCCGCGGAATTCGGTTTTGATGCCTACCATATGCACCTCACCGTGATTGCCTTCGGGATGGTCGATAGCGGTTACGGTGCCAATGTGCTCGCCGTTGTAGTCAAGGAAGAAAACATCGGTTTCGTAAACAACATCGTCACGACCGCCTACACATTCATCAAAGAATTCAGGCTTTTCATCATCTGCAACAAGGCCGTTTTTACAGCATTCAACCCAGGCAGCTTTATCGCTTTCGTCTTTGTATTTTGAGATTGAGTAACCTTCGGGAAGCTCATATTCCTTAACGGGAGTGCCTTTGAGCCAATACATTTTTAACTGTGCCATAGTAATCACCTCATACTGCAAAAAGGGGCTGTTGATACAGCCCCTGTGTTTTAAAAAATTATTCGCCCTTCATTTCAAGGAGTTTTACAGTGCCGTCATATGAAGCCTGGCTTACCTTGATTGAATCTGTGATAGCTGACTTGATATCATCCTCTGTTGCGCCAAGCTCAACAGCATACTTTCTGTCGATGAAAAGGTTGATATCCATAATATCTGCAAGTCCGTCAACGTCAATACCGCTTTCGATACCCTTTGCGGCATATTCCTTCTTGACTCCGCCGAGACCCATACGCATCATCCAGGGAGCAACGCTGATAATCTTTCTGTTTTCTCCCATGCCTCTTGCAGCGTAAACAATTTTAAGGAATTCCTTCCATGTCTGGTTATACATGCTGATGGGCCATGCTTTTGCACCCTTTGATTTTTCAGCTGCGCCAACGATAACCTCACCAACCTGACGAACGGTAAGCATTGCTGTGCCGCCGCCGGGGTACATTGTGAACGGAAGCTTATCCATCATCTTGATCTGCTCAATAAGGATAACCCAAACAGGCTTTCTGCCGGGCTGTGTGCCGAAGATGTAGGGAAGCTCAAGAACGGAAACATCGAAGTTTTCGTCTGCAAATGAGAATGCAACTTCTTCCTGAGCAATACGGCTTCTGATGTAGGGATGCTTCTCGGTGAGCTTCATATCGGGACGCTGCTTTGCAAGGTATGCAAAGTATGAACCGAGAATAACAGCACTCTTCATGCCGACTTCCTTACAGAGAGGAAGAATTCTTTCGAGAGGCTGGATGTTGTACTTGTGATATGCATCGTAAACGGGTGCGGGGAATTCAACTCTTTCGTCGATACCTGCTGCGAAAACAAAGCAATCGTAGCCTGCCATCATAGCCTTGATTTCGTCGTCTGTCTTTGCGTAGATGTTGCAGAATTCAAGCTCCATTTCCTCGGGGATGGGAGCGCCTTCGGGAAGAGGAGGAAGAGCAACGCTCTTTACCTGATGGCCTCTTTCGATGAAAATTCTTGCAGCTTCCGAACCGAGAAGACCTGTGCCGCCAATCATAAATACTTTCATTGGGATTACCCTCCTTGAAAAAATATACAAGTATAATATATATTTATTTTTTTAATAAGTCAATAGAGTATCGCAAAATCGGACATTTTTTAAGTGTAAAATGCAAAGTTCAGAGTGAAGGATTAAGCAACTCATTTAAATTTGCATTAAACATTATCCTGCTGACCTGCATAGAAATCAACAGGGAACCAGTTCTGCGTGAACGAAGGTGCGGAAAGACGTTTTTCCGAATACTGACCTGCAAAAAATGCGGTGGCTTCAAGGTGGCCAAGCTCATAATCGGGCTGTACGTCGGTTTCCGTAACAGTGACATTTTTGCCGTCAACGGTAATTGCAAGCTTTTCATCCTTTTTGTAGCCGTGAACAAGCACATTCAGTGTGCCGCTGCAAAGATTCATTCTCTGTGCCTTGATTGCAAGGAAGCCTTCGATAAATCTTGCATAGTTAAGAATATTCACCTGCTCAACGTGGCATACGGACAATCCGCAGCAGATTTTTTGCATATATGAGCAAAGTGCGGTGTCGTAAGCAGGTGCCGTAAATGCAATACTTTCGCATTCCATGGTTTTCATTGCACAAAGGAAAATATCAATTAAATCCTCGGTGTTGACCGCCTTTATTTCCGACGGATGACCCTTGCCGCAGTATGAGAAATAGCCCTTGAATTCATCGCCGTCATAAACCGCATAGGGCGTGCATTTCCAGCTTCTGAGAATATCAAGCATATCCCCTTCGTTGCGGACAACATGATAGGGCTGAGCTTCGTTAAGCTCGTTGATTTTTGCGAAAAGCTCCGTATCTTTCTCCGTAATTTCTCTTGCGGTGAAGGTTGTTTCCGTATTGCCGTTTCTCAGACGGCTGATGTTGCCGATGTTGATTTCAAAATGGAGTGCGTTGCCCGAAGGAGTATAGCCGAAATATTCGTATCTCTGTCTCTGACCGCCAAGAATTGAATAATCATAGCCTTCCTCAATCATCCATGCCATAATATCGTTCATCAGCTCAATCATATAGCCCTTGCGGCGGCAATCCTTTGCAACGCCTACGTTGCCGATGCCCATAATCTTCATCTTTCTTCCTGCGGCAACGGCTTCAAGGGGAAAACAACCCACGGCAGCCTTGATAACACCGTCCTCTTTGAGAATCATATTTCTTTCGCCGCAGTTGTATTTGTCCTTGTAAAGCTTGGGAAGAAGGTCCATAAAATTGTTGTGGGGTTCTTCCGAGAAGAAAATATCGTCAAGTGCCGCAATAAGCTCTTTTTCGTCGTTTTTGCAGCCGAAGCCTTTGGTGATTTCCATATTCTTACCTCATTTTCATAAAGTCATTGTAGCTCAAAACTCTGTAATTCTTGCCGTTTGAACGTGAGGATACCTTATCCCTTTTGCGTTTGATAAATATGAGAATTATCAGCGCAACAATAATCGCTATTGCCGCAATTCTGAATATCCAGTTTGAAAAAACGGTTTTTGCAACAGTGCCTATGGTTGCAAAAAAGCCTCTTTTAACATCCATGCTTGCCACAAGGTCGATTTCCTTTATCACATTGCCTGCGTAAAGCACCTTTGCACGGCAGATAACCTCGCCTTTTTTGACGGGTGCTTTCACAAATTCAGGCATTGTCCCTTCAATGGGTTCAACAAGCAAGCTGCCCGAATCCGTACCCGCAGGCACAAGGCTGTAAACGGTTTCGCCCGGTGAAAGGGTTACAAAGTCCGTAGTTTTTGCGTATTTGACAGGTACCTGACCGACTATCTGAGTTGTATCTGAAATTGCAACAAGCTCAATGTTTTTGAACGCCCATTCAAAAACCTCTTTCGCATCAAGAAATGCACCGTTTTCGTTAACGCCGTCGCCGTCAACATCCTCAAAAACAGAGTTGAGAGCAACGCAAACATAGTTATAGCCGTCCTTTGAAGCAACCGCAACAACACAGCGGCCCGCATCTGAGGTTGAACCTGTTTTGCCGCCCTTGACGTACTTGCAGTAGTAGTCTTTGTATGCACTGTTCATAAGGTAGTTGGTGTTGAGAACATTGCGTTCATCCTGCATGTTTGTTGCAGGCAGTCTGTATGAGGTTTTGCCGACGATTTCCGCAAATGCAGGGAATTCCATTGCATAAAGAATGAATTTTGCCATATCCTCGGCAGTTACATACTGGTCGTCATCGTGAAGACCGTGAGGATTTACAAAATGGCTGTTGACACAGCCCAGACGGGATGCAACCTCGTTCATCATTCCGATGAATTTTGCTCTGTCGCCGCCGCTTATGTAATCCGCAAGCACGGTTGCGGCTTCGTTTGCACTCTGAATAAGCAGGCTCGCAAGCAGGTTATAAACCGTCACAACTTCGCCGGCTTTGAGACCGCCCAGTGAACTGCCCGTGCCGTCAAGCTCCCTTATGCAGGATTCCTGAACGGTAACGGCCGCATCAAGGTCGGTGCAGTTTTCAAGCACAACAATTGCGGTAATAACCTTTGTAAGGCTTGCAGGGGGAGTCTGCTTGCCTGCGTTTTTCTTGAAAATCACCTCGCCGTTATCGGAGCTTACAAGAAGCAGACAATCCGAATAAAGACCCAGCGATTCCATTTCCTCATCATATGCGGCATTTGCTCCGACAAAGGAAAATCCGCTTGTCAGCACTGCAATTATCATAAGTATACTTAATATCTTTTTCATTTCAAAACACCGTAAATCTATTATTTTGTCACAGACAAAACCAATTATAACACAAAATAATGAATAAATAAATAGTTTTACATACGATTTTTATTTTTAACGGTATGTGCCTTGATTTTTTCTGCGTGTTGAGGTATATTAAGATAAGTAAAAAAGATTTGGGAGCGTTTGCTTTATGGTATACGTAACGGGCGATATGCACGGCGATTTTTCACGCTTTGATTCACCTGCGATAAAACAGCTTAAAAAAGGCGATACCCTGATTGTCTGCGGAGATTTCGGTTTTGTATGGGATAACAGCAAAATCGAGCAGAAAATCCTGAAAAAGCTGGGCAACAAAAAATTCAACATCTGCTTTATTGACGGCACTCACGAGAATTTTGAGCTGCTTAATGCTTACCCTGTCACCGAATGGAACGGCGGCAAGGTTCACAACATCTGCGGCAACCTTTACCATATGATGAGAGGTCAGATTTTTAAAATCGACAATATGACCTTCTTCACTATGGGCGGTGGCGAAAGCCCCGATATAGATATCCGTTTTGAGGAAAAGGCCTGGTCAAAATATGAATTCCCCAGCCGTGAGGAATTGCTTGAAGGTGCGGCAAATCTTGAAAAGCATAATTGCAGGGTTGATTATGTCATTACCCACGAGCCTCCCGTTAAAATCAAGGGATTTTTGAAGCTGAAAGACAGCGAAACCGCCAGTGTAACGGGTCTCAACACCTACCTTGAGGAGCTTTCGGAGGCATGTGCTTTCAGACGCTGGTTCTTCGGCTCAATGCATCTGGATAAATATATTTCAAATTCCCACATAGCGGTTTATTATAACGTAATCAACGCCATTACGGGCGAAGTACAGAGATAAGATGAAAATCCGTCGCAAGGCGGATTTTTTGATAGGAGAATAAATATGAAACAGTTTTTTTCTGCCCTTCTTGCGGCGATAATCGGCTTTTTCGGAACCCTTTCCGCCAACATCACCGACCTTGTGAATAACCATGAATTCACTGTTGATGCATCACAGCGGGGAAGTGTGCTTTCAAATCCTGCAAGCAATGTAAACATCTGGTCAATCGACGGCAATCCCTTTGTAAATCAACAGCTTAACGAAGAATACAACATTTTTGATTTTGTCAATTATGTTCAGTTTATGCAATGCACAGGCGGCAATGAGCAAAGGGATTTGTTCATTGATCCTTTGGATAGAACCGTGCTTGACGACTACGATTTCACCGTGCTTATCGATAATTGCAGAGGTGTTCTTGAACTGGGTGCAAAGCCTATGCTGAAGCTGGGCAGTGTTCCCCTTAAATACTCGGCAAAAGCCAACACCGATGCTGAGTTCAGCACAAATATCTATCCGCCCGATGACTACAATGTTTATTACAATTATATTGCCGCCATATGTCAGGCACTTGTTGACGAATTCGGCAAAGAAGAAGTTCTGACCTGGCGTTTCGGCGTTATGACCGAATATGAAAACGCGTCCTGGTTTATGGCAAACAGCGGCGACCCCGACGAATCTGCCGCAGAATACTGTAAACTTTATGACTACACAGTTGCTGCACTTGTTGATGTTATCGGCGATGTTTTTGTAGGTGCACATTCAATGACCGTTACCGAGGGCCTGTGGGATGAGGCATATTTTATCCGCCACTGTGCCGAGGGCACAAACTACAAAACAGGCGAAAAAGGCACAAGACTCTGCTATCTTTCCGCTTCATTTTACGATTCGGCACCCGGTGATTTTACCGACGGCAAAACCCTTGCGGAAACAATAGATTACCTTCGTTCAACTGCCGAAAAATACGGTCTGAATAATCTTATTTACGGCATTGATGAGGGCAGGATTCTTTGCGGAAACGCAAGGGGGTCAAGCGATGACCAGCTTCTTACACGAACCTGTGGTTTTACCTATCAGGCAGCTTATGATGCAAGAATGTACCGCACAATGTTTGTAAATGATATCAACTATTTTTCATCATGGGCATATCTTTCAGACGGTCTGCTTGACGGCAATCCTACCGTCAGCTATTATGTTGCAAGCAATGCGGCAAAATTTGAAGGCGCAAAGCTTACGAAAACAGAAAAAACAGGCAGAGGCTGGGTGCCCAAAGCAGAGGTTGAAGCGGTTTCCGCTTATAACGAAGAAACAGAAACCCTGCACATTATGGCATATAATTTCAAGAATAAGGTTGATTATACCGCACCTGCCGACATTGATTTTACGGTCAATGCACCTCAGTTTGAGGGCAAAACCGTGAAAATTACCGCATATGTAATTGACGATAGCTGTAACTGGTTTGACGAATGGCAGGCAGACAGAATCGCTTACGGCATCGGTGACGAGTGCTTCAGCTGGTCTCCCGATGACCCTGAGGTTGATAATCCTACAACTCTTTCAGACCCCGAAGCCAGAGAGCTTTATTTCACACAGCTTAAGCCCAAGTATTACGAATGTTCAAAGCTGGTGCCCGTTACTCAGACCGTAACAGCTGAAAACGGCTTAATAGACCTGAATATTACCCTCCAACCCAACGGGGTAGTATTCTATGAAATAACGGGAATTTGATATTTCGGACAAATATTTCCGTTTGCACCGTTAAAATTTTGTTCACACCCATTGACAGGCTGAACAAAAAGTGTTAATATTAGTTATCTTTGATGTTAAATTCATCGGGGACAAATACAATACGAAAGGACAGACCAAAATGAAAAAGTTTTTAGCAATCGTTTTCTCACTCATCTTTGCTCTTTCAGCATGCACAGTTGCTTTCGCAGCTAAGGACACTCTTACTTGTGATTCTTGCCTTGCAAAGCTCAGCGATGAAAAGGCATACGACGCTCACGTAAACGGCGGCTGCCTTGTTGATTTCAAAGCTTGCCAGTATTGCGAAGCTAAGGTTGCAACTGCAAACCTTGAAGCTCACGAAGCAGAGTGCCCCAAGGGTGCAAGCACTTGTGACAAGTGCGGCGCTGACCTTGCAAACAAAGCAGCAGCAGATGCTCACGAATGTGCTACTGAAGATATCGCAAACAATGTTCTTGATAAGGCTATCGACGCTCTCAAGAACGTTGACTGGGCAGACGTAGCAAACAAGATTGTTGAAGCTGTTAAGGGCATCGACTTTGAAGGCATCATCGCTAAGATTAAGCCTATCTTTGAGAAGGTTGTTGAGCTTGTAAAGGGCTTTGCAGCATAATTTAATTTCTCACAAAACATAAGAGCTGTCCTTTCGGACAGCTCTTTTTCTTTGTCTTTATTTCGTGAGTAAAACCACGCATTCGACGTGTGTTTCGTTGTCCAAACAAAGCTCCATATCTTCTTCTATGATAGGGAGTTTGAATTTTATGGATTTCAGCCACTGACCGTTTGGCTTACGTTCTTCATAAACGTGGACTTCGGAAACAAGAGATTCCATAAATTTACGTCGTTCAAATTCATCCATAACGGCGTACAGCTTGTCAAAGTAAATCAACACTTTGTAGATGTTGTCGGCAGTCAGCTTTTCGGCTTCGATTGCCGTTTTCTTTGCTCTTGCTGCAATCAACAGACTCTCTGTATCTTCTATCTTATCATACATCTTGTAAAGTCTGTCGTCAAGGTCTGCTTTACGTTTTATATAGTGCTTATCATCGGGGTCAAGGCTATCAATTTCTTCTATCAATCTGGATTTGACAGAATAGCTATGCCTAAGCTGTTTTTCGTGGTTGGCGATTTCTTGTTCAATGGCAGAAGTGTCAACCTTCATAGTGATTTTCTTTTGCATGAGCGCAGAGAATTTCGGGTTGTTGACTAACTTGCTGATAACTTCCACTACAGTATCGTCAAGCAATTCTTCGTGGATTTGCTTCTTGTAATCGCATTTGTGACCACGGGTTCTGTCACGGTGCTTACAGCCATAGTAGTAGAAATCTTTGTATTTTGTGCCATCAGATTTGTGCTTGATACTCTTGTTACCGTACATACCAGCTCCGCAAATCGGACATTTGAGCAAACCCGTCAGCAAATGTATTTTGTTTTCCTTGCCGTTATTGACCTTTTCATATTTCTTTGCCATTGCAAGGAGCTTCACCTGTGCATCGTTCCAGAGTTCTTCGGATACGATAGGTTCATGCAGACCGTCAACCAACAGATAATCGTCTTGTTCAACAAGGTGATAATCATTTCGGGTTCCGTGTATTTTTTCTGTTTTACGTCTGCCGTAAGCAATCTTGCCGCAGTAAACGGGATTCTTTAAAATTCTGCGGATAAGCGTAGCGACAAACAACGGATTCTGTCCGTTTTGTCTTCGCTTCTTTTCAATACCGTGATCGTCGAGATATTTGGCGATTCCTGTGCAACCCATATCGGTGTTAACATATTTATCGAAGATAATTCGGATTGCTTCGGCTTCTTCTTCGTTTATTTTCAGTTCGCCTTTTTCGAGCGTGTATCCGTAAGGGGCAAAACCGCCGTTCCATTTACCCTCACGGGCTTTCTGAATTCTGCCTTCCATTGTCTGAACACGGATGTTTTCACGCTCGATTTCGGCAACCGCAGACAGGACGGAAATCATCAGTTTTCCTGCGTCTTTTGATGAATCAATTCCATCCTCAACGCAAATCAGATTTACTCCAAAATCCTGCATAACTTGTAAAGTGGACAGTACATCCGCTGCGTTTCTGCCGAAACGGGAGAGCTTGAAAACAAGAACATATGAAACGCCGTCTTTACCTGATTTGATGTCGTCCATCATTCGGCTGAATTCCAATCTGCCCTCAATGGATTTACCAGATTTACCGGCATCTTCATATTCGCCGACAATTTCAAAATCGTTAAACTTGGCATACGCTTTCATTCTGTTTTTCTGAGCTTCAAGAGAATATCCGTCTATCTGCATAGTGGTGGATACTCTTGTATAAAGATATACTTTAATTTTGTCTTTTTTCATATTGTTATCCTCATTCGTGCCACGGTATATGGCATCATTATGTTTTGAATCTGAATTGTTTTCAGAATAAGTTTGGACATATCTCACATGATTGATTATATCACTCTACATCCGGTTTTTCAATAGGTTCCGATAAAAGTTTGGAATCATTTTCAAGCATCTTTAATGCATCTTCCAAACAAACCGGCGGATCCGGAAGATTGTCAATATCTAGAACCGCCGCATATTTTTCTATTAAGTTGGCAAGTAAATCGGCAAAGCCGCTCCATTCATCTCTGACGTAATCTATAACGGTTTGCCTCCTGTCTGTTGCTATTATGACGCATATACAAGTCAATATAGTCATAAATAATTATCTGTTTCATAAAAAATTTCCTTTCATTATTCAATATTCTGTTCATGCTTTTTGTAAGCGGAACGGTTATTCTGAGCCGTCAGTTTCTTCGCTTCTTCGAGGCGTTTGAGAACAGACGGCTTTTCGTTTTCTTTATGCTCCATAGCTTGATTCACTATGTATCGTATTTCTTCAAGCTCACGAAGTTCGGATTGATGGGCGGATAGGTTTGCGGTTAATGATTTCTGATGTTCCGTTAATGCAGATATTTCTGATTTAATCGCTGCTTTAGCACTCGGTTTACATTCAGGATTTGCTTTCATATATCTGACTGCCGTTTTGTATTTTTCGATTTCGGATTCATGTTCTGAATAATACTTTTCTTTGCTTTTCTCAAAAAATATTTTTGAATATTTATCGTAAACAGCTTTGTATTTTTCATAATCTTCAATCTTTGAAATGTGCTGTTTCAACCGTTTGATTTTCTTTTCATCTGACTTGATTGATTTTCTTGTTTCATCAATCGGTTTCAGAATTTCGTTCAGTTCATCAAGGGTGCAGATATTTCGGTTTCGCAGAATCATAATTTCCTGCGATATTTTCTTTAAATCTGCGACAGCACCCTTTGTTTGTGCAGATTTACTCCAATCGCTTCTGCCTTCTTTTCGCATATCGAGATATGTATTCAGAATATCAATAAGCGTTGTTTCAGGTTGATTAAATTTCTCAAGTTCCGCTTTGATTTCTTCAATCCAGCTTTTGAAAATTTTGATTTTCTCTTTGATTTCAGCAAGCAGAGCGTTTGTAGATTTTATTAATCTGTTCTTATCACCCTTATCTGTTTTTACACCTTTGCTTTCCATTTGACGGACCGCAACTCCTTCGTGAACGGTTGGTATTTTATCAATGCTTTGTCGTTCATAACTGCGATAATCAATTTTGTCTGCGATTTGTTTTTCTTCAAACTTTTCGTTGCACATTCTTGCCCATTCCGAACGCCAATGTTCAAGAGTTTCGGGTTTACCCCAGTCGGTTGTCGGCACGGCAGAGAAAATGTAATTACCGTTATGGTCGGTTATTCTGTTACCGTTTCGGTCAAGCTCATAAACACGTTTTTGTTTGTTACCCCATTCGCCGTTTTTATCAATCGGTCTTATCGGACACAACACGTGAACGTGCGGATTTGCAATGCCGTTTGTTTCGGGAGAATGAATTGCGAAGTCGGCAATCATTCCTCTTTCAACAAACTGCTCCCGTATGAATCTCTTTGCAAGTGAAATATTTTCTTCCATTGTAAACTCATTCTGCAAAGCAAAATCAAAGCTGTATGCAAGCTGAGCCTTTTTGCCTTTTTCGATTTTCTCGACTGCGTTCCACAGAGTTTCTCTGTCGGAAAGACTCTGCGGAACATACTCAGGCAACATAATTCCCGATTCAACAACTCCGCCTTTACGGGTATAGTCGCTGACTTCGCCGTAATATTCGCTTTTTAATTTTTCGCCTGCACGGTAGGCGGCACAAGCAACGGCACTCTGACCCGCACTTCGTTTTATTTGGGTTACATGGAAATGAAAAAGTGACATTACGACTCAAACCTTTCCATATATATTTTCACTTCGGGCAGATCGAAAATGAATTCGGCAAGCTGATAAAATTCTGCAGAAGTCATATCCTTTGTTTCGGGACAAACACTTTCGATTGCACCGCCTTTTTCACAAAGACGGTGAGTTCGTTTTGCTCTGTCACCTTTGGTGAGATACTCAATGCGATTCTCAAGTCGCTGTTTCTGATGTTCAAGGATTTCAATTTCCTTTTCGTTTTTTATTTTTTCTTCAATTAATTCTTCTTTTGATTTGTTCATAGAACCTCCTAAAAATATTTTTGGATACAAAAATCCCGTTGCTTCAAATGAAACAACGGGATAATTTATTGGGATAGCTGCAACGCAGCGCAAGGGTAAAAACCTTGTTTAAAATCTTTGATTTTTCATTAGCGGAGCTACGCACACATACATTTCTGAAAGATATGTATAGAAGTGCGCCCTTCGGGATTATCCGCTTGTTTCAGTCGCTATTTATGCCGTGTTTTTTCGCATTTTCACTCAAACTGTTTCTGCGTTCTTCCGAATACGGTGCGGTGAGTCTGAAACTCAATCTGCCTTTCTGAATTTCAAAAAGCATTCCGCCGTGTTCGTCATCGTCTGTCAGCTTGCAACAGTCTGGATATTGCTCGCTGAATTCTAAAAGTCTGTTTCTCAAATCCGTATTGTGTGTCCGCACATCAATGATGTCACTTTCTTCGTTAAAGCAGATAACAGTATCTTTCTGACGCTTTGTTAATCCTGTTTTCATAATTTCTCCTTTCTGCCGAATATCGGCTGATTTTTGTGATTTTTTCTCGGTTCAAGAACCGTGAAAAGCACCGTGTTTTCCGATGCATTTTCATGAAATGATGCGTTGGTCGTTTGGAACATTTCTATCGTCTCATTTCTGAAATCCTCCTTTCGGGCATCAAAAAACAGCCACGAAATCAATCGTGACTGTCTTTGTCTGCTTGTTTGTTTTTCTTGTTTTTTGAGTGGGTATCTAAAAATTCTCCGTAGTTTTTTAAAACAAAATCCTCGTATGCTGTTGCGATTTTCTGTATGCGTTTGTAAATTGCACTCGGTGTTTTGTAGCCGAAAAATGCTGCAATCTGTTCAAGCGTGCATCCGTCCATTCGCATCTGCAAAATCTGTTTGTCCTTTTCGTCAAGTGCCGATGTGAAAGTTTCAACTTTATCTTTTGCAAGAATTTTTGTTTCAAAATCATCACGGGGTGATGGCAACTGAACGAGTAATTCTTCGCTGATTTCTTCGCCTGATTTAATTGCTTCATCAAGAAAAATCGGACTTTTCTTTTTGTCCCACGAACAATACCACTTGTTGATGAAATCTCTTTTGTATGTGCTTTTACGTTCGCTGTAATCTTCCATCTGACGGTTTTTCCATATTTCATCAATCATTGGTTGCCAGTTCTGTTCTGCAACAATCATATCAGTAAGGTTTCCGATGAGATTACTGAATTGCTGATATGTAAGCCACGGAATTTGCATTTCTTTCGGCATCAAATACAGTTTCTGAAAACTCCACTCCATTTCGTATTCGAATTTCTTTCGGAAGTAATTCTGAATTACAAAGCACAACCGCCACAGAGGAAAGTCACCCGAATAATCTGTCCATTTGCCGGGAATATTGCCGTAACCGTCACGGCGTGGAACCTGAATGAACTGCCACACCGACCACGCATACGATTCCCATATGAGTTGAAGAAAAACATCGTCGTTAATCAAATAATTATATTTGTCCGTGTAAAGAACTTCATATGGATTTCTCGGAATATCAAGATAATCCTTCCGATTTATTACAAGCTCTTTGGGAAGAGCATAAAACAACGGAAGCCACGCAAGATGACTGTCCTGCGGAATCGTAATTATCTGATTCGGGAGTTTTACGATATAACTGTTTTTAACAATATCGGCTAATTCAATCACCTCGTTTCGGAGAATTTTTTGTTACTCACATTTATAAAGGAGTGAATACAAATAAATTTTTCCTGATAATTAAAGAATTTACAATTTGTTCAAAAACTCGTTTCAGAATAAACCCCACTCACTTTATATGGAATGAGAACAGATATATTTTCCTGCAATTTCAAAAAAGTAAAAAAATATTTGCTCTCACTTATTATGGAGTGAGAATATAAAAATTTTTCCTGAAAAATAACGTAAAAATAAAAATATTTTAATTTCGCCGCAAACAAATGTTCGATAATATTTTATATCAGTTTTTTCTCGGTGTCAATAGGTGGGCTTTATATTTAAAATAATCATATTTTGACTAAATTAGATTCAGAATCAGCAGCAGAAGACATACTAGATGACAACATAAAGT
>JAZSHU010000072.1:0-19020 GCA_045533455.1 Acutalibacteraceae bacterium | reverse complement strand
ACACCGTCTGGATGTACGCTTCGTATTTGAGCAAGGTCCAATCAACCGTATCAGAATCAATCTTATTCTCCGTCCCGTGCAAAGCATCAGAAATAAGAAAAAGGAGCACCTGTTCAGTTTCCGACAAAAAATCCAATTTACCCACTAAACAAGCCTCCTTTTTATATTATATTCTTTCTATACAGGGTAACACCGCATTACCCCAATCCTTGAACCAGTGTTTGAGTTTCTTGGAATCATCGCTGTGCTCAATATTGAAGCGTAATGCAGGTGACACACAATCATAAAACATTACCGTACCCGCCTGATCTTCATCGTAAAGATGAAGGTTCACGGTATACTTACCCGGTACGAAGTAGGAAGTATCAAGTATATACTCTGCAGTATTTAAACCCTTTTTATGCTCAAGCTCTCCACCGAAAATAACACCGACGGGAGTAGTGTCAATACCTGTTATAATCATCTTCATCATCAAACGTTCGTCATCATTCTCACTGTTCCACTCAATCCGGAATGGCACAACATCGCCATAACTGAATGTATTGGTTTTTGCCTCATAAAGGTGAAGATTCTGAAGCAAATGGCGTTTGTTGCATTTCGGATGTCGCTTAGCATCTGAAGTATCAAAGAAGACATCGTTATCCATTTCATCGTTCTGCATATAAACAGCAATCGCTTCCTCTGTCGAACCTTCAAAAATCTTTTTACCGTGACCAAGCACAATACAACGCTGGCAAAGGCTCTTTACCGTCGCCATATTGTGGCTTACATAAACAACGGTTCTTCCGTCCTCTTCGGCAACCTTTTTCATTCGGTTAATACATTTGTTCTGGAAATTTACATCGCCGACAGCAAGAACCTCATCCATAATAAGAATTTCACTGTCAAGATGCGATGCAACGGAGAAAGCGAGCTTGACCTTCATACCGCTTGAATATCTTTTAACGGGTGTATCAATAAATTGACCTACTTCTGAAAATTCAACGATTTCATCGAATTTTCTGGTGATTTCAGCCTTATTCATACCGAGAATGGCACCGTTGAGATAAACATTCTCTCTGCCCGTCAGCTCAGGATGAAAGCCGGTGCCTACCTCAAGCATACTGGTGATTCTGCCGTTAAGGTAAATATTACCCTTTGTGGGTGCCGTAACACGGCAGATAAGCTTCAATATGGTAGATTTGCCTGCACCGTTTCTGCCGATGATGCCTACGGTTTCACCTTTTTTGATATCAAAGGATAAATCGTTAAGGGCAAGGAAGCGCTCGTTTTTACCGTGAGCCTTTTCGCCTATCATTAAATTGGGGTCTTCTTTGTTGAAAAGCTTTGCAAGCTTTGACTGTATTTCGCCTTTAAGGGTTGCACCGCCGATTGCACCCAGGCGGTATTCCTTTGAAACGTGTTCAACTCTTATTGCCAATTCTTCCATACCGCACCTCACACCGTATCCATAAAGGTTTTTTCGGATTTACTGAACATCAGCGCACCGATTACCGCAATGATTAATGTTGTTACCCAGCCTATACCGTAGAAAAGCCAGTCCACTTCACCTGTGCCGAGAAATCCGTAGCGGAAAAGGTTGATGGCGGGTGTAACGGGGTTAAGCATATATACATTATAGAACATACTTCCCGGTGCAAGCTGTGAACGGCTGAACATATCGTAGGCAACGGGCGAACAATATGACCAAAGGGAAACACCGAAGCCTACAATCATTTTAAGGTCGCGGTATTTTGTTGTAAGTGCTGATACAATCATACCGAAGCCCATACCGAGAATCGCAAGCTGAATGAGCACAAGGGGGAACATAAGAATAAGTATGTTGGGCTTCAATCCTGCATCTGTGATAAGATAATATGCCATAAAACAAAGCATAAATCCAAACTGAATAAAGAAACCTATGAACTGGGAAACAGCCGTTGAAATTGGCATTACAAGTCGCGGAAAATAAACCTTGCCCAGAATGCCTGCGTTACCCGTAAAGGTATTTGATGTTTCGCTCAGACAGCTCGAGAACAATGTCCACACAATTGTACCTGAAAGATAGAATATGAAATTAGGTACGTCCGATGCACCGAGACCTGCAACATTACCGAAGAAAATCGAGTAAACAACCGTTGTGAAAAACGGCTGAATAACCGCCCAGGCAGGGCCGAGAACAGTCTGTTTGTATTTTGCAACAAAGGTTCTGCGTACAAACAGGAATATAAGGTCCTTGCAGTTTTTAAGACCTTTGATATCCATATTAAAGATATTGTTGTTTGATCTAACAACGGTTGTCCATTTTTGTTGTGCCATAGAGTTAACCTCTACTTTCATTTTCATTAGTAAGCGGTTTCAAAGGATATTTAACCGGCTTTTTATTAAGTACTTTTTTCAAACGCATATGCCCCGGAAAGGGGATTGTATCATTGGGAATTTCATTTCCTTTTGTTTTTCCGCGCCAATAAATTTCGTACGGTTGTTTATTTGATTTACGGGTATTAAACACAAATTTATTTTCAAAGGGCAGCTTACAAAACGCATCAATTTCTTTATCGGAGCAAAGATTCATCCTTGAAAATTTCAGGATAATATTATCATAGTTAACTCTTTCCTTGCGTCTGTTCCACTTTTCTTCTGCTTCTTCTTTTGTTTTGTAATGAAGAAAAACAATTTCAACATCATCAAGAATACCGATGGGTTTATCCGTTTGATTTCGTTTTTTAATTTCTTCATAGTATTTTGATTCTTCAGGCTTAATGAAGCGAAGGGGAGTGCCGAGATATTTTCTTAAATCCGAAACAAATTTTATATAATCGGGTGCAAAGAAATAAAGCCCTGCAGTCGGCGAAAGGTATGGCATATCAAGATATTGATAAACTCTTCCTGCCCAACAGTTATTTGAAATAACGGAAAAGTTTTTGTTTTTGATTGATTTTTTTACAAAAAACCTTCTTATTTCATAAATGAGTTTTTCGATTTTCTCTTTTGTTTTTTGTGTGAATTTATTAAGTTTTCTTTTCAAAAACTTTCCCTTCATATTTCCCTCTTGATTATGTGAATTTTTCTATTGCTTCCAACCATTTGCCTGCTATGGTTTCGACTTTATGGGTTTCTCTTACTTTTGCGGCATTTTCAGAGCATTTTTCTGCAAGCTCTTTATCTTCTGCCATACGGCACATTGCCTGAGCCAGTGCATTTGCATCATTCACAGGCACAAGCAGACCGTTTTCACCGTCTGTTATCATCTCTCTTGCACCGCCGCCCAGACAATCGGTGCAAACACAGGGTAATCCGATTGCCATTGCTTCAATCATTGAATTTGAAAGGCCCTCATAATCCGATGACGAAACAAACATTGCACAGTCTTTTATGATGTAATGCACATCCGCCCTTGGCGAAAAAAATTTTATGTACTCGTCTGCGTTTAATGATGAAATCATTTCAACATAAGTTTTTTTCAGTTTTTCTTCGCTTTCCTCAACGGTGTTGCCGTATATTTCAAGTGTATAATCGGGGTGCACCTTATGAAATTCAAGAAAAGCATTTATCATCAGCGGAAGATTTTTCTGTTCTGAAATTCTGCAGAAATTGACAACCGTTTTTCTTCGTTCACCGTTGAAAGGTTCGGGCAGGTTCGCTTTTACGGGGTTGTTGATAACAACAGCGTTTTTAATTTTTCCTTCGAAGAACTCAAGTTCGTCTTTCGTTTGCAAAACAATGCCGTTGGAGTTTGAGAGATATTTTAAATTTCTCTTTTTTTCTGCGATATCCTTGGGAAACTCAATTTCAGGAGCGTTCTTTTCGGCATAAATAATTTTTGCTTTTAATCCTTTTGCACTCCAAAAAACATCCTCAAAGCATGACATTCCAAACGGAATATAAATGCAGTCCGGGTTGTTTGCAATAAAGACAGCCGGTTTTTCATTTTTTCTTAATCCTTTTATTTCAGCAGAGAGTCTTTTATCCCATTCCGGGAAAAGCTTTGAAATATATCTGAGATATTTAAACAGATATATTTTTAAATTCCTTTTCCTGATATGTTTTTTCAGATCACGCGAATGTTCGGATATATATTTTTCAAGCGAAACAATGTTCACTTTTTCGTGATGTTCAAAGAACACATCTTCAGCAATTTCTTTTGTGACAAGAATTGTTGACGGATAACCTTTTTTTACAAACTCATTTGCAAGGTTGGTTGTACGCATGGGTACTCCGCCGTTTTTATAGTTGCCAACAACAAAAACAATGTGTTTCATTAAATCACCGACTTTATTTCAGCTTTTTGAATAAATTTTTCGTTATTTTACCGTTAATCAGTTTGCGTGCGAAAGGTTTATATATATTATTGCGAAAATATGATTTGAAATAACTGCAGTAAACGGCAAAACCGCTGCCGCCTTCGATTCCGTTATAAACCATTTTGTAGTAACTGTTGAGCTTTGAACTGTCAACATGTTTGATTGCATTCCGTATAACGGGGTCTTTTACAACTTCGTTAAGCATTTTCAGCTTTTTAAAGAAACCGAAACTGCTTTTTTCGTATTCGTTCTGAACACCGTTTACCGCAAAGAAAAACGCACACAAATGCATCTTGTCGCTAAGATCCTGTTTCTTATAGTTTTCAACATCCTCGTAAAGCTTGTCTATAAGAGGACGGATAAGTTTCCAATAATTTTTTGTGTACCCTCTGGAAAGAGAGTTTCCGTTATTATCTGAGCGATTATGGTAAAGATATTCGTTATTTAAAGAAACATATTTTTCTGCATACAATGCTGTTTCAAATGTCAGCTGCAAATCCTGACTGCGGCGGAATCCTCTGCCAAAGGCAATGTTATTGTCACGGATAAGTGACAGGCGGTATATTCTGAGCCAGTTGCACCATCTGATAACATCGTTTGCTCCTTTTGGTGTAAGTCCGGCAAGCGAACGGGGGAGAATTTCTTTTTCTATTCTTTCTCTGTCATAAACACCGGGTTCAAGATAATAAGGATTTTTTTCATCTTCATCCTCATAGCAGTTACAAAAAACAACATCTGCGTTTTCTTTTGTTGCTTCTTCGTACATTCTTTCGTACATATTGAGTTCAAGCCAGTCGTCAGAATCGACAAAGCCAACATATTCGCCGCTTGCTCTTTCAATTCCGTCCTGACGTGCAGCGGCAAGGCCTTCGTTTTCCTTTTTATAATAAATAATGCGGCTGTCTTTGGCAGCATATTCCATACAGATTTCTGATGACCCGTCTGTTGAGCCGTCATCGATAAAGATGATTTCAACATTCCTTAAGGTTTGATTAACAACACTGTCAAGGCATTTCTTCAGGTAAGGCGCTGCATTGTAGACGGGAACAATAATGCTTACCGCTATATTTTTTTGATTCGGCATCAGTTTTTCTCCTTTGACAAACGGGATTTTTTTATTTTAAACAGTATAGGGTAACAATGTAAAGGAAGGCTTAAAAGCGTTTTTATGCTGTTGGTTTTGGCATACTCAAAATAAACAGTTTCCGTCCACTTGCCCCACAAAGTTTTTTTCAGCAGTTGATGATTAAAAATTTTATATTTTTTATTTTGTCTGAGAATAGCTTTTATCCATTCTTTATATCTTAAATCAAACGGCTTTCTTCCTGTCAGCAATCCCCAATGTACGGTTTCCCAATCTTCGGGAAGTTCAAGGCTGAGCTGTGAAAGCTGTTCTGCCATTATATTTTTTGCGCATTCGGTCTGAATGCTTTTTTTGTCGCTTGAAACAGCTTTGTCATGAATTCTGTATCTGAACAGAATTTCAGGTATGTTTGCAAGGGACCCCTTTTTGCTGCATTCAACCCACATTCTGTAATCCTGTGCAAATATGTAATTTTCGTTATAGGTAATATTATTTTCTTTCAGCAGTTTGTGATTGAACATAGCGGTCGGATGAATGATGTTCATATGGTTCCCGAAAAGAAGATTTATCTGCAGCAGGTCTTTTTCGGGAAGAACCTTGCAGGACTTTTTCTCTTTATAAGCATCTGCACCGTTTCCGAAAAGCTCAACCCATGTTCCGCACACAATTATGTGGGGATTTTGTTTAAGAAAATCTACCTGTTTCTGAAATCTTTCGGGCAGACAGATGTCATCGCCGTCCATTCTGGCAATAAATTCGCCTTTCGAAACCGCAAGAGCGCGATTGAGCGACTTGGTTATGCCCATATTCACTTCATTTTGTATTACGGAGATTCTCGGATCTTTATAGGATCTGATTGTTTCAAGCGAATTATCGGTTGAGCAGTCATCAACAATAATAAACTCAAAATCGGAATATGTCTGATTGAGAACACTTTCAATAGCTTCGCGAAGATATTCTTCGGGAGTGTTATAGTTGCTCATTATTACCGATACAAGCCCTTTTTTTATCTCCATTGTTACCATCCTATGATTTTTCTGAATTTTTCTCGCAAAAGTATGGTGAAATACTTCTTGTTTCTGAATGCATTCCATACATTCAGATATGGTTTTTTGAAATTGTTTTTGCTGCTGATTTGTTTGATTGTTCCTTCAAGCAGATAGACCGACCAATCGAAGTTTACAATTTCTTTTTTTCTTGTTGTGTTTTTTGCCGCTCTCAGATATCTGAGCATAAAATAAACGGTTTCGTTGAAATTGCGTTCATAAAGTTTATCTTTGGTATCTGTATTGTCGATTCCCATAACACCAAGATTGCGTTCAATCAATTCATAAAGATATTTTGAGTTGAAATAGTCAAGACTTCTTGTCTCAAAGCCTTGAGAAAAGCCTTGTTCGTTGTTTCTGTAACGGTAAAGTGTTTTATTGAGAAATAAAACGGAATCTGAATTCGCAAGAGTGTCAAACGAATGGTAGGCATCTTCGGCATAGCGCTTTGTTTTCACGGTTTTTTCATCGGGAATATTGTTTGTGATGATATCTTTTTTGAATATCTTAGACCACAAAGAGCCGGGCATTTTTCCGTTAACAATCATCTCATATACCGTTTTTCGTTCTTCTGCTGTTTTGAAGCAAATCACGCTGTCGGATACAGAACTTTCTTTTGATGAGTTATTGCCGAACTGAACAAAACCGAAGCATAACACATCGGGAAAACCGTATTCCGGAATATTTTCCGAAAGAGTTTTTATATAATCCTTGTCAAGCAGGTCGTCGGCGTCAAGAAAACCGATGTAATCTCCCGTGCATTTTAAAATTCCGAATTTTCTTGTAAGGAACTGCCCTTCATTTTCTTTATGGAAAGCAAAGATTTTTTCAGGATATTTTTCGGAATATGAATTGCAGATTGAGGCACTTTTATCGGTTGAGCCGTCATTGACCAATATCAGTTCCCAGTTGTCGTTTGTCTGATTGATAACGGATTCAACACATTCATCAATGTAGTTTTCGCAGTTATAAACAGGGACAACAATGCTGATTTTCATTTATTTTCCTCGTTTCAAAAGTTTTTTGATGAACTTTCTTGTTTTTTTCTTCAGGAAGTGGATTCTTATATAAAAGTATTTTTTTGCCGTTAAATGTGAATACAAAGCTCTGTATACGGAGTTTTCATACGGATTATTGCTTTCGGTATGAACCGCTTCGGGGAGCATGGAACTCCAGTCATATTCAAGAACCGCTTTTCTGTTTTTTGAATTCTCATAATATTGCCTGAACGTATACATTGTTCCGCTGAGCCAGTATGCATTGAGCTTCTGAATATGCTCCTCATCATCCATACCCCAGATCGGAAGAAATTCCTTTATCCTGTCATATACATAAAGGGTATTTTTCTTCGGGATTGTTTCGGGTCTGTATGAACGGGAAATGCTCTCTTCGTTTGTTCTGTAATTATAAAGGGGTTTATTTATATATACGATTTTTTTCGCTGCAGTAAGGGCGGGTACAGACCTGAACCAATCCTCTGCCATATTCTTGTCATAATACAGGCTGTAATCGGTAGGGTCATCTTCAAGGATTTTTGTTTTAACCGCCTTTAAGCACAGTGACGTAACATAGGATGTTGATATCAATGCCTCGTATATTTCTTTTTTGCTTTCATTCTCAAAAACGGTTTCCTGTGATTTGAAGCAATCTTTTTTAGGAGTCTTATTTGTGCCGTCAAAATAATTCATCGTAAAGATTACAACATCGGTTTCGCCGTGTTTATCGGTAAGGTCAGAAACAGTTTTAAGGAAATCATCTTCAACAAAATCATCGGAATCAACAAAAAGCGAATATTCACCGTTTGCGGCGGCAATGCCTGCCTGCCTTGCCGAAACAAGCCCCTCATTCTTCTTATGAATCGCTTTGATTTTAAGGGGATGATTTTCTGCATATTTATCACAGATTCTGCCCGAAGAATCCGTTGAGCCGTCGTCAACAAGAATTATTTCATATTCACCTTTATAGGTCTGGTCAAGCAGAGATTCAACACACTGCTCAAGATATTTTTCAACATTGTAAACGGGAACGAGTATGCTGAATTTCATTCGCTTTTCACCCCTCTAAAAGATTTTTCCACTGTGCTTTGTATTTCTCAGATTCATCCGAATAATCGGTTGTTCTGAGATTGTTTGCCATATCGTTATATTTTTCTTTATTGTCAATAAGATTAATTATACATTCGGCGATTGCCTTGGGATTGATTTCGCATACAATACCGTTTTTGCCGTTTTCAACAAGCTTGCAGCCGCCCACGGTTGCTGTAGTGATAACGGGTTTATTGAGTCTGTGAACTTCAAGAACGGTTACAGGCATAGCTTCTTCGTAAGACGGCTGAACGTAGATATCGCACGCCGCCATATAGGGATAAGGATTTTTCTGCATTCCCGTAATGACGATATTGTTTTCAAGTCCGTGCTCGGCAATTTTCTTTTCAAGCCTGCTTCTTTCGGGACCGTCACCCACGAAATACCAAAGGAATCCGATGTTATTATCCTTAAGGATTTTTGCGGCTTCAACCGCCATATCGAAACCTTTGACAGCCGTCATTCTTCCGCAGGAGCAGATGATTGTTTTGTTTTCCGGAATATCAACGGATGCGGCTTTGCTCTGAGAGATGATTAAATCACGGTCAGTGTAGTTTTCCACAATCTTAATTTTGCTTTTTTGCCCGGGATACCAATTCTCCAGAAGTTCTTTTTGTTCTTCGTGAAGAGCGGCTATTCCGCTGAAATCGGGAAGAATGGATTTGTGCATGTCATGCAATTCATCAACACTTGTGTGAAAAAAGATTATTTTCTTGTATGCGTTAACACACTTGTCAACAAAAAGCGCTGTATATCCCTGAACATAAGCCATTGCAATATCATATTTCTTTGAGGCAAAATATGTTTTTTTCTCATACTGCATAGAGTCTTCGCGTATCAGGTCTGCAAGCTTGAGGTCAAGCGCTTCTGCTTTTTCTTTTCTTTTGAAAAGCTTATTCAGAATTATCCTGAGCTGCAGGGCAATTGCATAGGGTTTTCTGTAATAACGGTTAGGGTCTGTATTGACAATAACATTAATACGCTTGTCAACATATTCAAGAAGGTCTGTGCGGTTTTTTCGGAGATAAAGTGTCACTTCGTATTTATCGTAGTCCAGCGCCTTTGAGGCGGAGATAAGAGTTTTCTGAACTCCGCCGACAGTAAGGTGCGGTATGACGATGAGCAAGCTTTTTTTATCCATTATTTTTCACCACTGATTTCTTTGGCGGGAACGCCTGCAATTACGGTTCCGGGAGTTGTAAATGATTTCGTTACCACGGCTCCTGCACCGATAACACAGCCGTCCGCAATAACAACATCGCCGATTATCATTGCGCCTGTTCCGATGTCAACATTGTTGCCGATTCTGGGCACGGCATCTTTTTCGCCGGTTCTTTTGTTGCCGATAACATTGTTTCCGTGAAGGATGCAGCCGCTTCCCACATAGCCGTTGATAATAACGTTAGGGTGGCAGATTCTTACACCTTTTCCGCAGCTGAACGGGTTGATTTCAACACCCAGCAAAAGCGAAAGACGGTTCTTCTTTATATCGCATATTTTAATTTGCAAAGAAATCAGTTTCGAAAGCACTTTGTTTTTGCAGGTATCACGCTTACAGCAAAGATACTCATATTTTCTGAGCAGTTTAAAGAACTTATACAGTTTGGTTTTGAACGGATTGCGCAGTTTCTTTTCAAGGCTGATATTTTTACTTCCGAAGCAAGCAATTTTATCTGCCCGGAGAAAATCGGCTGATTCCTTTTTTGTTTTTATCATATAAGCTTCTTTCATTTATAACAGCTCCATCCATTTATTCGCTGTGTTTTCCAGTGAAAGGGTATGTCTGATTTCGGCGGCATTTTTTGAAAGCTTACGGGCAAATTCTTTGTCGCCTGCAATTTTTTTCATTGCTTCGCATATTTCGTCGGCATTTCCTACCTGAGTAAGAATACCGTTTCTGTTATTTTCAATAACCGCATTTGCACCGCCTATGGGGCAGTCCGTGCAGATAACGGGCATACCGATTGCCATAGCCTCAAGCATAGCGTTTGACATTCCTTCGTAATCCGATGAATTGACATACATTGCATCACGGATAATCAGGTTGTGGACCTCTGCGCTGAAGGGCATAAAATCAATATAATCCGTAACATCAAGCTTATCCGCAAGGGCTTTTGTTTCGGCAAGTGATGCTCTGTCGTCGTCATTCTGAGGCTCACCGATGATTTTTAACCTGTAGTCGCTGTATTCTTTATAAAAACCTGCAAAGGCTTCAACAAGCACGGGCAGATTTTTTTGCCTTGAAATGCGGCAGAAGGTGGTGACATATTTTTCGCTTTCCCCGAAATAAGCTTCGGGAAGCTTATCGTTTATGGGGTTGAAGATAACCGTTCCTTTTGCGGAAATATTTTCGGGGTAAGCAGCCTTTGCGTCGTTGGTCTGGAACACAACGGCATCGGCACGCTGATAGTATTCTTTAATGAAGTTATATCCGTAACGCTTTTTAAGCAGACGGTAAGGGTCTGCCCTTTCCGAAACAACAACTCTGTTGGGGAAATTTCTTGTTGCGAGAAGCGTCAGGGGGATTGAGGGCTGAAGAAAAGATATGATTTTTGCATCGGGCTTTTTTTCAATATGCTTCTGAAGCGCTTTTAATTCGTTATGGTATTGAGCCCTGAATGAAAGGTATGCCCATTTTGCAGGAACTCTTTTTTTCAGTGCTTCGGGAATTTTACAAATCAGCGAAGTGAAAAGTCTGAACAGAGCAATAAAGATTTTATTGAACATTCCGTTTTTGCCGAATGATTCGCGAAGTACGGTAAGGGTAATGTTTTGGTCAAGACCGCGGTCAACGATTTCACTTCTGTCGGAGTTTGTGAGAACAAGCTCACATTCATAGCCGCATTTATTGAATTCATTAAGGAGAAGTGCGGCAACCTTTTCCGCACCGCCGCCCTTCATAACGGGCATTATGAACATAAGCTGTTTCTTGTTACTCATTTTTTACCTTTCAGCAGTTTACCTGCGGTTTTTTCGAATATTTTATATGTGAACCAGAATGCTTTTCCGTAACAGCGCATTCTGAGTGCGGTGTTACCGAAAGCCGAATATGACAGTATATCTTTTTTCAGTGCTTTATACTCATTCTTGCAGAGTGACTGCTCTGCATCGGGAATTTTTTTGTAGGTATCAAGTGCATTGAATGCACAGCGCACGGTATATTCCGTTGCCATATAATCGCCTGTTTTACCGATTTTTTCGGAGTAATCCCTGATTTCTTCATAAACATCACGGCAGCTGCGGAAATGACGCTGAGATTTTTTTGAAGTGACAATTGAACCTGAACGGTACCTTCTGTGATACAGGGTGCTTTTGCACTGTACGGCTTTTTCTGACGAGCAATATACCTGATAGGTGAAAAGCATATCCTCCGAGCAGTATGCCGATTCAAGAAAACGTATTTTGTTATCGGTAAGAAGCTGATGCTTTATGAAAAGAAGATAGATTGCGCAGTGATAATCCTTGTTATCGTGAAGTTTGGTAAGAACTTCGTATCCGCTTTCAGGCTTGTAGGTGCCTTTGACGGTATAGCCCTGGTGTACATCCGAACCGTCATCGGAGAAGGAATGAGCATCAAAAAATACAAGGTCAGCATCACTTGACTCTGCGGTGCTTACGAGAAGCTCCAGAGCATTGCTTTCAATATAGTCATCGCTGTCAAGAAAATAGATATATTTCCCTGTTGCGTTTTCAAGCCCCGTATTTCTTGTTTTTGACGGGCCTGCATTTTTCTGATGAATGGCGGATATTCTTTCGTCCTTCTCAACGTATTCATCGCAGATTTCACCCGAGGAATCCGTTGAGCCGTCATCAACAAGAATAATCTCAAAGTTTTTATATGTCTGATTTATAACGCTGTCAACACATTCACGCAGATACTGTTCAACATTATAAACGGGGATAATTACGCTTACAAGAGCCTGATTTTCCATTAACTCAACTCAATCTTTCTTTTAAAACAATCAGAATTGTTGCAATAAGCTTTTTCATTTCGGAAACAAATCCGTAGGAATAGTGTTTTTTCAGGATTTTCTGAATTCTGCCGTCAATTTCAACATCGGTAAGAACGGGATTTTCAATGGCTTTTGACAGGTCAACACGCATTTTTTCATTATCGTCGGATGTGCTGTGAATACCCGATTCGTCGCAGCCGATGTTACTGTTATATGAAAATCGGGGATAAACCGTAAGCAGGTTGTTTTTCACAAGATGTGCACCGAATCTTACTGACCAGGAGCTGCCGTTACCTTTTGTCTGACGGTAAAGGCGGATAAATCTGTCGCTGCCGTTTGAGTTAAGGCGGCGGATAAGTTTCGGGGAATTATAAAAGTCTTTTATATCCTTCAGTTCCCAATCCACGCCCTCCCAGCGGTCCTTCCAGGCAGCCCAGGTCCAGCTGCAGGAACGCTGTGCGGCAAAAACATCTTTTTTATAGTAGTCGGGTAAATCAATCATAGGTGTGTAGCCTGCGATTGAGCCGATTTTTTTGTTGTTTTCATAGTAATCAAGAGCGCTGTTCATAAAGCCGAGGAAGAAGGGCGAAACCTTACAGTCATCCTCAACAACAATGACCCTGCCGTATTTATTGATTACCTCGGTGACACCTGAGATAACCGAAGCGGCAAGCCCTTTGTTAACGGGGCTTTCGGTAACGGTAACGGATCTGAAGTCACCCGAATCTTTTATTGCCCTGACGGCGGCACGCACTTCGTTAACCTTGTCTTTGCCTGCCTCATTTTTGGCGCCGTCCGAGAAAATGAAAAGGTCAGAGTCTTTTGCCTCTTTGCAGGCTGAAAGTGCATTATACACTTCAATAAAATGGTCTGCACGGTTATAGACAAAAATTATAATCGGTGCGTAACTCATATTATTTCTCCTTCAGTATGTCTGTATAGGCATCAATAAGCATCTGTGCGTTTCTTTCTGCATCGTGAGTTATCAGTGCTTTTTTCTTGCCCGCTTCGGAAAGTGAAAGCGCAAGCTCATCACCGTCAAAAATACGTTTTATGTTCCAGGCGAGAAGCTTGGGGTCATCGTTTCTGTAAAGAAGCGCTTCCTTGCCGTCCTCTGCCATATCGGAAACTCCGCCTACATATGCGGCAACGCAGGGAGTACCTACCATCATAGCCTCACCCAGAGTATTGGGGCTGTTTTCTATTGTTGAGCAAAGAACATAGGCGTTGACTTCAGAAAGCTTTTCGGCTACCTGCCGTGCCTTCAAAGGACCTGTGAATTCAATGTGGTCCTGCACGCCAAGGTCATAAATAAGCTTTTTCAGATATGCGGCATAGCCCTTTTTGAGTATTGAGCGCTTGTCGTTTTCCTGATAGGGCTTGTAGCCTGCCACATAAACCTTTATGTCGGGATATTCCCTGACAAGATAGGGGAGTGCCATAACGACAAAATGGACTCCTTTGAGGGCGTTATATCCGTTGCCAACATAAATTGAGTGTCTTTCAGCCTTTTCGAGGCTCCATTTTTCTTCATAGAAGGGAGCGCGGAGAATTCGGCTGCAGGGGTAATATTTTGCGTTGGGGTTTATTGCGTATGAATGAGCTCTGTCCCAGGTTGTCCTGCCCAGAATATAATCTGCATTTTCGATTATTTCCTTTTCGGATTTCATACGGGGCTTATACCATTTGGTTTTGCGAAGATGCATAATCCAGGCCGAAAAGATATTTGTCAGGGATTTGGAAAACATCATATCGTCAATGGGGAGCTGACCGCACTGGTATGCATACTGTCCGTTAAGTATTCCCTGGAGCGAAACAACAGCAGGAATACCGTGTTTCTTTGCAGTAAGCTGCATTGCTCTTGCGTGAAGGAATTCGGTGCCTTCAATATTGATTATATCGGGTCTGAAACCGGAAACGATTTTATCACACTTTTCCGAAAGCTCGGAAAGAGATGTTGAAGATGTGTAATGCAGACTAAAATAGGTCACACCGTTAATTTTTTCGCAGAAATCCAGCTTTTCTTCACATTTGCATACGATTCCCAGCTCAATGTTACTGTTTTTGCTCAGCTGCTCAGCCATGGATTCAACCCATCCGCCGAGAACTTCGGATTTTTTACTCAGCTTAACGGTAACGGCGGCAGGTATTAAGTTAACTGTCCATAATACTTTCATGTTTTTTCAACTCCGGTCCATTTGATAATGTCTTCAAACAAAAGCGATGAAACTATCATAACCATACAAGTGAATGAATAATTGAAAGAGTCAAGTACGGAAACAAACATCAGTGTAATGAGAGTGGCATTTGCCGTGGATACGATAAATTTGTTGTTGTAATTATGCTTATAATGGAAGGGCACGTGGTAGATCATCATAATCAAAGCATATCCGCCGAACCATCCGTATTTTGAGAATGTATCGAGAACGGCAGAGTGTCCGCCGCCGCTTTCACGCCACAGAGAACCTATAACAGGGTATTTTACCATATCACCCAGGCTGTTTATATAAGCGTTTATTCTGAGCTGAATAGAGTCGCCCGTCACACCTGAATCCGCAGTTGAAACAAGATCGTTTACTTTTCTTGCAACGGCTGTACCGTCAAATGTTTCAAGTATCCATTCTCTGAACGGTTCAACATACAGAATCGACGCCATAATTGCAATAAACACGAGAATTGTGACTACAAACGCTGCAACGACGCTTTTACCTCTGTAGAAAAGAAGAAGCAGCAGACCGATTGCGCTTGCAAAAAGAGCTATGGAATAACCTGCAAGCTCCAGAAGTCTTATGAATGTATATGCCCATACCGCACCGATTGCGAAGAAAATTTTATGGTTTTTAAATGCTTTGAGTGTCCAGGCAAGGATGAGCGGGCTGATACAAACCTGGGGATAAACAAGGCTGTAGCCTCCGATTCCCTGCCTGAGGAATTCATATGTTGATTCATCGTCGCGGACAAGTGTTCTTGCAATTGTGTGGTCTTCAATGAGAAGGTTGAATGTTTTGTAATTCCAGATTGTAAGAAGGATAAGAACAATGGGTATTATTCCGTAAAGTTCATCCCATTTATCGTCATAGAAATAGGTCATCATAAAGCAAATGACGAGCATAATAAGCGCAATTTGTTTTATCAGTTCGGAAAAATCATATTTTTCAAAGTAGACAACCACCATAACCGCTATCAGGAAAATGAGAGCACCGACTTGCTCTTTACCTAAGGTGAGGGGAGTTTCTCTGACAAACCATATTGCCACCCACAGTACCGCACAGACAAGTGCGATAATTCTGTATATCATATCTACCTGCAGGGGAGGAGAAATTGTCCATAATGTGAGATAAAGCACGGAAATTTTCTGAATAAAGCCGTATGAAAATATATTTTTGAACATATTTATCCTCCTTTCAGGTTATTATTTCAGCCAGTTTTCTGTTTGCTGAATAAATGATTCGTAATGGAATGCGGTGCTCAGTGTTTTATCGCAGGATTTATTTTCAATCTGATAAAGTATTGCTTCGGATATGCTTTGAACCGACATATCTTTAAGAAGACTTCCTTTACCGCTTTTTTTGATATATTCGCCTGCATCGCTGACATCGGTTGTTATAATCGGCACGCCGCAGGTGTAGCTTTCTGCAAATTTTGTGGGGAAACCGGCATTGTTGCGTTTATCCGAGCGGCGGATAAAGATATAGCAATCACAGCCGAGAATATATTTTATCGTTTCTTCATGTGAAAGCCTTCCCATAAAAGTTATTTTGTTACGCACATTTTTGGGAATATAGCTTTCGGGATAAATTTTATTGAAATCGGCTTCTGTTATGCCGATTATGCGGAGCCTGGTGTTTTTCTTATTGACATTGCAGAATGCATCCGCAACTTTATCAAGGCTTTCTTTTTTGCCGTCGGGAATACCCGCAAAGCAGAATTCAAAAATTCCTTCGCGGCTTTCGGGTTTCTGATGCCAGATTTCATCGTTTATATCCACAAGGGGAGGCAGAACAACAAGCTTTTTTGCTTTTTTGTATTTCTTCTCCATCATTGAGCTGATGGCAATTATACCGTCGGCAGCCTTGTGGGCAAAATTGCTGATAAGGATTTCGTCAAACGCCTTGAAAAGTTTCTTCGGAAGTGAGCCGTCAGTATCTTTTGTCCATTCCGTGCAATCGTAACAGACTTCAATGTTTCTTTTTGAGAAAACTTTTTTTGCTTTCATCAGAGTAAACATGGGCACATTGTAGAGAATTATCTTTTTGACATCGCAGTGTTTTGCCATAACGGTTTCAATATGCTCAACGCTGAACATATGCTTAAGCCACTGCTTTGTTGATTCGGGGTGTGCGTGTTCAAACATATTTTCACAGCCCGCAACGGGTCTGAGCCCTTCGAAGGAATCCTCCGATGCACCGATAAAAACCGTTTTATAACCCAGCTTATCGAATATCTTTCCGTTGGAAACAACTCTGTTTGCCGATGCGCTTTTATCGGGCAGAGTGAATCCTCCGTAATAAATTATTGTACCTTTACTCATAAGTTTTCTTTATACCATTCGATGGCGGCTTCAATTCCTCTTTCAAAGCTCCAGTCGGGGTCATAGCCCAGCATTTCTTTTGCCTTTGAAATATCGGCATTGCTGTGTTTGATATCGCCTGCTCTGTCAGGGCCGAAATTGGGCTCAATATCAACGCCGAGAGCTTTGGTAAGACCGTAGTAAATATCAATCAGATATTCTCTGCCGCCGTATGCAATGTTGAATGCTTCGCCTGCCGCTTCATGGGGAGCAAGGCAAGCCTTAAGGTTTGCTTCAATAACGTTTTCAATATATGTGAAATCTCGGCCCTGCTTTCCGTCACCGTTGATGGTGGGAGTTTCGCCGTTTATAAGCATTTTTATGAATTTGGGTATAACTGCGGCATATGCGCCATCAGGAGTCTGACGTCTGCCGAAAACGTTGAAATAACGCATTCCGTAGGTGTCAAGACCGTAGTGCTTTGTATACTGCTTTGCCCATTCTTCATCGCATCTTTTTGTGAGAGCATAGGGGGAGAGAAGATTGCCTTCTCTGCCTTCTTTTTTTGGAAGATTGGGCTCATCGCCGTAAACCGATGAAGATGAAGCATAAACAAACTTCTTTACATTATTCTGTCTTGCGGCTTCAAGCATATTGAGAGTGCCGCTGATGTTGTTGGCACAGTAGAAAAGCGGCATTTCAATGCTTCTGGGAACGCTGCCCCATGCAGCCTGATTGAGAACATAGTCTACGCCTTCGCAGGCCTTCATACACACATCGAAGTCTTTGATATCCCCTTTGATGAATTCATAGTCGGGGTTTGAAAGAAACATATCAACATTTTTCTGCGAGCCTGTTGACAAATCGTCGAGGCAGCGTACTCTGAAGCCCATTTCAAGAATGGCTTCACAGAGGTTTGAGCCTATAAAGCCCGCACCGCCTGTAACGAGAAACAATGAGTTTTCAGGGAAAACGAGATGTTTGTAGCCCATTATTAAAGCCTCCAGTACTGATAGCCTGCTTCTGAATAAGTTTTTCTGTCAAGAACACCCTTTACATCAACAATAACCTTGCTGCTGTTGGTTCCGTTTTTGAAGAATGAATCAATATCGTTCATTGAGAAGTTCATAAATTCTGTATGACCTACGGCAATAATTAACGCATCCATATCTTTGACGGTGTTTATATCAACAAATTCGATACCGTAGTGAGCCTTGCCTTCTTCCGCATCGGCAACGGGGTCAGCAACAACGGGCGTAATGCCGTATTCGGCAAGCTCGTTCATTATATCGATAACTCTGGTGTTTCTTGTGTCGGGGCAGTTTTCTTTGAATGTAAAGCCGAGAATCGCAACCTTTGCATCCTTTACATTCTTGCCTGCGGTAATGAGCTTTTTAACAACGTTTTCGGCAACGTATTTGCCCATATCGTCATTGATTCTTCTGCCTGCAAGGATAACCTGGCTGTGATAGCCGATCTGCTCTGCCTTATATGTAAGATAATAGGGGTCAACGCCGATGCAATGTCCGCCCACAAGACCGGGAAAGAATTTAAGGAAATTCCATTTTGTGCCTGCAGCTTCAAGAACAGCCTTTGTATCAATGCCCATCTTGTTGAAGATGATTGAAAGCTCGTTCATAAACGCAATGTTAATATCGCGCTGGCTGTTTTCGATAACCTTTGCGGCTTCCGCAACCTTGATGCTTTCAGCACGGTGAACACCTGCTTCAACAACAAGCTCATAAACCTTTGCAATTTCATCAAGAGATTCTTCGTCCATACCTGAAACGATTTTAACAATTGTTTCGAGCCTATGCACTTTATCACCGGGGTTTATTCTTTCAGGTGAATAACCAACCTTGAAATCCACACCGCAAACAAGACCTGATTTTTCTTCAAGAATCGGAATACAAACCTCTTCTGTAACTCCGGGATAAACTGTTGATTCATAAACAACTATTGAACCCTTTGTAAGATTTCTACCTACAATCTCACTTGCACCTATAACAGGCTTAAGATCAGGTGTGTGGTCATCATTTACAGGTGAAGTCGGAGGCCAA
>JAZSHU010000002.1:0-42756 GCA_045533455.1 Acutalibacteraceae bacterium | reverse complement strand
ATATGCTGGTGTAGCTCAGTTGGTAGAGCAGCTGATTTGTAATCAGCAGGTCGGGGGTTCGAGTCCGTCCACCAGCTCCAATTGAATATGGAAGAGTTCCCGAGCGGCCAAAGGGAGCAGACTGTAAATCTGCCGTCAACGACTTCGGTGGTTCGAATCCACCCTCTTCCACCATTTAAGGTCTGTACCAATCGGTATGGACCTTAAAATTTTTCACAGGTGATTTTATGATATTTTACTTTTCAGCTACGGGTAACAGCAAACATACTGCCTGCAGAATTGCGAAAAGTCTTGGAGACAGAGTAATTCCCGTTGCGGATTGTCTTAAAAATGAAAAATTCAATTTTATTGCACAACCCAATGAAAAAATCGGTTTTGTGTGTCCGGTTTACAGCCTGGGTCTGCCCGTTACTGTTATTGACTTCATCAAAAACCTTAATCTTAAAACAGGTAACAACTATGTTTTTACCTGTGTAACCTTCGGCAGCTTTTCAGGCGGTGCAACCAAAATGCTGAACAAACTGCTTGAAGAAAAAAACATTTATGTAAACGCTGCTTATTCAGTAAGAATGCCCGATACCTGGACGCCTGTTTACGATGTTTCGGATAAAGAAAAAATCAGCAAAACAAATAAAAAAGCAGATAAAATTATCGGCAGAATCATAAAACACATCGAAAAGAAATCTGATGCAAATTACGATTTTCACAGGCTCCCCTTCTGCCATACATTTTATAAAGACTACGAAAATATGCGCAGAACAGCCTCGCTTTCCGTAAATAAAAACTGCATAGGCTGCGGCAAATGTGCAGACCACTGCCCCGTTGATGCAATTGAAATCAAAAACGGCAAGCCCGTTTGGGTAAAAGACAAATGCGCAATGTGCCTCGGCTGTCTGCACCGCTGCCCCGAATTCGCAATCCAGCGAGGCAACAAAACCGCCCTGCACGGGCAATATATCCACGATTAAAATAACGGCTCGGTAAAACCGAGCCGTTTACTTTTGTTTTAAATTTTCATAATTCCCAGTGCATCAAGAACAGATGAAATGAGAATAAGAATGATGCACACGGGTGCAATGTATTTGATAACGATTGTAAAGAGTGTTTTTGCCTTGAACTTGCAACCGATTTCAACTTCTTCAATAATTGCCTTGGGTTTAAGGATATAACCGATAAAAATACAGGTAAAGAGTGCAACAATGGGCATCATTACACTGTTGGTTACAAAATCAAAGATATCAAGAATCGAAAGACCGTTTATTGCAAAATCGCTCCATATGCTGAAACCGAAGCAGGAGGGCAAGCCGAGAACTACGCTGAATCCGAGAACGATAAAGCAAATAACTTTTCTGTTCCAACCGGTTTTATCCTTGATAATCGAAACAACGGTTTCCATAAGCGAAATGGAGGATGTAAGTGCGGCAAAAAGAACAAGCAGGAAGAAGAGTGCACCGATAATCGCACCACCCCTCATACTTTCAAACACTTTCGGAAGTGTGATGAACATAAGGCTGGGGCCTTTGCCGAGAGCCGCTTCGTCTCCTCCCGAGAAAGCAAAAACGGCAGGAATAATCATAAGACCTGCAAGGAATGCAATACCCGTATCAAAAAGTTCAATCTGTCTTACGGATTTTTCAAGGTTAACATCTTTTTTCATATATGAACCGTAGGTAATCATAATACCCATTGCAAGGCTCATTGAATAGAAAAGCTGGCCCATTGCCGCAAGAACGGTTGTTGCTGAGAATTTGCTGAAATCAGGTGTAAGATAATACTTAACGCCATCCATTGCACCGGGCATAAACATGGCATAAATTGCAATAAACAGAGTCAGCACAACAAGAACAGGCATCATGACTTTGCTTACCTTTTCAACGCCCTTTTCAACGCCGAGAAGAACTATAAGAGCAGTAAGTGCAATAAATATCAGAAACCAGCCGATAGGCTCAACAGGCGTTGAAATGAAGCCTGTGAAATAATCGTCAGCCGCCGCTGCCGCAGCACCGCCGCTTACAAAAACGGTAAGATATTTTGTTACCCAGCCGCCGATAACCGAATAATAAGGAAGAATGAGGGCGGGAATAAGTGCCGCAAGCACGCCCACAAACGAAAATCTTTTATCAAGTGATTTGAATGCAGTAATTGCACTCTGACCTGTTTTTCTGCCCAAAGCGGTTTCGCCTATCATAAGGGCAAAGCCGAAGGTTACAGCAAGAATAAGATAGACAAGCAGAAATATTCCGCCGCCGTATTTAGCCGCAAGATAAGGGAAACGCCAAATATTACCGAGACCTACCGCTGAGCCTGCCGCCGCAAGCACAAAACCGATTTTTCCGGTAAAACTGCTTCTTTTTTCTGACATAGAATCCTCCTGAAATCAAATCTTTTCACGGTATTTTTTGCGAGCATATCTAAAAATGATATATGCTAAACAGACAAGTGCAAAAATACCGATATACAGTGCATATTTTCTCGCCTCGGGAGTCATAACCTCGCCGTCATCGGCAACCGCCTGAGTTGCACCACCGAAGAAAAAGGCACGGTTACTTGAAACGGAAGAAGGCACATGATTTTTAACATCATCCCAAAGAGTGCTCATAAGCGCCAGGGTTTCGGGGCTGAGGTTGAGGAAAAGCTGGGTTTTAAACTTTCCGTCTTCGGGATAAAGTATTTCGTCTTCATAAAATGAATATTCGGGGTTTGTATAAACTTCGGTATGAGGGCTTGCATAGCAAATGTATTCCGCATTGGCAAGAGCCACATCGGGCTCAAGCAGAAAGTTTATGTAAAGCTCTGCTGCAAGCTTATTCTGCGCACCCTTGAGTATGCAGGCGGCATCAACAAAGAAGTTAACGCCTTCTTTGGGATAAACAAAATCCAGTGCGGGATTATTTTCCTGCATTGTAAGGAAATCACCTGCGTAATAAGGTGCAAGTGCCGCTTCACCCGACTCCATTTTAAGGAATATCTCATCATTTACATAAGCGGGAGAAATGCTTTTCTGTTCTTTGAGAAGTTCCGCCGCAACACGCCACGAAACTTCCGATTCATTGTTGAAATCCATACCGAGAATACTCTGTGCAATAGCAAAGGCATCACGGGGATTGTTAATCATAAGAACACTGTTTGAATAGTTTTCATCCCACAATGCAGTCCAGCTGTCGGGAGCTTCACTCACCATTTCAGTGTTGTAGATAAGACCTACCATACCGACAGTATAAGGCACGGAATATTCATTTCCGGGGTCGTGTGCAAGATTTTTATATTTCTCGGGAATATACTTATAATTGGGTATATTTGCGAAATCAATTTTATCAAGCATATCCTCCGCAATCATTCTCTGTATCATATAATCCGAAGGAATAACGATATCGTACGATACGCCGCCGCTTTTAAGCTTTGAATACATAACCTCGTTATTGTCGAAGGTATCGTAAACAACTTCTATACCGTATTTTTCTTCAAAAGCTTTGTTTACATCAAGGGTATCGTCTGCACCGTCGGAAATATATTCGCCCCAATTATAAACATAAAGCTTTGTACCTCTGAGGGCATTTATATCACTCTGCTCTGCCGCAAATGCGGGGCTGAGAGGCAGAAGTGCAAACATCAATGCAAAAAGCACGGATGCAATTCTTTTTTTCAACAAAACCACTCCTTATTTCTTCTTTGATTTTTCTTCGCTTTTTGCCTGTGCCACATTATAGAGGATAAGCAAGAGAAGAATACTGACGAAAATCAAAGCAGAAAGTGCATACATATCGGGCTTGACCCTTTTCTTCGTCATCGAGAAAATGGCGATGGGAAGTGTCTGGAAGCCCGGTCCGCTGGTGAAATAGCTGATAATGAAATCATCAAGCGAAAGCGTGAATGCGGTAATCATACCCGTAATCATACCCGGCATAATTGAAGGAAGAACAACCTTGAAAAATGCGGATACGGGTTTACAGCCTAAATCCTGAGCAGCCTCAGCGAGATTTCTGTCCGTCTGACGGAGCTTTGGCAGGACATTGAGGATAATGTAAGGCAGATTGAATGTGACATGAGCAACAAGCAGTGTACCGAAGCCCAGAACAGAATCTATTCCTACCAGTTTTCCCACAAAAACGAAAAGAAGCATCATTGAGATACCTGTTACTATTTCGGGATTCATCATGGGTATATTCGTTACAGCCATAATACCCGAACGCGCAGGACCTTTTCTGAATTTATCAATGCCTACTGCCGCCGCAGTGCCGAGCACCGTTGCAATAAGCGATGAACACACCGCAAGAACAACGGTATTGGTCAGTGCTCTGAGTGTTGCCTCGTCTTCAAACAGCGTTTTGTACCATTGAAGCGAAAATCCCGAAAGCACGCTTGTACTGCTTGTGCCGTTAAATGAAAAAACTATCATAACGATAATAGGTGCATAGAGGAAAAGGAAAACAAGCGTTGTATAAACCTTTGAAGCAACTTTCATATAACCATGCCCTCCTCATCACCCGAAAAACGGTTCATAACCGCCATACAGACAAGAATAAGCACCATAAGCACAAGTGAAAGTGATGCACCCAGATTATAGTTATAAGACTGCTGGAACTGCCTTTCGATAACATCACCGATAAGGTCAAATGAACCGCCGCCAAGTTTTTGAGAAATATAGAATGTACTTACAGAAGGCACAAAAACCATTGTAATGCCCGAAACTATACCCGGCATACTCATGGGGATGATACATCTGCGGATAACCGTCAGTCTGTTGCCGCCGAGGTCCTGACAGGCTTCAACCATACTGTGGTCAAGCTTTGCCATAACCGAATATATGGGCAGTATCATGTAAGGCAGGAAATTATAAACCATGCCCAATATAACTGCGCCTTCGGTGTTAATCATATGTATGGGGTCAATGCCGATTTTACCAAGCAGGGAGTTGATGATACCCGTATCCTGCAACAGTGCCATCCACGAATAGGTTCTGATAAGAAAGCTCATCCACATAGGCAGCATAACGAGCATAACCATTGTACGCTGAACCTTTTCGGTGCTTTGAGAAATGAAATATGCAAGAGGGAATGCAATCACAAGGCAGATAAGCGTTGCCACGATTCCGAACCATATGGAGCGAAGGAAAGTGGGAGCATATTTGCTCAATGCGGTGATATTTTCAAAAGTGAAAGCACCCGAAGCATCCGTAAACGAGTAATAAACAACAAAAATCAGCGGAGCGACTATGAACAGCACCGACCACACTATATAAGGCGAAGCAACAAGCTTTGAGCCGAGAGTTGAACGGTTGTTCATTCCTCTACCTCCTCTGCGTTTGAAAGCTCGTCAAATTCTTCGCTGAATGAGCTGTAGTCACCGTAAATACCCGAATATTCGGATTTCTTCATAATGTGGATTGCATCGGGTTCAATAAACAGACCGATTTTTGCACCTTCAGGCTGATAATCGGTTGTCTGAATCATCCACTTGAAGCCGCCGATATCAACAATGATTTCAAAATGCACGCCCTTAAAGGTAACGGATGTTACCACGCCGCAGAGCATTCCTTTTTCAGGCTCAACAACATCAACATCTTCGGGACGCACAACTACGTCAACCGCTTCGTTTTTGCCGAAACCCTTATCAAGACATTCAAAACGGTGACCCGAAAAATCAACAAGGCAGTCGTCAATCATAACACCGTCAAGAATATTACTTTCACCGATGAAATCGGCAACAAAAGCATTCTTGGGTTCGTTATAAATATCAAGAGGAGAGCCGATTTGCTGAATAACACCGCCGTCCATAACAACTACCGTATCGGACATGGAAAGTGCTTCTTCCTGGTCGTGGGTAACATAAATGAATGTAATACCCAATCTCTGCTGAATATTTTTGAGTTCAACCTGCATATCCTTACGGAGTTTGAGGTCAAGTGCACCCAGCGGCTCATCAAGCAGAAGCACACGGGGTTTTACGGCAAGCGCACGAGCAATGGCAACTCTCTGCTGCTGACCGCCTGAAAGTGAATTGATATTACGCTTGTTGAAGCCTGTAAGGTTAACAAGTGCAAGCATTTCTTCAACCGTTTCTTTTATCTGCTTTTCGGGCACCTTTTTTATTCTCAGACCAAAGGCAACATTTTCATAAACGTTGAGGTGAGGAAAAAGGGCATAACGCTGAAAAATAGTGTTAACCTGCCTTTTGTGGGGAGGAACACTATTGATTACTTTATCTTCAAAAATAACCTCACCCTCGTCAGGCTGAATAAAGCCTGCGATAATACGGAGTGTTGTTGTTTTTCCGCAGCCCGAAGGACCCAGAAATGTTATAAACTCCTTATCACGGATATAAAGGTTAAGGTTTTTGAGCACCTGATTATTCCCGAATGTAACGGAAATGTTTTTCAAATCGATAATGGCATTTTTTTTCAATTATGCAGCCCCTCTCTGCCCTTGCCGCAAATGCGGCACTGCGGCTTATTATAATATAATAAAATATAGAGCAAAAACTTGCAAATGTCAACAATTTTTTTAACAAATCCGTGAAAATTCCGTTGCAATTCGGGTTTGCCAAATATTTTTCTTTATTTTGCTCGTTAATGCTCGTTTTTTCTCTGTTTTGCTCAATTTTTTATTCTGAAAAAATTTTTATAAAAATCACCATTTCAATCCGTAAAATAAAATAATAACACCGATACAAACGGGCAATACTTTTATTGCCATTAACTGTATCGGGGTGATTTTTTGCAATTCAGCAAGGTTGAAATCTGCGGAGTCAACACCGCCAAACTGAAAGTGTTGAAGGAAAGTGAAAAAATGGAACTTCTCAGAAAGGCTCGTGCAGGAGATAAAAAAGCACGGGACGAGCTTGTGACGGGTAATCTTCGTCTTGTGCTCAGCGTCATTCAGAGATTTTCAAACAGAGGCGAAAATCCCGACGACCTTTTTCAGGTAGGCTGTATAGGTCTGATAAAAGCCATTGACAATTTCGATATGAACCTTGATGTGCGTTTCAGCACCTATGCCTGTCCTATGATAATCGGTGAAGTAAGGCGTCACCTGAGGGATAACAATCCTGTCAGGGTCAGCCGCTCCGTAAGGGATACCGCCTACCACGCAATGCAGGTTAGAGAAAGGCTTATCAACGAGCTTGAACGGGACCCCACTCCCGAAGAAATCGCAAAAGAGCTCGGAATTTCAAAAGAAAGCGTTATTATTGCTCTGGATGCGATAGTCGAACCTGTTTCCCTGAGCGAGCCCGTTTACTCCGACGGCGGTGACACCATTTATGTTATGGACCAGATAGGTGACTCGGAAACCGACGAAAGCTGGCTTGACGAAATTCTGCTGAAACAGGCAATAAAAAATCTTAACAGCCGTGAAAAAAAGATACTTTCTCTCAGATTTATGCAGGGCAAAACCCAGATGGAGGTTGCAAGCGAAATAGGCATATCCCAGGCTCAGGTTTCACGCCTTGAAAAAGGTGCAATCAAGAAAATAAAAGACAATAATAAAGCATAAAAATAACTGTCTCACCTGACCGGTGAGACAGTTATTTCTGTTATCTCTCAACTGTGTATGTTGCATATGAAAGGAATTTGCCTTTGAGGAATTCGCAGGCGGTAAACACAATTCTGTCCTCATATACCTCAACCAGCATTCCCTCCGATGAACGCATATAGTGCTCTGAGGAATCATCAACATTTGCAGTTGTTCTTCTGGGTGACGATACGCTGGACACATGCACCATTGTTGCGTATTCACCGCCGTAATTTGCAATATTGAGCTGAGGATTAAGCTCCTGCATATCGTATGCCCAATGGGAATGTCCGTTGAAGAATACAACATTTTCGTATTCATCCATCATATCTTCAAAGCGCACCTCATCGGGACAGCCTTCGGTGAAGGGAAGGTTATAATGACGGCCAACATTGTTTTCAAGGTTTCCTTCACCCATATGGGGATTTTCGCCTTCAATTGGATTGTTGAGGAAGGTGTGGAAGAAAAGATAAACCGTGTTTTCCTTATACTTTTCAAGCTGTGCTTCAAGCCAATCAAGCTGTTCATCTGTCAGAATACGACTGTGTGCTTCGCCGTAATCCCACTGATACTGTGAAAGGAAAATAAAAACATCTCCGCCAAGGTTTTCGGGTGCATAAACAAAATCCAGACCGTTTGAAGCAACATCCTCAACGCCGTCTGCTTTGTTTTCACCGTAAACGCCGGTGTTGATAAGTTCCTGCCAGTTTGCAAGTGTATAGTCACTGCTTACATCGTGATTACCTGTGCAAGTATACACGGGGAAATCGTAGTTTGATGAGATTTTATTGAATTTTTCAAAAGCATCTCTTTCACCGTCTGCAGAAATATCGCCTGAAATACCGACTATTTCCACACCAAGCTCATTAAAGAAATTGAGAGCATTGGGGAAGGTTATCTGAGCATCATCACCGGTGAGTGAACCGTTGTATCTGTTAAAATGAACATCACTGAGCGCACCGAAGGAATAAAGCATTTCTCCGTTATCCGCAACCTTACCGTCGGGAATTTCGGTTTCGCCTGACAGAAAGCTTCCTTTATAAACAAGCACGGTTTCCGCCCCTTCGGGAATGGCTGTAAAATCCTGAATATCAACACTGCCTTTACCGGAATCAACATCAACCTCGGCAAATTCGCTGTAATAAACGGTGTATCCGCCTACATCTTCGCTGAGTTTTTCACCGTCATCGGTACCCCAATAAAGGTCGTAGCTGCCGTCAATCTTTGCAGTGACTGTAACCGTGCCTGCAGCCGAACCGGGGGTTTCGTTATCATAGTCATAAATGATTTCCGCACTGTCAACGATGAACGGAACCGTAAAAGAAAGTCCGTTAAAAGATGATACAAGCGGCATAAAAAGCGCAATGAAGGTGATAAAAATTTTAGTGAACATAGTTATTTCTCCTTTTTATCCTTTATTTTAGCAGCGCGACCGACATTGCAAGCAAAATCTGCGCCGTATAATAGGTTGAAAGTTCTATTGTAACATAAACATTTTTCTTTTTGACGGGTGTGAAATACAGAAATCCAAGGCAGGTATCGCTGATTATAAACAGAACCGCACCTGCAAAAGCAGACCAGTATGCCGTCTGTCCGCCCGAAATGGCAAGATTGAGTGCCGATGCCGCCTTGAACGCAAGCACCGCATAATATACCGACATAACAACACGCATTTTGTTGTCTGCTTTCATTTTCAGCACTTTTATAACAATGAATGCACCCACACCGAACACAAATCCCGCAATCAAAGCAATAACGCTGAAACCGCTTGCCCTGATGAATGCACACAGATAAAACACGTGACCCACCAGGAAATAAAGCAGACCAAGCGGCACAAGCTTACCTCTGAAAGTTGGTGCAATTTCCTTGATTCCCAGCAGTATATCACCGCAGAAACCGAACATCAGTGCAAAACACACAAGGCAAAAATAGTATGTATCGACAGGGTTGAGTGAATATCCCACAACCGCAACGGATATGAAACCGAAACTTGCCATAAACTTGCACAGCATACCTTCAAAAGCTTTGTTTTTACGCCGCAGTGCAATACATCCTGCCGCAAAAGCAACTGTCAGTACCGCCAGAACAACACATAACGGTGACATATGTTATCCTCCTTGATTAACTTCACACACCGCCCATTTGCCAACAGTTTCAAAACCGATTTTTGAATAAAAATCAACCAAAGAATCGTTTCTGCAAAAAAGGAAAACATCCTTATCCTTTTTCATTTCGGCAAGAGTACCCACAAGCTTTGAAGCATAGCCTTTGCCTCTGGCAGCAGGACTTGTTCCCACCGCACCGAGAAGAACGCTTTTTCTGCCCTCAAAAAGTGCAAATGCACAGGCACAAAGCTTACCGTCACACTCTGCCGCCGCAAGCGATGCCGTAGATTTATTCAGTCTTGAACAAATATCTGCAAGAAATGCGCCGTAATCTCCAAGCTCAAATCCGCAATCACGCAAAAGGCTGTATATTTCTTTCTTGTCGTAATCAAACAAAATCCCGCAGCAAGCCGATGCACCGCCCGTATATTTTACGGTAAATGAAGTTTTTTGCGGTGTGATACCAAGTTTTTCCGAAAATTTCAGATCGTATGTCAGACTTGAATAACCCGATACTTTCAGGAATTCCGAAAGCTCGTCAAAATCCGCATTTTCACAACAGCAAAGGGTTGCATTGCCGTCAATTCTGCTTATTGCCGCGACGGGCCTTCCGTCAATTTTCTGCACCCAGAAAAGTGCAAAGTCATAGGATGCACCGTAGGTATCCGCAAGTGCTGTAATCCTTGCACCGTAAGGGTCAGCAGGCAGAAAATCAAGCTCACATATATCGTTGATCAGAGTTATCATTTTGCAAAATCCTCTGCAAGCGCCTTGACGAGCTTCAGGCTTTCTTCGGCATCACTGTATTTTATGACGCCGCCCGGAGAATGAAGATATCTGCAGGGCACAGAAACCGTCAGCACCTTGACGCCTCCCTTGCTTTTGTGGATTGCACCTGCATCATTGCCGCCTGCAACCAGAGTTTTGGGCTGAATTGCAATATCTTTTTCTTTTGCAATTTCAAAAGCTCTGTCAAAAAGCTCTCTGCTGTAAAGTGTGCTTCTGTCCATGAAAGAAACCGTACCGCCCTTACCGCAGATACACACTCTTTTTTCATCTTTTACTCCCGAAATATCTGCGGCAGTTGTCGTTTCAACAACTACGGCGTAATCGGGTGCAATGTTGAATGCGGCAGTCTGTGCACCTCTTGTACCGATTTCCTCCTGCACGCTGAACGAGAAATAAGCATCGTATTCAAGCTCGCTTCTTATCATCTCAATCAGAATTGCACAGCCCACTCTGTCGTCAAGTGCCTTTGATTTGACAAAGCCCTCACCGAATTCAACAAAATCACCTGCAAACCATGCGGAATCACCGAGGCTTACATACTCAGCCGCCTCTTCACGGCTTGAAGCGCCTATGTCAATGTATAACTCATCTGCACCGGGAATATCCGCCAACGCATTTTCCGCCACAAGATGACCGGGCTTTATACCGATAACGCCGTTAACCGCCTTTTCGCCTACCTTAACGGTTCTGCCGAGAATGACACGGGTATCAATACCGCCCACCTTTGTGAAATGAAGATAGCCCTCGGATGTGATTGCATTTATTATAAGGCCAACCTCATCCATATGAGCATCAAGCATAACTTTCTTGTTTGCAGGCTTTTTGCCTTTTTTGAACACAAGAAGGTTGCCGAGAGGATCCACGCTGTATTCGGCGTACCCTTCAATTTTTTTGATTATATAATCACGCACCGCATTTTCTCTGCCGGATATGCCGGGAAGGGTACAAAGTTCTTTAATCATTTCAAGCATTTGCAGCACCCCTTTCGGCAATATATGCGGCAATAAGTCTTGCGGCACTTTCAATATCCGCAAGGTCACACACCTCTGCGGCTGTATGCATATTTCTCAGAGGCACGGAAACAAGTGCGGTTTTAACACCCTTGCCTGCAATCTGAATGTTGTCACAGTTGGTGCCCGTCCTGCCGCCCATAACCTCGGGCTGACTTGCGATACCGTTATTCTCCGCAATTGAGGAAAGCTTTTTGCTCATCTCATAGTCAAGTGACGGTCCGTAGCCTATCATGGCACCACCGCCGAGAGTTGCATATTTATCACCGCTGACCGACGGTGCTTTTGCAAAGCTCACATCAACAGCTATTGCTTCATCCGCCTGAGCGGCAAAAGCACCTGCCGAAGCACCGCTTCCGCCGGTTTCCTCCTGCACGGAAAACAGTACACTGATTTTGCAACCGTGTTGTTTATCTTTTAGGAGTTGCAGACATCTGAGAATTGCCGCAACACCTGCTCTGTCATCAACAGAGGGAGAACATGTTCTGTTTCCCAACAGATGCTTGTATTCACCGTTGAAGGTTATTCTGTCACCTGCCGAAACATATTTCACAGCCTCGTCACGGCTCATACCTATATCAACCGCAATATCGTCAAAGCCCTTTGCTTTATTGGAATCATCAGGCTTTGAAAGATGAGGCGGTGTTGAGGTTATAACACCGAAAAGCTTTTCTTTTCCGTGCACCGTAACCTCTGCTGCGGCAAGCACACGGATATCCGCACCGCCGCACTTTGTAACCTTCAGAAAGCCGTCACCGTCGATTGCCGTTACGACAAGACCTATCTGGTCAAGATGTGCGTCAAGCAGGATATGAGGACCTTCGCCGTCTGTTGTACCCGTAACACTTCCCAGGGCATCAATGTTCACAGACATATATTCGCCAAGAAGCTCAGCCGCAACCGCCGCCGCTTCATTTTCCGCACCGGAAACTCCGCTTACGCCGCAGAGTTTTTCAAGCAAAGCGGAAACTTCACTGTAATTATTCATAAAAATACCTTCCAACAACTTCGGGGTGCCCCGTATGAATACCGCATACAGGCTCACCCCTCAGATTTTTTATCAGATAACTTTAATTCCGCCTTCGGGACGGATGTTAAGTACATAACAGGATTTCTCGCCGAAAACAGCACAGATTCCTGCCTTGAATTCATCAAGAACATCCATGGGAACAAACGCCTGGATTGTACCTGCAAAACCGCCGCCGTGCACACGCCATGCACCCTTACCTTTAAGGATATCCTGACAGATTGCAAGTGCAAGGCTTACGGGCTGGTCAGAAGGTGCCTTGCAGGTGTAAACATTCTGGTTGTACATATAAGATGATGCACCGCTTTCGATTACAAGTGCCTTAAATTCATCAAAATCTCCTGCTCCGAGAGCTTCAGCCTGCTTTGCAACTCTTATATTTTCATTGTAGAAGTGCATAGCTCTGAGCACTGCTCTGTCACCTGCAGAATCACGGATAACGGAAATATTCTTTTCAAATTCAGCCTTGTCAACATCTCTGAGCACAGCCTTGCCGAATTTTGAAGCAACAGTTTCCATTTCACATCTTACAGCCGCATATTCGTCGGTAAGGTCTGCGTGGTTTCCGCCTGTATCAACAATGCAAAGCGCATGACCGCAGGAACCGAAATCAAAGCTGAGCTTATTGATAACGGGCTGTGAGGGGTCTTTGAAATCAATCATAACGAAACCGCCTACGGAGCAAGCCATCTGATCCATAAGGCCGCAGGGCTTGCCGAAATATTCGTTCTCTGCGAACTGTGCAATCTGTGCGATTTCAACAGGGCTGATTTTGCCATCGTTGTAAAGATGGTTGAGCATTGTGCCGAGAAGAACTTCGAATGCCGCAGATGATGAAAGACCCGAACCCGAAAGGACATCCGAAGCTGTTGCGGCATCAAAACCGCCGATGTTGTAGCCTCTGTTTCTGAAGCCTGCGCAAACACCTCTTACAAGTGATGCGGATTTACCTCTTTCTGCAGGCATAACACCGAGATCCGAAAGGTCACAGACATCCATTTTGTAGCCTTCTGATTTTACCCTTACTATGTTTTCATCGTTCTTGCCTGCAACTGCAACAGCATCAAGATTAACGCTTGCCGCAAGCACGATACCGTGGTTGTGGTCTGTATGGTTTCCGCAGACTTCGGTTCTGCCGGGTGCACTGAACACCTGAACATCTCTGTCTGCACCGTAAAGCTCTTCAAAGCTTTCGGCAATACGGATATATCTTGCTTTCTGAAGCTCAATATCCTCTTTTCTATAGTTCACTGCAAGCACAGAATCAAATTCATTGCCTGCAAGCCTTGATTTCAAATCAACTGTTTTCATTGTTTTCTGTCTTCCTTTCTGAATTTTTTTTATGATCTTTAATCATTTCCATGATTTTTTCCACTGTAGTCCATACCCCGTTGACCGAAAGAAGGCAGATGCCCGTAAGCAACAGAAGTATCATAATGGGAAGCAGGAAGCCTGCCGACAGAGGGTCATATACATTTCTGCCCACAAGAGTAAACGAAATAAGCTTCGGTAAAAATCCGATTACCGACAACAGCACAAACTGCCCGTACCCGAAATTAAACGAACCGTATATACCCGAGATACTGTTAACCGGCATACCGGGAATAAGTCTGAGTGCAATAAGCAGTGCAGGATTACCTCTGCCATCCTGACGGATAAGATTTTTCAGCTTTTCGGTTTTGCGTATAACCTTCCACGCACCGCCTGCACCGAAGCGCATTCCCCAGAAATATCTGACGGTTATAAGCACCGTAAAGCCGAGAATGTTAACGGGTATTGCGACATAAACGGGAAGCACGATACCCGAAAGAAAACAAACCGTTGAAGTGGGGTATATGGGAAAAAAGCTTTTGATGGCAAAAAGCAACATCACCGCACCGAAAAACTGCCACACTTTATCGAGATGTGCAATATATTCTTCAAGCTCCAATAATCTTTGCTGAGTCTGTGCATACCACCGCCACAGCTCATCATATTGAAGTGAAAAAAGAAGTGCACCCACTGCAATACCAAGTGCAATCAATATGAGACCGCCGAAAAGCAGGTACTTTTTTTCTTTTTTTATTTTTTTCAAAAGTTCACCGCTTTCTGACCTTCTTATCATATTATTTTATAATATTATTGCCGTGTGGTCAATAAGAAAACAAAATATTTTGGTGTTTTATTTTCCGCAATTTATGCTATAATATGAGTGGATTACATTAACACGGAGGAACTTTTTTATGAAAATCACCGTTCTTGACGGTTACACCGAAAATCCCGGTGACCTCTCCTGGGATTGGCTTGAAAATCTGGGAGATTGTACGGTATATGACCGTACGCCGCCCGAGCTTATTGCCGAAAGATGCAAGGGCTGTCAGATTATAATAACCAACAAAACTCCCTTGCGTAAGGACTTGCTGGAAACTCTTCCCGAGCTTAAATATATCGGACTGCTCAGCACAGGTTACAACATTGTGGACTGGGAATACTGCAAAGAAAGAAACATCCCTGTTTGCAACATTCCTTCATACAGCACCTATGCTGTTGCACAGCTTGTTTTTGCCCTTATTCTTGAACACACAAACTCAGTTGCACTTCACAGCAATTCCGTTCACGGCGGTGAATGGAGTGCCTGCAAGGATTTCTGCTATTGGAAAGCTCCCCTTTCCGAGCTTTACGGAAAGACTCTGGGTATCATCGGCTTCGGAAAAATCGGTAAGGTGGTTGCAAAAATCGCCGCAGCTTTCGGAATGAAGATTCTTGCATCAACAAACCATCCCGCACCCTTTGAAAATGTTGAATTCTGCAGTAAAGATGAACTCCTTGAAAAAAGCGATTTTGTAACTCTCCACTGCCCTCTCACACCGCTAACCGAAGGTATGGTAAATGCGGATTTTCTTTCAAAAATGAAGAATTCCGCAATATTAATCAACACTTCCAGAGGTCAGGTCGTTGACGAAAACGCACTTGCTTATGCACTTGAAAACGGAATAATTGCAGGTGCGGGTCTTGATGTGCTTGAAGTTGAGCCCCCAAAAAAGGATTGTCCTTTAATCGGTGCAAAAAACTGCTTCATTACACCCCACATTGCCTGGGCAGGCTTTGAAACCCGTGAAAGACTTATGGGTATCTGCCGCAGCAATGTTGAAGCATTTCTGAAAGGAAAGCCAGTCAATCTCGTATGGTAAGGAGTAAAAAATGGTAATATCTCAAACGCCGATGCGTATGTCTTTTTTCGGCGGCGGAACGGATTTTCCCGAATTCTTCAAAGAACATTCCGGTGCGGTTATTTCAACAACCTTCGATAAATACTGCCACGTAAATGTCAGGGAAATGCCCGATTTGTTTGAATATAAAACATACCTCTCATATGCAAAAATCGAAAAAGTCAGCTCAGCCGACGATATTCAGCACCCTGCCATACGCAACGCGATGAAATGGCTGGGTCTTGAAAAAATCTGCCTTAATTACGATGCGGATGTACCTGCAAAAACAGGTCTGGGCACAAGCAGTGCATTCTCGGTAGGTATGCTCAATGCCTTTTATTCGATGTTAGGCGAAGAAAAAACAAAACGTCAGCTTGCGGATGGTGCAATATATCTTGAACGCACTCTATGTGACGAGGATGGCGGTATTCAGGACCAGATTGCATCTGCCTTCGGCGGATTCAACAGAATTGATTTTTCTGAAAAAGGTTATACCGTAACTCCCGTTAATTTCTGTGACGGAAGAAAAAAACAGCTTGAAGAAAATTTAATGCTGTTTTTCACCGGGCTTTCACGGTATTCTTTTCAGGTACAGAAAATCACCAAAAAGATGCTTCCTCAAAACACGGAAAGACTTTTGAAAATGCTGAAAATGGTTGATGAAGCGGAGGATATACTCACAAACCCGTGCAGAAATCTTAATGATTTCGGATATCTTCTCAATGAAACCTGGCTTGAAAAAAGACAGATAAACTCCGAAATTTCAACGGATTACATAGATATTGCTTATAAAAAAGCTGTTGAAGCGGGTGCGTTGGGAGGCAAGCTTCTCGGTGCAGGCGGAGGCGGATGTCTGTTGTTTTATGCAGAAAAAGACAAGCAGGAGGATGTAAGAAAAGTCCTTTCGGATATGCACGAGTTTCCCTTTAAATTTGAAAACGAAGGCACAAAAATCATATGTAAATACTGAAACAAGGAGCTGTTTCCTCACGGGAAGCGGTTCCTTGTTCTCTTGACTTTTATGATATTATATGTTATTTTATAATGTGATTTTTTATGCTTATAACCGAGGTTCGAATAATGATAGAAATAATAAAACCCGATTTCATTTTTGAAGATGACAGAGGCTCTCTCATTCAGCTTATTCACGAAGGCTACACGCAGATAAACGTCGTCACATCAAAGGCAGAAGTTGAACGGGGCAACCATTTTCACCGCCTTAACAAAGAAGGTTTTTATGTTGTCGAAGGTGCGTTTCTGCTGGAAGTCAGTCTTGACGGCAAAAGCGAAAGCTATGAATTCAAAAAGGGTGATATGTTCATTATCAAACCCAATGTTATGCACAGATTTGTTTACCGCGAGGATACAACCCTTGTTGCTTTTTATGACAAAGGTGTTGAACTTCCCGACGGTACGAAAGATATAATTGCGGAGGCGGATTGATTTGGAAGCGGTTGTTCTTGCAGGCGGTTTCGGCACAAGGCTGAAAGGCTGCATTGATGATATTCCCAAGCCGCTTGCGCCCATAGACGGCAAGCCTTTTCTTTGCTTTCTGCTTGATTACCTTTACGCAAACGGCGTTCACCGTGCCGTTATTTCAACCGGATATCTTGCCGAAAAGGTTGAAGAAGCTATAGGAAACAGATACCGCGGTATGACAATCGAATACAGCGTTGAGGATACTCCCCTGGGTACCGGCGGCGGAATAAAAAAAGCTTTGAAAATGTGCAAGTGCGATGATGTTGTCGTATGCAACGGCGATTCTTTTTTTGATGTAAACCTCTTTGAAATGAAGAAGTTTCATGAAAAATCGGGCTGTGATGTAACGCTTGCGGCAAAACTCATTGAAAATGCCCATCGTTCGGGTCTGCTTGAATTTCACAACGGCAGGCTCTGCGGTTTTACCGAAAACGGCATTGCTCCTTCGGGTTATATAAACGGCGGTGTTTATTTTATGAAACGGGCACTGCTTGAAAGCATAACGGAAGATAAATTTTCATTTGAAAAAGAAATTCTTGCAAGCGGTGAATATGATATCGGCGCGTTTGAAAGCAACGGATATTTCATTGATATCGGCGTACCCGAATCATATGCACTCGCACAGAAAGAAAAGGATAAGCTTATATCGTCACGCAAAAGATATGCGGCTTTTATTGACCGTGACGGAACAATAAACAAAGATACCGTTCACACTTACCGCAAGGAAGATTTTGACTTTCTTCCCAACGCAGATAAAGCGATTGCAGTGCTCAAAGAAAAGGGTTATCTTGTTACTGTTGTCACAAATCAGGCAGGAGTTGCAAAAGGTCTTTACGGAGAAGAAGATGTGCATATCCTTCACAACCACGTTGATAATCTTCTCAGCAAAAAATATTCCGTTGTGCCCGACGGTTATTATTACTGTCCTCATCACACCGAAGCGGTTGTTGATGAATACCGCCTTGACTGCCCTTGCAGAAAGCCCAACCCGGGGCTTATACTCAGAGCCGTTGAGGATTTCGAAGAAACAGGTATACACATAGATTTGGAAAACAGTTTTACAATCGGCAACAGAATCTCCGATGTTCTTGCAGGCAAAAACGCAGGAGTCGGATGTAACATTCTTATCGGCAACGACGAAAAAGATGAAAACGGAGTTGCATCTCAGGTGTACGGCAGCCTTTACGATGCCGTTAACGGTATAAAGCAGGTGTTTTGATTTTGAAAAACGTTTATTTCATTCAGGTAGGATTTGCATTTGACAAATCCGTTTACCTTCCCTATGCAACGGGTACAATCGTTGCGTATTGTAAGGCACAGCCTGACATAGCGGAAGAATATACATTCCCGGAAATCATTTTCCGCAGGGGTGATGTTGAAACTATGGCAAACGGTATGGATAACCCGTATCTTGTTGCTTTTTCAACCTACGTATGGAATGTTGAATTCAACAAAGCCCTTGCAAAAACAATTAAATCAAAATACCCCGAATGTATTATCGTTTTCGGCGGTCACAGTGTTTCTGACCGCATGGAATTCCTTGCAAATGATTACATTGATATTCTTACTCTCGGCGAGGGAGAAGAAGTAACCGCAAATCTGCTCCGTGCCCTCCGCGACGACACCGACCTTTCGGAATGTTCCGGTATTGCATTCAGAGATACCGACGGATGCAACATACTGACTCCTCCCCTCTGCCCTGAAAGCCTTGAAGATTATCCTTCACCATATCTTACGGGAGTTTTTGATTCGATCATCGAAAAAAATCCCGATGTAATGTTTGATACAATAATCGAAACCAACCGCGGCTGCCCGTATAACTGTGCATACTGTGATTGGAGCAACCACAAAAAACTCAGGCTTTTCCCTATGGAAAAGGTTAAGGGCGAGCTTAAGTGGCTTTCAGACCACAACATAGAATACTGCTTCTGTGCCGATGCAAACTTCGGCATATTTGACCGCGACGAAGAAATTGCAGAATATATTGTTGAACTCAACAAGCAGACGGGATTCCCAAAAGTATTCCGTCCCTGTTACGAAAAGAACAGTGCAGAAAGGGTTTTCAGAATATCAAAGGCACTGAATTCCCGAGGTCTTGACAAGGGCGCAACCATGGCATATCAGACACTTTGCGACGATGCACTGAAAATCATCAACCGCAAAAATCTGACAATGGAGCATTTTTCGGGTCTTATGGCAGACTACAACAAAGCCAATATCCCCACATACTCCGAGCTTATTCTGGGCTTACCCGGTGAAACAACCGAAAGTTTCTGTCAGGGTCTTTGCAAGCTTCTCAGAGCAGGTCAGCACAACTCAATCAGTGTTTATTACTGCGAATTGCTGCCCAACGCACCTATGTGTGACCCCGATTTTATGAAAACACATAAAATCGAACCTATGAAGGTTCAGTTTAATCATATACATTCCGCAAGCGGTAAAAAAGACGGCATACCCGAATACTCATATCTTGTCCGTTCAACAAGCACACTCCCCCGTGACGGCTGGGTTTATGCAAATCTTTTTTCTATCTGCCTGCAATGCTTCCACAGTCTGGGCTTGCTGCGTTATTTTGCTGTTTACGTTTATTACGCACTGAACATTGACTATTATGATTTCTATTCGGGACTTCTTGAATACTGTCTTGAAAACGAAGGCAAAATCGGTGAGCTTTTCAGAGAAATAAAGCGTAAGCTTGACGGTTCACTTGAAGGTGATTGGAATCACAGCAACCCTGTTTTCGGCAATGTAACCTGGTTTTTTGAAGAAGGTCTTTTCCTTGAACTTCTTTATAACCCTGATGAATACGAAAGAATTATCGAAGAATATGTAAAGAATCTCGGAATTGAAGAAGGTATTTTCACGGAGCTTCGCAAATTCCAGATAAATACAGTCAAAAGACCTTTTGAAAGCGGAAAAACTTTTGAATGTGACTATGATTTTGCCGCATATTTCTCGGATGTATCCGCAGGAAAAATTACTCTCGAAAAGAAAAAGACCGCCTACATATTTGAGGCGGCCAAGACTTATGACAACTGGCCTGCATTTGCCAAAGAAATCGTATGGTACGGCAGGCGTAAAGGTGCAACACTTTACACCAACAACATCTCTGCCGTGAAATCGGTACACACTTCGAAAGGCTCGTGATGGGTTGAAACGGAATTTCTATTTTTTTCAGGTTAATTATTCATACGGCAAAGCTGCTCACCTGCCATATACAGCGGGCCAGCTTTCCGCATACGCATTTGCAGATAAAGACGTTGCCGAAAACTACCGCCTTGAAAAAATATTTTTTCTGCGTGACTCGGTTGAAAATGTGATAAATGAAATAAGCGACCCGTTTTTGGTCGCCTTTTCAACATATATATGGAACTGCAATTTCAACAAGGCTGTTGCTCAAAAGATAAAGGAAAAATATCCTCAGTGCAAAATTGTTTTCGGCGGCCACCACGTTGCTCCCGGAGGCGGTATGCTTGAAGAATGTCCCTATATCGACTATCTTCTTCACGGCGAAGGCGAGGTTATTTTACGCCGTCTTATGCGCTCGCTTATCGGGCTTGATGACGCCGCAGATATACCCGGCATTTCATTAAGAACCAAGGACGGAATTATCACAAATCCTCAGGTAATATCGGATGAATGCGATTTTCCCTCACCTTATCTGAACGGTTATTTTGACAGCATTCTTGCTGAAAACCCCGATACGGATTTTATGGCACTCATTGAAACTTCAAGAGGTTGCCCCAACTCCTGCGCATACTGCGATTGGAGTAATATGAAATCCAAAATCCGCAAATTCCCCATCGAGAGAGTTTATGCGGAAATTGATTGGGTAAGCCGCAACAAAGTTTACGGCCTGGGTTCTGCAGATTCAAACTTCGGAATGTTCAGCCGTGACCTTGAAATTACGGATAAAATAGTTGAGGCACACAAGGCAACCGGCCGACCGGTAGGCTTTCAGACATCCTATGCAAAAAACAGCACGAAAACCGTTTTTGACATCGGTATGAAGCTTGAAAAAGCCGGCCTTAACAAAGGAATCACCCTTTCTTTTCAGTCGATGAACGATGAAGTATTGAAAAATATCGGCAGAGAAAACATAAGCATTGAATATTATTCCGAGCTTATGAGAATGTATAATGAGGCAGGCGTTGCAACATATACAGAGCTTATTCTCGGCCTGCCGGGTGAAACATACGAAAGCTTTGTTGACGGAATTGATAAGCTTTTACAGCTCGGCCAGCACAACTCCATCTATATTCACAACTGCGAATGGCTCCCCTGCTCGATTATGGGGCAGAAGGATTATGTTGAAAAATACGGAATCAGAACATCTCATATTCCATTGAATCAGCCTCACAGAGAAGCGGACAGCAAGGATGAAATACCCGAAGAATCGAGTATCGTTACAGAAACTTATTCGATGTCCCGTGAAAGCTGGAAAAAAATGAATCTTTTTTCCGCAATAATCCAGAGCTGTCATCATATGGGACTTGTTCAGTTTTTTGCATTGTATCTCTTTAACGAAGGCATATGCTCATACAAAGAATTTTATAACTCACTGCTGGAATTTGCACTCTCTAATCCTTCAACGGTCATTGGCAAAGCTTTTTATGAAATAAGCCGTAAACTTGATGATGTTATTGCCGAATGCGGCACTCCAACCTGTGTTGACAGCCGTTTCGGCAACATTATGTGGACATTTGAGGAATACACATTCCTTTCTTCCGTATATAATCTGAATGAATTTTATGAAGAAGTTTCTCCGTTACTTTCCGGTTATTTCAAAGATAAGGAACTTTTTTCGGAGCTTTTGGAATTCCAGAAGATTATGCTGAAAAAACCTTTCGCCGAAGATTTCACTTTTGAAGCATCATATAATTTTGTTGAATATTTCAGCAACCTGCTTAACGGCAAGCAAGCCGCTCTCACCGAAAAAAAGCATACTTTTTCTGTAAAATCCAAACCTTTTTCATCGTGGGAACATTTTGCAAGAATTGTTGCCTGGTACGGAAGAAAAGATGCAAGCTGCACTTACATAAACAACACTGACATAAACACATAATAAACGGATTGCACAGAGCATTGTCTGTGCAATCCGTTTTATGTTTTTAATGCAAACATCATTTTACAACGTGTATAATTCTGCGTACATATACAAAGTCATACATATACAATCAGTATTGTTCTTTTTTAGAATTTTTGTTGATTTTATGTATATTTAGGTGTAGAATTTAAACTGGATTTTTGAAAAATGACTGTTCAGAAACGTCCATATTCCAAAAATCAGGAGAGAACAAAATGAAAAACATCTATATGGTGCAGCCGTCAAACACCTATTCGGGTCAGAATTTCAAGGCGGCTTACCTGCCCTACGCTTCAGGTTTGCTGATTGCCAATGCATTTACAAACGAAACAGTTAAATCAAATTATGATTTCAAGCGTTTTATATTCATACGCGAAAAAGTCGAAAACGCCTTAAACAGCCTTGAAAGCCCTGCTGTTGTAGGGTTTTCGAATTATGTCTGGAACACAAAATATAACCTTACACTTGCCGAAAAAATCAAAGAAAAATATCCTGACTGCATAATTATCTTCGGCGGTCACAATGTTGCCGGCGGTGAAAATTCTTTTCTTGACAGATATGCTTTCATAGATTTTCTTATCTGCGGTGAAGGCGAAGAAGCTTTTTGTAACCTGCTTTGTGAGCTTTGCAAAGCAACTCCCGATTATTCATCGGTAAACAATCTTTCATACCGCAGTGAAGGCAAAGCAATACATAATCCCGTTGAAACACTTACACGCATCGATTATCCCTCGCCCTATCTTACAGGACTTTTCGACAGTATCTACGAAGAAAATCCCGATATGCAGCTTGATGCCATTCTTGAAACAAGTCGCGGCTGTCCCAATTCCTGTGCCTACTGTGACTGGGGCTGCAACAATCAGAAAATCAAGCGTTACCCCATAGAAAGAATCTATGCCGAAATTGATTGGTTTGCGGCACACAAAACCAAATTTATCTGGGGTGCCGATGCAAACTTCGGCACATTTGAGCGCGACCTTGACATCGTTGATTATTTTGTAAGCGTAAGAGAAAAAACCGGTTACCCCGAAAGACTCCGCATCAACTATGCAAAAGCAAATCCTCTCAGGGTTTTCGAAATCAACAAACAACTCGAGCAACACAACCTGACCAAGCAGGGTGCAACAATTTCATTCCAGAGCCTCAATCCCGAAACCCTCGAAAATATCGGGCGTAAGAATATGGATCTGGATTCATTCAGCGAACTTCTTTCGCTTTACAGAAAAGAAGGTATCACAATTTATTCAGAGCTTATTGTAGGTCTTCCCGGCGAAACCTATGAAAGTTTCTGCAACGGCATAGGAAAGCTTCTCGCTGCAGGTCAGCACAGACTTATCACGACTTATATATGTGTACTTCTTCCCAACTCCCCTATGGCAGATCCCGAATATCTGAAAAAGCACGGTATCATTTCCGTTGAAGTTCCTTTTCTTGTGGCTCATACAAACGACGAGGATGATGTTGTTGAAACCACATCCTATATTATCGGAACAAACACTATGTGCCCCGAGGATTGGATTAAATCAAATATTTTCACCTGCTTCGAAGAATCCTATCACCATTTCGGAATTCTTAAATTCATTGCAATATATCTTTTTACCAAGCATAATGTACCCTACGAAAAATTCTATAACGATATTATAAATTCCGCACTTGAAAACAAAAATTCGGTTGCATATTCTGCGTATCAGAAGCTTTACAGCTATTACAAATCAATAACCGAAAGTAAACCTATTTCGCTTTATCAGAATGACCTTTTCGGCGACCTTTCCTGGAGCAACAATCTTCTCGCATTCCTTGATACAATATACAGAATAGATACTTTCTATGATGAAATCAGGCCTTTACTTCAAGGCTACGGCGTTCCGGAAAACATTATTAATGAGCTTATCAGATATCAGAAAACCGCACTGAAATTACCCGGAAGAAATAATTTCGGCGAGGATTTCAGCTTTAACTGGCACGATTATTTCAAAGGAATTATCGAGGACTGCCCCATTGAGCTTGAAGAAAAGCCCAACACGGTGAAAGTAATGAACAAATCCGTACCCGATAACTGGAAGGAATGGGCGCTTGAATCCGTATGGTTCAACAAAAACGGAATCACATTCAATCCTGTTGTAAAAGTTGAATACAAATAAAAAAAGAGAGCCGCGGCTCTCTTTTTTATTTTTTGAACTTTGAACAGATAAATTCCAGTGACTTTTCACCAAGATCTTCCAAAGGCAGACCGTTCTGACATATAACCGTCAGCATCATAATCATTACCGCACCTGTCGGGAAAGAGTAAGCACTGTACAAAAACAGTGGTACAACCGAAAACGCCGCTGAAATAATGTAGCCTGCCGTTTCGGTAATCGGTCTTTTCTTCTTGATTGATACAACCGCAAGACCCACGAGAACAGCTATTGCAAACACCAAAGCAACAGAATCCCATATTTCCGTAATGAGGGAATGAACGGTAAGGGCATAACGTCTGTACCAGAATGTATAAACAGCCGCACCGATTATCACCGCCTCGGAAACCGCAACAAGAATCTTCTTCCACACCGCGGAATTTTTCAGTTCTTCCGAAAGATATATGAGTGATACACCTGCAGCTGCAGGGAGGCACATAGCCGCCGTTCCGCTGTATTTAACCGCAGCAACAACACTCAGAACTGCCGAAACGGGAACAAACACTGCTCTTTGTGAGCATATAAGCATCAGCGGTGCTAAAATCATCATTCTGATTGCATCACTGGACAGATTATTGCTTGAAACCAGTACACCCAGCGTCAGGAATACGGATGCGGTCATCAATATTCCCTGTGCCGAAAACAGATTGTTACCTTTTTCATTCAATGTAAATGCAACAAAAGCTGAAAAAGCAAGCGATGCCGCAAGCTGAGTAACAATATCTTTTGCCGAATCCCATTCTTTGCCTACTGCGCAATAAAAAATTCCGACATAAACGGTAAAGAATAAAACAAGAAAAGTTTTAATTTTTGTTTTCATATCCCATTGAGCATTTTTTATCATTGTCATCGGGCTCCCTGCTTATAAATTCAATGATTTTTAAACTATTTACATTTGACTTAATTGTAAAAGTGTGATAAAGTATCTGTACCTAAATTAATGGAAGTGACTAAATATGCTTAATATTCTTGTTACCGGCGGTGCAGGCTACATAGGCTCGGTGCTTGTCCCCCTGCTCCTCTCAAAAGGCTGTCGCGTAACCGTACTTGATAACCTTTTTTACAATCAGAATCCCCTGCTTGAATGCTGCGCAAACCCTGATTTCACTATGATAAATGCAGATGCACGCAACGAAAATGCAGTTAAAGAAGCTATGAAGGGTAAGGATTACATAATCCCCCTTGCCGCACTTGCGGGCTTTCCCATCTGCGATAAGGAAGCCTGCTCCGCATACTCCATAAACTACGACGCAATCAAAATGATTCTCCGCCTGAGAGAAAAGGGTCAGCGTATTATTTTCCCCTGCACAAACAGCGGATACGGTCTGGGCGAAGGTGAAAAATTCTGCACCGAAAACTCTCCCATAAAACCCATTTCCATATACGGTAAAAGCAAGGTTGAAGCAGAAGCCGCCGTACTCAGCGAAAGCGGTACAACCGCATTCCGCTTTGCAACTCTTTTCGGCGCTTCACCCAGAATGAGAACCGACCTGCTTGTAAACGACTTTGTTTACCGTGCAGTTTTCGACCGCACGCTGGTTGTTTTTGAAGGCAATTTTAAAAGAAACTATCTTCACGTCAGAGATGCGGCAAATGCATTCTGGTTTGCCATTGAAAACTTTGAGAGAATGGAGGGCGGCACCCATAACTGCGGTCTGTCCGACTCCAACCTGTCAAAGATTGAGCTTTGCGAAAAAATCAAAGCGATTATTCCCAAATTCACCTATATTGAAGCTCCCGTCGGCGAAGACCCCGATAAACGGAATTACATCGTTTCCAACGAAAAGCTGGAAGGTCTGGGCTGGTCTCCGATATATTCCCTTGATGACGGAATTATCGAACTTACAAAAGCCTATCAGATAATCAAAAACAACCGCTTTTCAAATATATGAATTCTGCTGAGGATGTGCGTAAAGCACATCCTCTTTTTTATGCCGAAAGACCGTAAGGCTGAACAGTTGCGTATGCAATAAACATTATTGCAATCAAAACGGTTTTATCTTTAAAAAAGACACCAAGCTGCTGCATAGTCTTTTTGAAGGGTTCATCCTTCATTACGAGCATAAACATAGCAAGTGCAAACTGAGTTATTATCGCAGACTGATACCAACGGATAAAGTCCTGAGCAACAATCATTCCCAAAGGAATGGTGAGCACTGAAAGCATAAAGCACAGATAAACAAATCTTCTGCCCTTGCTTTCCGTATTCTTCATACACTTTATCCACACTGCCCAGCAAGCGGCTATAACCGCTGTGCCGAAAACAACAAGGGATACGGTATAAGTCAATGAAATATCTGCCAGATTAACTTTTGCCATCATAATCAGACGTTCCAAAGCATTTGCACCCGCAACCATTTCGGCAGTAACACCGGTATTCTCCGGCGGAATATCCAGCAGGTAGAAAGCAATGTTTTTGATTCCGAAATCCGTGTAGGTAAATCCACCCTTGTTTCTGAGGGTTTCAAAAAGCTGTTCATAGGTTATTGTTGCAGTGCCTGCACCCTTAACGGAAACCCAGAGCGTAGCTGCAACAGTAACCGCACACGATGCAATAAACACCACAGAATCGGCAAACTTCTTTTCTTTATTAACAATAAGATAGAATATCGCAAGTCCGAAAAGCGGGAAATAGGTTATTGCAAAACCGTTGTGTATAAATACTCCAACTACACAAAGCACGGGAACAAGCCATCTGAGATACTTGTTATCAATGCAAAGCATTGCAATAATGGCAATAATGAACATCCAGATATCCAGGAATCCCAGATACAGTGAAAAGTTTGAAAAGGTAAACATTCCCGTAACCGCAAATGCAGTCAGCACAAGGGTCTGTGCTTTTATTTCACTGTCGGAGCACTTTATAACCTTCCCTATTAAAATCGCTGAAAAGAGGAGTACTACTCCAAGCACAACCATACAGAAACCTGCAATCCATCGGGGACTCGGGTCAGGGTTGAGAAGCTTCACAAGCGAGCCGATAAGAAGTCTTGATGTTTTACCCATTGAGTAATCCACAAGATAATAGAGCCTTGTATATTCGCCGACGCTGAAATGGGGATGCAAATTTGAAACCGCCTGAACAGCAAGCAAAACAAAAACGCAAAGCTCATATTTGATTGAAGAAAATATTTTGGCAGCCTTTGTTTTCATCAGCCAAACCACCTTAAAATTAAATATTACATAAGAACCTTTGAAAGGAATTCTTTAAGACGGGCATTCTGAGGATGGCGGAAGAATTCGTCGGGGTTATTTTCCTCCGTAATGACACCCTCATCCATAAACACAACTCTTGAACCCACTTCCTTGGCAAAGCCCATTTCATGAGTTACAACAACCATGGTCATACCCGATTGAGCAAGTTCTTTCATAAGCTCAAGCACCTCGCCAACCATTTCGGGGTCAAGGGCGGATGTGGGCTCATCAAAAAGAATAACATCAGGGTTCATTGCGAGAGACCGGATAATGGCAACTCTCTGCTTCTGACCGCCTGAAAGGGTTGAAGGGTAAGCATCCGCTTTATCTTCAAGACCGATTCTTGCAAGAAGCTTGCGTGCATTTTCCTCCGCTTCCTTTTTAATTTGAGCCACTGTCTGAACAGGTTGCTTCTCCTTTGAGAAGAAATTTTTTATAACAGCCTTTCTCCTGTCTGCTTTTGCACAGTGAACGGGAGAAAGCATAATATTCTGAATAACGGTTTTGTTGTTAAAAAGATTGAAATGCTGGAACACCATACCGATGCGGCGGCGGTGGATATTGATATCAACCTTGGGATCTGCGATATCTACACCGTTAAAAATAATGTTTCCGCCCGTAGGGTCTTCCATACAGTTGAGGCAACGCAGAAATGTTGATTTGCCCGAGCCTGAAGGACCGATAACCACAACAACATCGCCTTTGTTGATGGTAATATCAATACCTTTGAGAACTTCGTTCTTGCCGAAGCTTTTTTTGAGGTTAATTACGTCTATCACTCTTCTTCAAGCTCCTTTCCATAAATTTGATAAGCACCGTGATAAGGCATACGATAACAATATAAATTATCGCCATTGCAAGATACGGAACCATAAATTCATAGCTGTTTGAACCGATATAGTTAAAAGCGACATAAAGGTCTGCGGCACCGATAAACGAAACAATAGAAGTTTCCTTTATAAGAACAATGAATTCGTTGCCAAGTGTTGGAAGAATATTCTTGACAGCCTGAGGAATAACAATTTTCATCATAGTTGTTGAAAAACTGAGACCTACCGACCTGCCGCCTTCAGTCTGTCCGTAGTCAACAGACTGTATGCCGCTTCGCATGATTTCTGATATGTAAGCACCGCTGTTAAGACCGAAAACCGCAACAGCAACGCTTACGGAAGGAAGATTGATTCCCATAAGCGGCAACGCAACATAATAGAAAAGCAGAAGCTGAACAACCATGGGTGTTCCTCTGAAAAAACCTACATAAAATGTACAGATTGAATTAAGAACCCTGGGAAGTGTTTTGTATTTGGGAATAACCCTTACGGTTGCAATAAGAGTACCGATAACAATGCCGATAACCAGGCCGAGAATTGCAATTTTAAGCGTATTTTCAAGACCCTCAATAACCTTGACGTAACCTTTATAGTCAATGAGGATCTCGATAAATTTATTTATCTTTGCTTCAAAATTCATAACATTTATCCCTTTTGACAGAGTAACCTCACCGCATTGGTGAGGTTACATCTTCATTTGAATTTAAACGGTTTCAACACCAAAATTACTGAACTGCATTGATAGCTTCGGTAATGCAGGCAGCGGGAGCGGAGTCGATAATTACATAGTTAACACCGCCGTTGATAAGATCCTGAACTGCAAGTGAACCGTTCTTGTAGCCTACGCAGGTTGCATTGTAGCCTGCAAAGCCCCATTCCTCGTCACCTTCAACATAGAACTGACCTGTTGTGCCGTTCTGAACACCGATTTTGGTTGATGCATCGTATGTATTGAGGATTGCCTCAACTGATGCTGCATCTGTGCAGGCATCGAATGTTGTGTCGTCACCCTTAACGATAAGCTTCTGTGATGCTTCATAGTATGAATCTGTGAAGTTTACATATTCTTCTCTGTCGGGCTTGATGGTAAGACCTGCCATTGCGATATCGCACTTCTGCTGACCAACGGAAAGACATACTGAATCAAAGTCCATATTGCTGATTACAAGTTCCATACCCAGTTCCTGAGCAAGAAGAGCTGCAATTTCCATATCAATACCGTAGTAGTCTTCGCCTACTGTGTACTCAAAGGGTTCAAATGCTGCGTTTGTTGCAACAACGAGCTGGTCCTTTGAGGGGTCAAGAGCTGCTGACTTGACTGCTGTGGGTGTGCCGTCGCCGAAATACTTGTTGCAGATTTCGTCAAATGTGCCGTCGCCCTTAATCTTTGCGATAAATGCGTTAACCTGTGCAAGAAGCTCGGGCTGGGTCTTATCAACACCGAATGCATATTCTTCCTGAGTAAGCTCAATGTCGATTACCTTAACACCATTGGCAGCATCGTTTGCGTTGTCACCGCAAGCAAAAAGTGCAGTTGCGATCAAAACAACAACCATAACAACTGAGAGAGCTTTGATTATTTTTTTCATATAAATTGCCTCCATTTAGTTTAATATACATATTATAACAGTAATTATATTAAATGTAAAGTAAAAATGTATTTTTATTCACTTTGTTTCTAGTTTTTTTATCGCATTTGCAAAATCCTCAGGAAAAGCGGCTTCAAACTGCATATTTTTTTCGGTAACGGGATGAACAAGACTGCAACTGCGGCAATGAAGGAGCTGATGCCCGATTTCAGGCATAAAGTCGCCGTACATATTATCTCCTGCAAGCGGATTTCCGCAAAAAGCCATATGCACTCTTATCTGATGAGTTCTTCCCGTTTCAAGCCGAAGACTCAACAGAGTTGCACCGCTGAATTCTTTTTCCGCCTTCCAATTCGTAACCGCAGGTTCAACGCCAAGATCATACGAACACGCACGGAGAGTCTTCATGGGGTCGGGTCTGTAAATGGGCACATCCACCCTGCCCTCGCCGCTGAGATTACCTTTTACAAGTGCACAGTATTCTTTTTTTATTCCGCCTGCAAGCTTGCTTGCCGCCAGAGGGTTCAAGGCACATATAACAACACCCGACGTGCCTTTATCAAGCCTGCCCACAGACCTGAAAGCGGCACTCTTACCCTTCTTTGAAAGGTAGGCCGAAACAGCGTTTGCAAGCGTATCGCCCTGATGATTGTGAGTGGGATGCATCGCCATAAAAGGAGATTTATTCACAACAAGAATATCATCATCCTCGTATATAATGTCGAGCTCAGCTTCAAGTGCTTCGGGAAGAACATCATCATCCGGGATAACAACATTTATTACATCGCCGCACTTTATACGGTCTATGGTCCTTGTCTGCACGCCGTTGAGCTTAAGCGAATATTTCACCTTACGCATAACCCTTGCCGAAAATCCGCAGTATCCCCTCAGAAAATGTACTACCTTTCTGCCCTCATACTCGGCAGGAACCACATAATCTATACTTCTTGACATCTTTCCCCTCCTTTCAGCGGAGTCTGCCGTGATTATACCACAGAACATCCGGTTTGTACACCAAAAATTACAAAACCGTTACAGAAGATTACAACAATTTACAGTTTGGTTTCAATTCCGTAATAAATCTTTACAGAAAATATTTTCCGTGATAACATTAAATCAAACAAAACGAGGGGGACAAAATCATGAAAAAAACACTGAAAACATTGCTTGCATTATTGCTTGCAGCCACAACGGTTTTGGGCTGTATCACAGCCTATGCCGCAGAAGAAACCAATGAGCTTGTGTGGGATTATTACGGCACGGAATACATCTATGATATCGCAGGTGAAATCACTGCCGGCACCAACATTCTCACCTCACCCGAGGATTCCTACTATTTCTGCTATGAGTTCAACATTGAAGAAAGCGGCTACTACACCGTAGGATTTTCGGATTATTCATTTGACGGATGGATAGGCGTTCCCAAAGAAGCTGACGGTTTCGCCGCAAAAGATGAGGCAGATTACCTGTATTTCACAAACGAAGACCGTCGCTCACAATTTACCTACAAACTTGACGAAGGCAAGAACTATATCTGTTTCGACGCATACACAATGTTTGAAAATCAGAATTTCGAAGTAATTTACCAGGGAGAATCAATAGAGTCAATAAGATACGAGAACAGCCTTCTTCTCAACCGCGATGTTTATTTTTATGAAGAAGCTTGTGAAATCCACGCCGATGCAGAGGCAACATTTTCATCGGGAAACACAACAACTTTCTCATATCTGTATGCAGAAGCACCCTACGGATATAAAGAAGGTGCAAGCACCGTCAAGTACACTTATTTCGGTGAAAGCATTGATGTCGAAATCGATGTTATGCTCATTACTGACATAATCAAAGATGTTGAAATCGCAAATGTTGAAGATTATCTGAACACAAAAGTGTATTACGACGGATATGAAGGCTATCTGCCTATGGGTGAAACCGTAACCTTCACCTTCAGTGACGGAAGCAAATTCGAATCGGTATATGAAAGCTACAACGACAACTATATAAACCTTCCCGACGGAAGCGAAATTTATTACTGCATTTACACAGGCAGAGACAATGACGGTAACATCACTCTCTATGTTGAATCCGCAGGCACCGATGTAAAAGCCTATGACTGCAAAGAATCAAAAGCTACATTTGATGAAAACCTTATAAATCTTGTTACCAACGAAAAATATAACCTTGACAGAATTTCAAAATATCTCAGACGATCACTTATTGCACTGCTGGAATGCGACAGCATTGAAGAACTTAAAGACTACGGTTTCTATGAGTGGGGCTACAATATACAGTGCGCTGTAGAATATTTTCTCAGCCTTTTCAGTGAAATAACTTCCCTGATATCTTTTTATGTGGGATAAGCCTATTGAAAAATCAACATTTTTGTGTTAGAGTGAACGGTAGAAATACCGTTCACTTTATTTTTGGGAGATTGAATATGAAAAAATATTTTGCTTTGATTCTTGCAATATCTCTGATTTTTCTCTGTGCCTGCACGGGAAACAATACAAGTGGAACAACCTCGACAACCGCTGTTCAGACAACATCTGAGGACCAGAAAGTTATTATCTCGGAGTGGGGTTCAGATCTTTTGCCTGCCAATTTTCCCGCACCTCCCGAGGGTACATTTAATTTTGAAATTGCAAAAGGAAACCATCTGACGGATGAAAGCGACTATGCCTCCGATTGGGTAAGAATAAGATTCACCTGCCCTCAGAACAATTTTTTCACATTTACAAACGCCATACTGACAAACGGCTACACCGGCAGAACCCGTACCGTAAACGAAATCGATAATATCTATTACAGAAACGGCATTCACGGCTATTGGCAGGACGGAACAAACATTATAAAAATCAACAGTTCACATCTTGAAAACGGAAATTTAACCGTAGTAATCGATATAGTTCCCTGTACGAAGGGTCTGCCCGAAAAGCTTCTTGAATACTTCCCCGATTTTGACGGTTACTGCGTAGGCAACGGATATTACTGCGGTCACGATGCAAGTCTTGAATTTGTCACAAGCACACCCGAAGAAAATCTTACCCCCAACTGGCACTGGGAATTCCTCTGCACCGGCGATTTCGGGAATGCTTTCATCGGCGTTACCGAAGAAGAATTTGACGCATACTGCGACCTGATTGGCGAAGCAAAATTCAGCGGACCCATATCCGAAGCAACCGTTGACGGTTTTAATGTCATAATGGTTGATACCGAAAAAAACATTGACAGTACCACCTACGGTGCATATATGATTTACAATCCGGACCTTATGATACTTGAATTCGGTTTCACCAACAACCCCGTACTTATCACAAAAAATTATTAAAAAATCAGGCTGACTCGTTTTAATGAGCCAGCCTGTTCTTATTTTGCCGTAATTATTGTTGTTATGCTTTTTGAAGGAAGATTTACTTTTTTCTGCGTGTTTTCAACTGCTGTTTTTTCAAAACTGCGGTTTGCATCCGTAACATAGATTTCTGTCGGTGAAATGTTTCCGTAAAAAGTGATATCCTGCGGATTTTCATCGTTATTCACAAGCACCATAACGGTTTTTTCTCCGTCTGTAAATGCGGTTGAAGCAACCTTGCTGTTATCTTCAAGACTGTCCATAACATCAATTCTGACCATACCTTGTTTTATAAAATTCGCGAAATGTTTGTATGCGTAATATCTGTTGTAAACAACAAGATTTCCATCTCTGATTTCCATAAGACCGTCACCGTTTACAGCCGTCCAGCTTTGCCATGAAACCGCATTCATAAGGTTCAGATCCTGAATAATGATATTTGCCATGTAAAGTCCGCTGTCAATGGTTGTTGAATCAATTGTCAGCGGCAATTCGCACCATTCGCTCATTTCAAGCTTCTTGTCGGGATACTGCTCTGCAAACTTTTTACCAACTTCGGATTTAGCCCAAAGGTTATTGTCAATCCAATAGCTGTGTCCGCTGTAATATTCACAAAATTCACTGAGAATTTCACTTTCAAAGAATTTATCTATGTATTCGTAATAGCCCGGTGAAAGCTCGCCGCTTTCGGGTCCGTTAAGCTTATAAGGAGAGTTCCGTTTTTGCATTTCAAGAGTAAAAAGTTCAAGCACCTCAACGGTTTCTTCAGCCGTATAATGACACCCTTCCTGACCGACCCAATCGCCGCCCCACTTCCACTGAGGTTCGTTTATGGGCGAAATTGCAGTTACGGGATAGCCCTGAGCAACAAACCAATCCGCTATTGTGAGAACATAATCCACAAATGCCTTGTAATTTTCTTCGGGGAGATTTGAGGCATATTCTGTAAGCCCGCCCGAAGCGTGACCGCTTGCCGTCATCGAAAAATGGGGACTGTTGCAGAAAAGAATAACTTCCGTCGCACCGTATTCCACCGCCATATCAAGCATTCTGCGGGCATTGGCATCACGGGTAAAATCATATTCGTATTTCCCTGTTTCTTCATTCAGCACATAAAAGCTTTCTGTGCGTCTGTTAGGGTCGCCTATGCGGCAATGGGGATTTTCCTTTTCACCGCCGCCTATGTTATAGCGATAAATATCAAGTCCCAGACCAGTTTCATCGTCATAAAGGAGTCTTGCAATTTCCCTTGCGGTTTCTTCGTCATCAATTGTCTGCGACCACCAGGCGGAGCTTGTGCCGAAGCCTTCGAATGTCTGATGTTTCATGAATTCATTCACCCCGATTGTCTGCTTTTTTCCGGATGTAAAAACTAAAAAAGTGAATGCCTGGAGCCAGGCAAGCACAATGCAGATATATTTTATCATCTCTCTCCCCCTTTTGTTTCAGTTTATCATCAAAGATTTGAGCTGTCAATTATAATATTGACTTTTGCCGTTGAAGATATATAATTGAATTATCAAGTCTGAGGAGATGTTTTTATGATATTTGATACCGCAAAAAACCTTGCACTTTACAGCAGCTTCAACCCCGCTTTCGGAAAGATAGCAGAATTCATCGAAAAGAACGACCTTAAAGCCCTTGAATGCGGCAGCTATGATGTTGCAGAAGGAATTAAGGTCAGCATTTCAGAGTATGAACCTGCAACAGGCGGAGATTTTGAAGCACACAGAGATTTTCACGACCTTCAGCTTGCAATCACAGGCGAAGAAGCAATTGATGTTCTTCCCATTGGATTTGCAAAAAACTCAACGGGTTACAAGCCCGACATTGAATTTTTCACAGAGCAGACTGCCGCCGCAACACGTGTTGCACTGACGGAAGGAACTTTTGCATTTCTTGCCCCTGCAGATACTCACAAGCCCTGCATAAAAATGGGAACCGATAAAATCAAAAAGGCTGTTTTTAAAATCAAAATCTGATTTAACCGTCACCTGCGAAGAAAAAAGCAGGTGACGCTTTGTTTATAATACGGGATAACGTAAAACGCCGGAAAAACAAGCAAACAAAGCAAAAACCATGGCAGAAAACCAAGCTTGAAAAGAAAAATATCAACCACATTTTCTTTAGTTTTTCTTACACTTTCTCTTATTGCATCTCCGGGTGTAAAATCCTTGTAGCTGGCAAGAAAAAACATTGCTTTTGAATATCGCTGAATAAAAATCAGCCAGAAAACCAAGCCTGCAATTCCAAGCAGTAAAAGCCCCACCGTTACGGTGAAAGCCGCATTGACGCTTACATCGGTAACCTTTATCTGAAAAAGCTGCACAAACCACAGGCAGACGGGAATTGCCTCAAAAAAAGCAAGCCAGAATGTTTTTACAACCAAAAGTCTTACACACAAATCGCAGGCTTTAAGCCCGTCGCTTAAGCTGATTTGCGGTTTCACACCGTACCTTGCCCCTCTTGCAAGAAGAAGGTGTTTTATCTGCAATGCAAGGCTGAGAGGGCTTGCTACCGCTATGAACACAGGCAGCGTAACAGCCGCAACAGCAGCAAGAACCGAGCTGCCTGCATCTGAAAAAAATCTGTTCAGCACTCCGTTACACAGAGAAAAAATCACAAAAGCCGCAAAACCTGCACAAAAAAGCGGCAATATTTTTCCGTATGCACCGCACAATGCAGACCTTGCGGAAAGTTTTATTCTTGAATTCATTTCATCACCACACAAAAAAATCGGGAAGCATCAACGCTTCCCGATTATTTTTATGTTTTTTCGATTATTTATTCAGACCGATTACTTCTCTGCACTTATCAAGAAGAGAGAAAATTCTGTCGGTTACAGGCATAACATACTTTTCAAATTTGTTATAGAAAGAATCCCCTTCTTCGTATTCGGGTGCAACAGCACCTTCTGCAAAATTACCCATGGGGAACATTCTGAGGTTGGGTTTATCATTCTGAAGGAACTGAGTATATGCAGGGTTCGACCATACATCGTAATACTCATCCGCATACATAAACCAATAATACATCTCCATTATGCCGTCGTGAGCATTCGAATGAAGCATATCCTTGATGAACCAGGTATGTTCGGGCAGAATGCAGGTTGAAGCATCAATCACACCGTCAGGTGAAAGGTGATTGTGGCCGCAATCGGTGCAGGCCTGCTCATAATCGTCGCCGAGAGTACCGTTGAGAGGTGCAACTGTTGCGCCTGCGGATGCGTATTTTGTATCAACGGTTGCGTCACTGTTATTGTTGAGCGATTCAACGAGAGGGGTTCTCTGAATATTGTAGCCTGCCACAATCATAATTCTTACGCCGTTATCGATTGCTTCATTGAGAATTTCGTCAGCTCTGCCCTGAATCTGATAGTGGTAATAATCTGCCTTTGCAATAAGACCTGCCTGAGTTTCGGGGTCAAGGTTGATTGCCTTTGCGGATTCGTATGAACTGTCAGGAACGAATGCCCAAAGACCGAGAAGTGTGCCGAAAACCGGAGTAAGAAGCTCATCAAAAACTCTTTCCTGCAGATTTTCAAGAATATCATCGGCAAAACCGTAAACAAGGTCTACAAGACCGCTGTAATAGAGCATATTGAAGAGTACCCAGAGTGCGGTATCACCTGCCGTGAAGGGAGGATAACCGTCGGTTGCGTAATCAAGGAGAGCTCTTGCATCAAGAGCAAGCTTTCTGTTGAGCAAATCACCTGCCACGTCTGTGCCAAGCAAAGGACAGCTCTGGAAAATGCAGGCGTCAACATCCTCGTGACCGTATTCGTTGAAGTAAGAAAGAGTTACAACGCCGCCCATTGAAGATGCACGGAAATTAACCTTATCATGACCCGTGAGAGTCTTTACATGCTGAACAAAATCATCAAGCTGTCCTGCAACTTCAACGGGATCAAGGCGCCAGTCATAGTGGAAATAATACTGATAGTCCCTGCCGTGCTCGGTTTCGGTGGGAAGCTCAATTTTAACATCAACATTGGGGAGTGAATTGCCGTCACCATCAAGCGCCATAGCACCCATTGCATCGTTTACGGCTTCAATCAGACTGTCACCCATACCGTCATAGTCCTTGAAAAGAAGCAAGCCGAAAAGTGAAGGCACAAGCTTCAGCACAAGGCTGATAATTGTATCCGTTGCAGGTCTGAAAAGGGTTTTTTCGTTTTCTGCACCGGGATTTTCATAGATATCTGTGTTACCGAGAGGTCCTACATAAATGGTGGGAAGCACTCCGCAGTCACACTTGCCGTCTGCTGCAACAGCCGCAGGTGAAATTACGGTTAAAATCATCACAACCGAAAGAATCACTGCAATAAGTTTTTTCATTTCAATCATTCCTTTTTGAAGGCTGTACGCCCTTTTTATTCAGTTTACCATAAATTTTATGAATAAACAACCTATATTTTCCCATTACTTCTATATTTTTTAATTATAATATTGCAAAGATATATGTATTTATGTTACAATACCCCAAACGAGAGGATGATTTATTTGACGGAAACAGGGAATAAACAGGCAGGTCTGAAAATAAACAAGAAGACCGTAATACTTATATGCGTTCTGCTTGCGGCTATCATGGCATTTGCAGGTGTGCTCACCCAGGCGCTTCCCAGAGGTGTTTACGAAACCGATGCGGAAGGCGCAATCATCAACGGCACATACACTCAGATTGAAGATAAGCTCCCCATATGGAAAATATTCCTCGCCCCCATTCTTGTTTTCGGCTCCGAAACGGCACTGACGGGCGTGGGAATTATTCTGATTATTACCCTCATAGGCGGAACATTTCTTATACTCGATAAATGCAGCGTACTCAAATACATAATGGCGGCAATTATCGAAAAATTCGGCAAACGCAAATATCTTCTGCTCAACCTTATGATTCTTGCCTGTATGGTGCTCAGCTCAACGGCAGGCATACTTGAAGAATCCGTCACCCTTGTGCCTATTGCAGTGGCTATTTCACTTGCTCTGGGTTGGGACTCCTTTGTGGGTCTGGGTATGAGTCTTATTGCGGTTGCCTTCGGCTTCACTGCCGCAACCTTCAACCCCTTCAATGTTGTAACCGTTCAGAAAATGGCGGATATTCCCGTTTTTTCCGGCACCGGTTACAGAATAATCGTATTCGTCGTCGTTTATCTTGTGCTTGCAGGATTTATGACAATTTACGCAAAAAGAATAGAAAAAAATCCTCAGAAGTCAATGTGCTACGAAACAGACATTGCTCTTCGTGAAAAATACAATCTTGATGACAGCATCGCCGTGCTTAACAATCCTCAGATAAAAAAGGCTTCAAAAGCATTTATATGCTGTCTTTGCGGTGTGCTTGTGTGCATAATTGCCGACTTTGTTCTCGGTGCGGAAGGCGGCATTTCCCTGCCCGGCATGGCAATTCTTTTCTTTACCGGCGGTATGATAGCAGGCAAGTTTTCGGGAATGAACGGTAAACAGCTCCTCAAAGGTTTCGGTGAAGGAATAAAAACCGTTGCTCCCATTGTACCTGTTATTCTCATAATCCTCTCAATCACATATATCCTTGATGAAGGCAACATAATCCCCACAATCCTTAACTATGTTTACAACCTCATCAGCGGACTTTCACCCTATTGGGCGATACTTATGCTGTTCATGTTTATAGTCATTCTGGAATTTTTTGTAGGCAGCGGTACCGCAAAGGCTTTCCTCGTTATGCCTATCGTACTCCCCCTTGCGGATATGGTAAACGTAACCCGTCAGAGCGTCACCCTTGCATTCTGCCTCGGTGACGGTTTCACAAATCTTCTTTACCCCACAAGCGGTATTATGATAATAGCAATAGGTCTTGTGAATATTTCATACGGTAAGTGGCTCAAGTTCTCCTGGAAACTTTTCGCTCTCGAAGCTATAGCATCGGTTGCACTCATGCTTACTGCCGTAGCAATCAATTATGCATAAAAGGTGAACTCTATGAAATTCAAATTCAATTCCGACGGCAAGTTCAAGATTCTTCTTTTCGGAGATATTCATGAACACATCGATTACAAAACCAACCCCAGATTCAAGGATATGCAGAAGCTTATGACTGCCGCAGTGGAGGAATTCAAGCCCGATTTATGTGTTCTTCTCGGTGATAACTGTAACACGGACATCTATGCGGAAGACCCTGAAAAATTCAGAGAAATGCTCAGCGATGTGGTGGCACCTATAATGAGCAGAAATATTCCCGTTGCGGCTGTACTGGGAAATCACGAACACGACAACGGCTTTGATGACGAAATTGTTGCGGAATACGGCAAGCTGGGTATAATAATGAGAAACGATGCACCTGCAGATGTTACGGGTAACGCTAACTTCAAGGAGCTCATCTATTCATCAGACGAAAAAAAGCCTGTTTTCTGTCTTTGGTTCATCGACTCTAACAACTGCCATGAAAACAGAGAAATTTCTCATTACGACTATGTTCATACCGATCAGATTGAGTGGTTTGAAGCAGAAAGCGAAAAGCTTAAAGAACTTAACGGCGGCAAGCCTATGCCCTCGTTTGTTTTTCAGCATACACCCGTTCCCGAAGAATACGAACTTCTCAGAAAAGCTCATTTCTGGGAGCTTCCCGTTGCCGTAAGAGGCTATAATACAAAGAGAAAAACTTTTTATGTGGGCAAAAAAGGCACTATGGATTATGTAGGAGAAGGCCCCTGCTCACCCGATGTCAACAACGGACAGTTTGCAAGCTGGAAAAAAGTCGGCGGTATTCTCGGTGCATTCTTCGGCCACGACCATCTCAACGATTTTTCCGGCTTTGTTGACGGAATATTTATGGCCCAACACAAAACCGCAGGCTTCCGTGCATATACCGACGGATGCAGAAGCTGTGTAAGACTTGTTACGATAGACGAAAAGAATCCTGAAAAATTTGAACAGCAGCTCAAACGCTTCAAGGAGTTCGGTCTTAAAAGTGAAAGTCTGGGACCTGTACTCAGAACACTTTCCGACAGGCAGAGTATTCTGCTTCATATTGCAGGCTATGTCGCCGCAGGTGTTGCAGGCATTACGGCACTCGGCTTTATTATAAAATATCTGATTGAAAGATTCGGAGGTTAACATTATGGAAAAAGCAAAAAAACTCAGCCCTTCACTTATCCTGAACATACTTCTTTTCGGCTTTATGGGTCAGGTTGCCTGGGCAGTTGAAAACAACTTCTTCAACCTTTTCCTTTTCAACGAAATCGGCGGCACACCCGAAGATATTTCCAATATGGTTATGGCAAGCTCAATTGTAGCCGTGCTCACAACCCTCTTTATGGGAAGTCTCAGCGATAAAATCAACAAACGTAAAATATTCATCTGTGCAGGCTACATTGTATGGGGCTTCACTGTTATGGCATTTGCTCTTATCTCCCCCGAAAACGTTGCAAAGGTTATGGGTACAACTCCCGTTGCCGCAGTTTCAACAACAATCATACTTGTTATTGTTATGGACTGCATTATGACCTTTATGGGTTCAACAAGTAACGACGCCGCATTCAACGCCTGGATTACGGACATTACATCATCCTCAAACAGAGCAAAAACAGAATCAATCCTTGCTTTGCTTCCCGTTATCGCAATGGTTGCCGTTACAGCCGCATTCGGCTCCCTTTCCGGCAAATTCGGTTACCCTGCCTGCTTCATCGGCCTTGGCGCAATCGTTACAATCTGCGGTATCATCGGTATATTCTCAATCAAGGAATCAAGAACGGGTGTTGTTACAACCGTTAATTTCACTCAGGCGCTTACCTACGGTTTCAGACCTTCCGTTATCAAAAACAACAAGAGCCTTTATATTTCTCTGGTATGTATGGGTATTTTCTCAGTTGCAAGCCAGGTTTTCTTCCCCTATCTTTTCATTTATGTTGCACACTACATTGATATGAGCACACTTCAGCTCACGGTTCCCGTAATCATTCTTGCGGCTGTTGTGGTTATCGGTGCAATTGCATCCCTTGTTTCAATCGTTATTCTCAGCGATAAAAAAGGCAAGGCTCCTTTCCTCTTCCCCTCAGCGGCTTTCTTCATAATTGGTCTTGTTCTCGTCTATTTTGCAGACAGAAGCATCATATGGTTTGCACTTGCGGCAATCATAGCAATGGTAGGCTACGGTCTGCTTATGATTATGCTTAATGCCGCAATCCGTGACTTCACACCCGAAGATAAGGCAGGTCAGCTTCAGGGTATCAGAATGATATTCTCCGTTCTTCTGCCTATGACAATCGGTCCCGAAATCGCAGTTAAGGTTACGGATATGTATGCAACTGCACAGTATGCAAACGATTACGGCCAGATGGTCAACATTCCCGCACCTCACATCTACCTTGCCGCTGCGGCAGTAGGCGTGCTGATTGTTATTCCTCTTTTCTTCCTTGCAAAAGAATTCAAGAAGCAGAAAGCTCAATAACAAATCAACCAATTCAAAGAAGGTACTTTTGAAATGAACATTATAATTGTCGGTTTGGGCAAGCTTGGTCTTACAATGACAAAGCAGCTTGTCAAAGAAGGTCACAGCATTACTGTTGTTGACACAAATAACGATAAACTGACCACAGCTGTTGACACCTATGATGTTATGGGTGTATGCGGAAACGGTGCAACCTGCGAAACACTTGAAATTGCAGGTGCGGCAAAGGCTAAGCTTATAATTGCCGCTACCGCTTCTGACGAAATGAATATCCTTTGCTGTCTTATTGCAAACAGAATGGGCACCGAAAATACCATTGCCAGAGTACGCAACCCGGACTATGCGGCACAGATGCACTTTTTACGCAACGAGCTTGGCATAAGTATGATTGTTAACCCCGAGTTTGAAACAGCAAACGAAATATCAAGAATCATCCGTTTCCCCTCTGCCGCAAATCTCGACTCATTTGCAAGAGGTAAAATTGAAATCGCAAGCATAAGAATTCACTCCGACAATGCACTTTGTGATACACCGCTTTATGACCTTTGTAAAAGAAGCAAGGCGAAGGTGCTTGTGTGTGCCGTACAAAGGAATGATGAGGTTTTCATTCCCTCCGGTGACTTTGTTATCAGATGTGACGATACCATCAGCATAACAGGTACAAGGGCAGAGCTTTCACTCTTTATGAAGCAGACGGGTGTTTATAAGCAAAGAATTAAAAATGTTATGATTATCGGCGGCGGAAGAATAGGTTATTACCTTTCAAAACTTCTTTCGGGCACAGGCAGAAATATAAAACTTATTGAACACAACGATGCCAGATGCTACAATCTTGCGGATATGCTTGACGATGTTACCGTTATTCACGGTGACGGCACAGATCAGGATATCCTCGACGAGCAGCACCTTGAAAATCAGGATGCGCTCGTTGCTCTCACCGGCATTGATGAAGAAAACATTATTCTCTCAATGTATGCCGAGTCAAAGGGCGTCAAGGTTATCA
>JAZSHU010000030.1:0-10013 GCA_045533455.1 Acutalibacteraceae bacterium | reverse complement strand
CAGTGCCGAAAATACTTGGCTGGAAGCGGCCCGGGAAGATAGGTCGACGCCGACACTTTTTAATTTAGCTGTCCAAAAGGGCGGCTATTTTTTTTTGCATTTTTTGAAAATACGTGATATAATTGTTATATAGATTTGTTGGAGGATATTATGGACCTTTTTGAAAAAACAACAGAGAAAATTTATGTGTTTGAGGGCAAAATTATAAATGTACGCCGTGACAAAGCGGCACTTCCCACCGGTAGGCCCTGCATCCGTGAGGTTGTTGAGCATAACGGCGGCGTGTGTGTTGCTGCATTGACCGATAAAAACGAGCTTCTTTTTGTCCGTCAGTTCAGATATCCCTATATGGAAGTTGTGCTCGAGCTTCCCGCAGGCAAGCTTGAAAAGGGAGAAGACCCCTTTGAGGCAGGCAAGCGAGAGCTTGCGGAAGAAACGGGCTTTGTTGCCGAAAAATATGCGGATCTGGGCAAATTCTACCCCACTCCCGGCTATGTGAACGAAATTATTCATCTTTATGCAGGCTGGCAGCTCAAAGATGTGGGAATTCACCTTGATGAGGATGAATTCCTTGAAGTTGAAAGAATCCCTCTGAATAAAGCTGTGGATATGGTTATGAACAACGAAATCCGTGACGGGAAAACTCAGACACTTATCATGCGTGTTGCAGAAATGCAGCGCAGAGGAATTATAGGCGGTGCTGATAATGAATAAAATAATTCTTGCATCCGCTTCACCCCGCCGCAAGGAATTGCTTGAAACCGCAGGTGCAGAGTTTGAAATTATTGTTGCGGATGTTGACGAAACCATTCCCGACGGCACAAAACCCGAAGAAGCGGCAGTTATGACTGCGGAAAAAAAGGCACTTGCAGTTGCGGAAAATCATAAAGACCGTATCGTTATCGGTGCGGATACAATAGTTGTTTCGGAAGAAAAAATTCTGGGCAAGCCTGCCGATAAGGCGGATGCCTGCCGTATGCTGTCAATGCTTTCGGGCGTTGAGCATAAGGTTATAACGGGTGTGTGTCTTGTTTGCGGAGATAAAAAAATCACCTTTGCACAGGTAAGCAAGGTTAAATTTTATGACCTGACCGACGACGAAATCAACACATATGTTGAAACCGGCGAGCCTATGGATAAGGCGGGCGCATACGGAATTCAGGGCAATGGCTGTGTGCTTGTTGAAAAAATTGAAGGCGATTATTTCAATATTGTAGGTCTGCCCGTGGCAAGAGTAATGAAAGAAATCGGCAAATTAATGTGATATTGCAGTTGACATTTCACCGTAAATATCATAAAATATATAGAAATCGGGGTGCGGTGGCTCAGGCATGCCGCCGCCTGTGGCGGATGAAGGCAATGACAGAGCAGAAAGAAACACAGAGCAATGCGAAGCGCTTCAAGCGAGCAGTGCGACAATGTTTCTGACCGATAGCGGTAACGCAAAGCGGATTTTTATATCTTGCTTACCGCAGGCATAGATTTACAAATTAATAATTAATCGGGGTGTGGCGCAGCTGGTAGCGCGCGTGGTTTGGGACCACGAGGCCCAGAGTTCGAAACTCTGCACTCCGACCACTTCGGGTATTCACAAGGTATTTAGCCTGTGAATACCCGATTTTTTATTTAAAAAATGCCATCCTGAAAACTGTTGTTTTCAGGATGGCAATATTATATTTGACCGTCAACCTAACTCTTTCAGCAATTCGGGAAGATTGCCGAGGTCGGAAAAAATCATAATTAAAGCCTTTAAAATCCACTTGAGACGGTAAAGGAAATCATTTCCCGAGTCTTTGGTTACCTGAAGCTTCTGAGTGTTTTCAACAAAGTCTGCGGTTTTTATAAATGTAAAATCACATTCTGCGGAGAAATGGTCGGATATTACGTTTCCTTCATCATCACAAACTTCCACATACCTGAAATCGCTTACCACAACATCTACACCGCCACCGGATTTATACATAAATCTTTCAACCGAGTCCCAATTTCCCCAGGCAGGCAGACCAGTTATATGCCACTTGTATAAATCAAAATAGTCGCCGTCGTTGTGATATTCTATCCAGGCATCTTTCAATCCGCACTCAAGATAAAGGGTCTTATAAAGCGCACCGTCATCTTCGTGAGTATGCATATAGTTGTTGAAATCGCCCGTTACAATTACAGGCCTGTCATTTTCAGCAGAGCGTGCTTGTATAAATTCGGCAAGCTGTTTGTACTGGCTTGTTCTTGCGGCGATTGAACCCTCTCCGCCGTAAGCATCTGCGTGCAGATTGTAAAAATCAACATAAATTCCGTTGCCAACATCAATAACAGAATAGACAAAGCCTTTTGGCGTGAGTTCGTCGGAACCGTCAGAGAGAATACCGCTTGCTTCGTTCCAGCTGACTCGCGTTTCATTATAAACGGGCATATTTTCTGTGAATATATTAAGTCCGTCACCGCCGGGAATACCGCCTGTGTGGTTGGTCATATATTCAAAACCGTCCATACTCTCAACAAGGTGTTTGTGATAACCGAAATCCTCCTGAACGGCAACAATATCAAAACCGTTTTGTGAAAGATACTTGCCGGCAGCCTTCTGATTGGCAATCACATTTTCGCCGGAAAGAAATCCGAAAGGCAGACCTGCAACGTTGAAGTTGACTGTTCTGAGAATTTGCTTTTCGGCTTTATCATAATCGTAAATTTTTATATCAAAGCTTTCTGTAAATGCTTCTCCGTTACATATGTAGCTGAGTTTCCAATAAATCTTGTCATAATTCCTGAAGCCCTCAACATCTCGGCCCTTCAAAAAATCTCTGTATAAAACACCGTATTCATCACGCTCCGCGGTTATTTCATCGCGTTTAAAAGTCAGCGGTTGATTATAGTCAATGTTGCCGTCCTCATCTTTTACCCAATAAGACGGATTTTCTTTGTCGTTAACAGAAAAACCGCGCCAATCGGATTCACCGTTGAGAGATGCCTTGCATTCTATTTTTGTAGTTCCTGCAGGAAAGACAAAAGTATAGGAAAGATCGTTGAGTTCACGGGATATGGTATAATCACCCACATCGCTTTTTTCTTTGATTTCATAAGACAGATGGCTGGGGAATTCCATTTGATAAAGCGTTGATTTGTAGAGAAACGGTGCAATATCAACCTGAACACCTTTTTCGGTTTCAATGCTTTCAGCGTGAGCAATTATACCCGTCAGAGCAATTACAACCGTAAGAACAAAACAAAATAATTTCTTCACAGCAATCCTCCCTTGAATCAAAATAGATTTTGTTATATGATAGCACATTCTGCGCCGAAAATGTTAGCAATTTATGAACAAAATTTTTTGCGGGTTTGGATTGTTCTTATTTTGACATTCTTCGCACATCTTGGTATAATCAACAGTGGAAATTCGAACGAAAAGAGGCGATGTAAGTTGCTAAGTTATGAAAGAGCAGTTGAGATTGCGAATTTATACTATGACGACATATATTATTTTTGTTACTCAAGGCTGAAAAATGAAACCTACGCCGCCGATGTTACACAGGAGGTTTTTCTGTTTTTTCAGAAACGTTACACTGATCTTGAAGATAAAAATATCAAAGCGTGGCTTTACTCAGTTGCAAACAACAAAATAAAAGAATCGTTCAGAGAAATTGCGAAGCAGGAAAAGGAACGGATTTTTAAAATAACTTCTGCTGATCAGACAACCATGGATATTCTTTATGAAACAGAGCAAAACAACAGGATTACAGACGAAGAAATTAACGAGAAGAAAAAAAGCATTCTTGCTTCACTGACCGAAAAAGAGCTTGAATTATTCGAATTGGTGTATACAAAGCATATGGAATATTCCGAATTGGCAAAGGCTCTGAATATATCGGAAGGTGCTGCAAGAACAAAAATCAGCAGGCTTAAATTAAAGATTAAAGAGAAAACATCATTTGCATTTATGGCACTTTTGCTTCTTTTTATGAGACTTTAAAAAAATTTCAAAAATTTTTTGTAACAAAATGCAATTTCCGTCATATATATATGAAGGAGGTTTTGCATTTTTAAAAATAAAGTATATGGAGGTGAAAAAATCCATGGAAAACACACAGCATACCAATGACGCAAGACAAAGCTTGAAGGACAAGCTTATGGCAATCATTCTGCTTGAAACCTCAAAAGACTATAAGGAAATGGACAGCGACCTTGTAACAGAATGTGTTGATTTTCTCATGGAACTTGAAGAAAAACGAAAACTCACACAAGAAGAAATAAGTCAGAGAGTAAAAAATATCCCGTTCAGAACAAAGAAATTCTTCCGCACGAAAGTTCTTATTGCCGTTGCGGCGGTTATTGCAATTCTGTTTGCGGTTTTTGCCGCTGTTTCAGTTGCAATTTCCTATGACCCCAACCTGAGTCTGCTTGAAAATATATCTCAGTTAATTCTTGACTTGAAAGGCGGAGAAAGCGTTGAGGTTGACGGAATAATAACTGTCAAAAACAACGAAACCCGAACTTATTCCACCGTTGAAGAGTTCTTTGAAAAAGAAAAAGCGGATATATTATACCCTACCTGGCTTCCCGATAATTCTGAAATCACTTCCGTAATGTTCACAAACAGCGACGGTTTGGAATATTATATTTTCCAATGTGAAACCGCTGTATACAGTGTAAGTGCGGCTGTAAATCAATCAATACATACCGAGCTCAAAAATACCCTTGATTGCAAAAAATTAAATAACTTTACATTATATTATAAATATGACGACCCATTGAAAATTTTTGAGGGTTATTTTGAACACGGCGGTATGCTTTACACCACAAGCGCCTATTCGGAAGATGAGCTTTTCAGAATAATAGAAAACTTAAAGGAGAATGAATGAATTGAAAAAAATAATTGCAATTCTTTTATCAACAATGTTCATTTTCGGCGCTATGTCGGTTTCTGCCAACGCTGCCGACAGCCTTGAAGCCCCTCACATAGAGTTTTTCTTTGAAGACGGCACTTCCCCCGAAATTCAGAGCAGAATCATTGCTGATTTGACCGGTGAAAACGAAGGCACCGCAACCTACGGACTTACCTGCACCCTTTTCGGCCACAAGCTTGAAACCGGCTCAACAACACAAATCACACACAACGCAAGAACAACTGCCCCCAGATGCCTGAGACAAATCTACTCCTATGAAATCTGCACAAGATGCGATTACAGTGAATTTACTCTTGTGGGCAGCACATACACAAGCTGCTGCTGATTTAAAAATGCAAAACCGACTTCATAAAAATTAAAACGGGTTGCAGAGTGAAACCACTCTGCAACCCGAATCTTTTTTATTGTTTTGCGCCTGCGTCGAACATTTCAAGGGTCTTTACCGTTGCGGCAAAGCAGTTTGCAATGCCGTCTTTGTTAAGGCTTTCAACATTATCAAGTCTTGTGTGATAATATCTTTCAAGCTTGTGGTTAAGACCTGTAACGCCTGCTGCTCTGAATCCGCCCTGAGTGAATGCGGCCGCATCAACCGCACCGCCGAGAGGAGGAATCCAGCCCTTCTTACAGGGCACGCCCACTGCCTGAGCGGCTTCGAAGAAAAGGTCTGCAACCTCTGCGTCTGACTTAACCGTACCGTTAAGGTCACGGTAGTTTGCCATAAGATACTTGGGCTCGTTTATTGTATCGAATGAATAAATGAATGTGGGAACATCCTTGAAATCGTTCTTATGTGCATCAACCCATGCCTTTGCACCTCTGAGACCGATTTCCTCTGAACCTGTAAGAATAACGCCTACTTCCGTATTTTCAAGCTCAATGCCTGCATCCTTAAGATACTTAAGAACGGCAATACCCATATAGCAGCCTGTAAGGTTATCGTTTGCGCCGTCAACAACAAGCTTGTAGTTTTCCATAAAGTAAAGTCCGATTGTGAAGGGAACAAAAAGAAGTCCCCACAGACCTGCTTTGATAAGCGGATTTTCAAGGTCAGGCATTGCAAATGCAACACCGTTCTGAGCAACAAACATTATTGAAAGAACGAGGTAATAAATCGCACCGAGAACAACGATGATTGCGTGCGCCTCAAAGCCTACACCGCCGAAAGCATAGTTAACGGGCCATTCCCATGTTGCATCGGGATGACCGTTGAAGATGATTCTTCTTTTGGTTTCACCCGTGCACTTTTTGACAGCGGTTACGTTATGGCTTGTTTTCTTCTTGAACAGAGGGTCAAGAAGCTTCTTATAGACACCAAACTGAAGAAGAACAATTACAAAACCGGCGGCAATCAGAGGAATACCTGCAACAGGAAAGAAGAAAAACAGAGCAATCGAGATGAGAACAAAAGTAATTGTAAAATAAATCCAGCCGTAGAACGCTCTGGGCGCAACCTCGCAGGGTTCAACCTTTACATCCTCACAGCCGCAGTCCTCAAGCACTTTTGCCATATACTCGCAGGCTTTCTTTTCGCCTTCCGAACCGGGCTCTCTTTTGCCGCAGGTTCTGATAACGTGAGCAATCTCATCCATTATGTACTTTGCGGCAGCATCCTTGCGGTCAATGATTTTCTTTAAATCCATTTAAAAATCCTCCTGTTGTATATTTTTGTGCACTTTCATATTAGCATTTTAGTTATAAAAAAGTCAATAGAATATCTTTGTTTAGTAACACTGTTACAATTTTTGTTCGGTTGTAAAAACTATCCTTGACTTTACATTTCCGTTGTGCTATACCTATTGAGGATGTTATTTATATTATAAAAAAGAAGGCGTATCAATCAATGGAAACTCTTTTCTGTATCTCTATTGCCCTTGGTGCAGGTCTGATTATGTCACGAATTGCAAAGCCTCTCGGTCTGCCTTCGGTTACGGCATACCTTGTTGCTGGCATACTTATCGGGCCTTACTGTCTGGGCAGCTTCGGTATTGAAGGTCTGGGATTTATCTCACACGAAAATGTAAAGGAATTCGAAATCATTTCAAATGTTGCTCTGGGCTTCATCGCTTTTGCAATCGGCAACGAATTCCGTCTTTCACAGCTCAAAAAAGTGGGCGGTACCGCTACCTTTATCGGTATTTTTCAGGCACTTATCGCAACTTTGCTTGTTGATGCGGCACTCATCGGTCTTCACTTCATTCTGGGCGAAGATAAGCTCCCCCTCTCAATGGCAATCACTCTGGGTGCAGTTGCCGCCGCTACCGCACCTGCCGCAACCCTGATGGTTGTCCGTCAGTACAAAGCAAAGGGTAAACTTACGGATTTGCTTCTGCCTATCGTTGCAATCGATGACGCCGTAGGTCTGATTATTTTTGCGATTTCTTTCGGTATTGCAAAAGCAGTTGAACACGGTGAATTCAGCATCAAAGCAATCATTCTTGAACCCCTTATCGAAATAGTATGCTCCCTTGCTCTGGGTGCGGTTATGGGTATCCTTTTCTCAATATTTGAGAGATTTTTCAGCTCAAACAGTAAGCGTCTGTGCCTTTCCGTAACCTGCGTTATCTTCACCGTTGCACTTTCAATGATAAAGTTTGAAATCGGCGGTGTTCACGTAGGATTCTCCGCACTTCTCGTATGTATGATGCTTGGCACAATCTTCTGTAATATATGTGATTTCTCTGCGGAAATTATGGAGAAAACCGATAAATGGACCGTGCCTCTCTTTGCACTTTTCTTTGTTCTCAGCGGTGCTGAGCTTGAACTGAGCGTATTCACCGACTTTGCCATTGTGGGAATAGGCGTTGCATATATTTTCTCACGTTCACTTGGCAAATATCTGGGCACATTCGGCAGTGCAAAGCTTATGAAATGTGACAGAAAAACAACAAAATATCTGGGCATAACTCTTCTTCCTCAGGCAGGTGTTGCACTGGGTATGTCCGTTACCGCAATGGAGCTTGGCGAAGTAGGCGAAATGATAAGAAACATCGTTCTTTTCTCGGTTCTTATATACGAACTCTTCGGTCCCGTTATGACAAAATGGGCACTCACAAGAGCAGGAAATATCGAACCCAAGCCCCACCACAAAAACAGAAAACACCGCACCGCACCGGCAAAAATATAAAACAGAATTATGCATATATGCAGAGAAGGCAGGAACGAATTTCGCTCCTGCCTTCCCCGCTTTTAGGTATACAAAAATAAGAAGTGGTCCATTTCAAAAAAGGTTGTTTTTCCCCTTTTATTATATATGTAGCTTTTTTCGATTTGTTACATGAAAAATTTTAACTTTGTATACATTAACAAAAAAGCCCTGCTGTTTTTGTGCAAAACAACAAGGCTTTTCTTATTCTTCCATCTGTTTACCCAAAAAGTTTGCCGCAATCTGAGCAAGCTTGGTTTCGGTCTGCGTAGGGCATGAGCCGTTTTCATTAAGAAGCATAACAAGTGAACCCGACACATCACCGCCGCCAACAATAGGAAATGCAACGGCAGCTTCTTTATCTACACCTTCCACGGGCTTGATTCGCTCATTATCCGCACAGCAGACATAGTTTTCTCTGCGCTCCATAAGACTTTCAAGGCTGCGGCTTACCCTGCGGTCAAGAATTTCCTTTTTGGAAATACCCGCACAGGAAATAACACTGTCCCTATCGGTAATGATAACCGCAAGACCTGTGCCGCGGGCAAGCACATCCGCATACTGACCCGTAATGGACGACAATTCACCGATGGGCGAATATTTTTTAAAAATAACCTCGCCGTCCGCATCCGTATAAATCTCCAACGGGTCGCCTTCGCGGATACGCATTGTGCGGCGGATTTCCTTGGGGATAACAACCCTTCCCAGATCATCAATTCTTCTGACAATACCTGTGGCTTTCATATAATATCTTTCTCCTTGCTTATTTTAGTTGCCCTGTTATTGTTTGTCAGAAATTGCGGTTTATACGAATTTTTATTTGATGTTTTTGATTTAAATATTGAATATTGATAAGTCTTTTCGGATATGTTAAAATCATTTTGTACCTTTACAAAAAGGAGCTTATTATGATAAAAGAACTCATCCACGATCCGATTTTGCTTGCGAGAAAATCGGAGGCCGCAACAAAAGAAGATTTGCAGGTTGCGCAGGATTTGCTGGACACGCTTGTTGCCCACAAAGACGGTTGCGTCGGCATGGCAGCAAATATGATCGGTGTATGCAAGCGCATTATTGCATTTGATAACGACGGCACATATATGGTTATGTTCAACCCCGAGATAATAAAAAAATCGGGGCCATACGATGCAGAAGAAAGCTGTCTTTCTCTGCTCGGCGGACCCCGAAAGTGCAAGCGTTACCAAACTATATAAAGTGCAATGGCAGACTGCTGAATTTCAGACCCGTATCAAAACCTTCACAGGCTGCCCTGCACAGATAATTCAGCACGAAATCGACCATTGCAACGGAGTATTAATATAAAAACAAGTCACCATAAAATTTACCGCAGTTGATACTTTTCGTACCGACTGCGGTATTGTTATTTTAAATTATTTTTCGAAAGTCGCCATGACATACTTGATTGCATAAAATGCAGGCTTGGGTACTCCGTTGAGATCTGTTATTCCCCATGCGGTTTCATAGGGGCAGTCCGTCTGTCCGCAGTACCAGCAGGTTGGTGAATCCCTCCAGCAGAAAACGAAGAATCCTGCAACACAGTTTATCTTTTTCAAAGCCGGCAAAAGCTCACGGTAAAATTCAGCCTGACCCTCAGGTGTATGGGTTATACCGGTGATTGTTTCGTTGAGATAACCGTAGAAATGCTTATCCATATCTGAAAAAACGGCATCTCCCCATGTTGCGGGGTCGGGATACTCCTCGTAGACGTGTGCTTTCAGAGCATCAGGCAGCTTTGCGACAAAATTCTCAATGTCCGCACGCGCCGCAGCTTCGGATTCATAGCCGTAACGTGCAAGGATTGCGGCACGGTCTGCTTCGCTTTTCGGTTCACCGGCGCTGATGAAACCGAATTCCGCTACGATTATCGGCTTTTTCGTCATCTGGTTTACCTTGCGGATTGCAGAAACATAGTCGCGCAGCTCACCGCCCTACCACGTGCCGTAGTAAAGATC
>JAZSHU010000060.1:0-19048 GCA_045533455.1 Acutalibacteraceae bacterium | reverse complement strand
ACCTGCAACCTTGAAGTCCATATCGCCGAAGAAGTCTTCAAGACCCTGAATATCAACCATTGTCATGAAGCGGTCGCCTTCTGTGATAAGACCGCAGGAAATACCTGCAACGGGAGCCTTGATGGGAACACCTGCTGCCATAAGTGAAAGTGTTGAACCGCAAACTGAGCCCTGTGATGTTGAGCCGTTTGATGAAAGAACTTCGGAAACAACACGGATTGTGTAGGGGAATTCTTCAACTGAGGGAAGAACGGGGATAAGTGAACGCTCTGCAAGTGCGCCGTGACCGATTTCTCTTCTGCCGGGGCCTCTGCTGGGCTTTGTTTCGCCAACTGAGTATGAGGGGAAGTTGTAGTGGTGCATATAGCGCTTGCTTTCTTCCTCATCAAGACCGTCAAGAAGCTGAGCATCGCTCATGGGGCCGAGAGTTGTGATTGAAAGAACCTGAGTCTGGCCTCTGGTGAACATACCTGAGCCGTGAACTCTGTCAAGAAGGTCTACTTCTGCATTAAGAGGACGGATTTCGTTGATGCCTCTGCCGTCAACACGCTTGCCGTCGTCAAGAAGCCAGCGGCGAACAACGTACTTCTGAACCTTGTAAAGGCATTCTTCAATCTTAACCTCCATATCGGGGTAGATTTCGTCAAACTTCTCGTGAACCTTCTCATAAACGGGCTTAAGACGCTCGTCACGGATTCTCTTATCGTCTGTATCGAGAGCATAGCGGATATCTTCGATTGCGAAATCCTTGATTGCTTCATACATTTCGGGATCGGGATCGTTTGAGGGGAAGTCAACCTTCTCCTTACCGCACTCTGCCTTGATCTGATTGATGAATTCAACGATTCTCTGGTTTTCTTTATGAGCGAACATAATGCCGTCATACATATCATCGTTTGAAACTTCGTTTGCACCTGCTTCAATCATTGCAACAAGCTCGCTTGTTGAAGCAACTGTAACGTACATTTCGCTCTTTGCTCTTTCTTCAAGTGTGGGGTTGATGACATATTTGCCGTCAACAAGACCTACAACACAGCTTGAAACGGGGCCTTCCCAGGGAATTTCTGAAATTGAGATAGCAATTGAAACACCGAGCATTGCAGCGATTTCGGGCTGGCAGTCGGGATCAACTGACATAACTGTTGCAACAACGCCAACATCGTTTCTCATATCCTTGGGGAAAAGAGGTCTGATGGGTCTGTCGATAACACGTGATGCAAGAGTAGCCTTTTCGCTTGCTTTGCCTTCGCGGCGCTGGAATGAACCGGGGATTCTGCCTACTGAGTAGAGTTTCTCTTCGTAGTCAACCGAAAGGGGGAAGAAGTCAACGCCCTCTCTGGGTTTTGCTGCCATTGTGGCTGTGCAGAGCACGTTGGTTTCGCCGTAGCGAACAAGACATGCGCCGCCTGCAAGCTGAGCCATTTTGCCTACTTCAACAACAAAAGGTCTGCCTGCGATTTCTGTTTCGTACTTCTTAAAAGCTTCAAAAAACATTTCTTTTACCTCTCTGTAAAATTTTTATTTCTACAGGCGGCAGGTTTGGGTTTAGCAATAAATCCAACCTCCGAAAAATATCGGAAACTCGATTTACCGCTAAAACCGGGGGAAACAGCCGCCTGAAAGATGCGTTTTTCGTGCCGATTTAAAGCGGTAACAAGCTAATACTTTAACATACTACCCTATCCTTTAAAACGACACAAAGCAGGCAAGATGAGTTCCTGCCTGCTTTATTGACGAATTATTTACGGATACCAAGTCTTGCAATGATTGAACGGTAACGCTCAATGTCAACCTTCTGAAGGTATGCAAGAAGGTTTCTTCTGTGACCAACCATCATAAGGAGGCCACGTCTTGAGTGGTGGTCCTTCTTGTGCACCTTAAGATGCTCGGTAAGGTCGTTGATTCTCTTTGTAAGAACTGCGATCTGAACTTCGGGTGAACCTGTGTCACCTTCGTGGAGAGCGAATTCCTGCATAATTGCGGTCTTTTCTGCCTGTGTCATTGTTTTTCACCTCATTAAATTATTTGCCTCGGCTCCCAGAATACGGCAGGTGAATACCTCGGTGAGGTTTGCTCCGAAATCCGAGAAACGGGCACGTGCAAATGGGATTATAGCACAAAGGATTGAAAATGTAAAGCGTTTTTTTAAATTTATTCATTATGCCCAATTCAGGCACTCGGGCATAGAATGAATTGAGGATGTTTCCTCAAAAAAAACAAGGCGGCTGCGTTGACGGTGGCATAAAATGCCTATGGGGAGCCTGACACACATTGCAGCCGCCATAATATATTCCTGCGGAATGTGTTGTCCGTTCCGCAGGAACGGATGAAATATTTCTTTGCAATGTGATATTTTCGGCGTTGCCGAAAGTGATATACGCCTTACGGCGTGTAAAGAACGGATTTTACCCGTACCCATTGTATTATCGGTTTTATTCGTCAGACCCTACCTTATTCAGGGCTTTCAGAGGGTCAACATATTCGCCGTCGATAAGCACTTCAATATGAAGGTGGTCTTCGTCGCTGATTTCAACGGGAATATGACCCAGCGAGCCGATTTTATCATATTTTTCAACTTCTGTGCCTTCAGCTGCACAGCTTCCCTCCTTCATGCCGCAGTAACGCACCGTCATACCGTTGCCGTGGTCGATTTCTACAACCGTACCCCAGAAAATATCATCGGTAACGGAAATAACCTTACCCTTTGAAACCGCAACAACCTCATTGCCTGCACTGCCGCCGAAATCAACGCCGTTGTGCACACGCCAATCCCCCATTGTTTTCGACTCAACCATTTCGCCGTTGCTGAAATCCTTGATAATATCCGTGCCCATAGGCAAAGCAAAGTTGCCGGAATAGGGCTTGTCGGTTTCATCTTTTTCCGTTTCTGTTACGGAATAAACTCTCTCATCCGCAATGCCGCTGATACCGATGTTGGCTTCCTCGGTCAGCGGCTCTGTTTCTTCAACGCTCCACTGCACGGTGATTCTGCTGAATGTTTCGGTATCTGTTGATTTTTCGGGTGATTTTACAAAACCTATTGCCGTGCCGATTGCAACGGCAACAAGGCATACCGCAAGTGCAAGATAAATATTGGGGTATTTTCTTATGCTTTTTTTCATCTGGTTTACCTCTTTCCGTTTTATTGCAGGTTTTTCCTTCATATTTTCGGCAGAAACCACCTTTTTTATTCCTGCAAGGTGCAAATTTGAAAAAAGAAGCCATATCTCGGAAAAAAATTGAAATTAACACTTGATACTTGGAAAGATTTCTGCAATAATAATAGGGTATAAGTAAAATTATAATCATTTATAGGAGTGTGTATTTTGGATAACAAAAAACTTGCAGAGCTTCTCTTCCCTCATATCGATAAAACCCCCGATTATTATGAGGAGCTCTATCCCGAAAGAGGTCTTGCGGAGGGTGCGAGAGTAACCCGTTTTGCACCGTCACCCACAGGCTATCTTCATATCGGCGGTCTTTTCGGTGCACTTGTTGACGTGCTTACCGCTCAGGCAACAAACGGCGTTTCATACCTCAGAATTGAGGATACGGATAAAAAGCGTGAAATTGACGACGGCGTTTCCGCAATCATTAACGGCTTCGATTATTTCGGCGTTGAATTTACGGAAGGCGTAACAGGCTTCGGCACAGAAAAAGGTGCGTACGGACCTTACACCCAGAGTCAGCGCGCGGAAATCTATCAGACCGTGGCAAAGAGCCTTGTTGAAAAGGGTCTTGCATATCCCTGCTTCTGCACTGCAGACGAGCTTGCAGACCTTCGTAAGGAGCAGGAAAAAGGCGACGCCCTTATCTGGGGTTATTTCGGCAAATGGGCAAAATGCCGTGACCTGACTCTCGAACAGATTGAAAGCAATCTTGCAGAAGGCAAGCCCTGGGTGCTTCGTCTGCGTTCGGGCGGCAGTGACGGAAAGATTGTTTTCGATGATATAATCAGAGGCAAAATCGAAATGCCCGAAAACATAATTGATGAAGTTCTTCTCAAATCCGACGGTATTCCCACATATCATTTTGCTCATGCCTGCGATGACCACTTTATGAGGACAACCCATGTTATCCGCGGTGAGGAATGGATTTCATCCGTACCCAAGCATATTGAGCTTTTCAAAGCTTGCGGATACAAGGTGCCCAAATATGCTCATACACCTCAGGTTCTCAAAATCGATGAAGAAACAGGTGACAAGCGTAAGCTTTCAAAGAGAAAAGACCCCGAAGCAGCTGTGGGATATTTTGTTGAAGGCGGCTTCCCCAAGGAGAGCGTGCTTGAATACCTGCTGACCCTTATCAACTCAAACTTCGAGGATTGGCGCAGAGCAAATCCCAAAGAGGATATTTCAAAGTTCCCCTTCAATCTTAAAAAAATGAGCTCAAGCGGCTGTCTGTTTGACCTTGTGAAGCTTAACGATGTAAGCAAGAACGTTATTTCTGTTATGAGTGCAGAACAGGTTTATGAAAATGTAGCCGCATGGGCAAAGGTTTATGACCCCGAATTTTATGCTCTGTTCTCTGCAGACCCCGAATTCTCAACTGCAGCGGTGAATATCGACAGAGAAAATCCCAAGCCCCGTAAGGATATTGCAAAGTGGAGCGAGGTTAAGGATTATTTCTCATATCTCTATAACGAACTTTATGTTGCGGATTACACTCTGCCCGAAAATATTTCAAAGGCAGATGCCGCCGCAATCGTTGAAAGATATGCAGGTGAATTTTCACTTGCAGACGATAAAGACCAATGGTTTGCAAGAATCAAGGATATGTGCGAACCGCTTGGCTTTACACCCAATGTCAAGGAATATAAAAAGAACCCCGACGCTTTCAAGGGTCACGTAGGCGATGTTTCAACGGTTATCCGTATCGCCCTCACATCACGCAGAAACACTCCCGACCTTTATTCCATTATGAACCTTCTCGGCGAAGATGAAATAAAAGCAAGACTCAGCGAAGCTGTTGAAAGCTGGAAATAAGAAAGGACAGAACAACCATGGAAGAAATGAACACCAATTCAAATTTTATATACGACTTTATTGATGAGGACCTTGCCAACGGCGTGAATACCCGAGTTCAGACCCGTTTCCCGCCTGAACCCAACGGCTACCTTCACATCGGCCACGCAAAGGCTATCTGCATCGACTTCAGCACTGCTGAAAAATACGGCGGCGAGTGCAATCTCCGTCTTGACGATACCAACCCTTCAAAGGAAGATGTTGAGTATGTTGATGCAATCAAGGCTGATATCGAATGGCTTGGCTACAAGTGGAACAAGGTGCTTTATGCTTCAAGCTATTTTGACTTCATTTACGAATGTGCAATAAAGCTCATCAAGAAGGGCAAGGCATATGTCTGTGACCTTTCTGCCGATGAAATCAGAGAATACAGAGGCACTCTTACCGAACCCGGCAAGAACAGCCCCTACCGTGAGCGTTCAATTGAAGAAAACCTTGACCTTTTTGAGAGAATGACAAAGGGCGAATTTGCAAACGGTGAAAAGACACTCCGTGCAAAGATTGATATGGCGTCACCCAATCTTAATATGCGTGACCCTGTTATGTACAGAATCGCTCATGTTCCTCACCATCAGACAGGTGATAAGTGGTGCATCTACCCCATGTACGACTTTGCACATCCTCTTTCGGATGCAAGGGAGCGCGTAACCTATTCACTCTGCTCACTTGAATTTGAAAACCACAGACCTCTTTATGATTGGTTCATCAAGGAAGTAGGTTTTGAAGAACCTCCCAGACAGATTGAGTTTGCCCGACTCAACCTCAACTACTGCGTAATCAGCAAGAGATATAACCTTGAAATGGTTCAGAAGGGTATTGTTGACGGCTGGGATGACCCCAGAATGATTACCCTCAGCGGTATGAGAAGAAGGGGCTATCCCGCAGCAGCAGTGCGTGAATTCATCAGCCGTATCGGCGTTTCAAAGGCAGACAGTGTTGTTGACTACGGTCTGCTTGAAGCCTGCGTAAAAGATAATCTTAACGAAAATGCACCCCGTGCAATGGCTGTTCTTCGTCCTCTCAAGGTTGTTATTGACAACTATCCCGAGGGTCAGAGCGAGGCTATTGAGGTTGAAATCAACCCTCTCAAACCCGAACTTGGCACAAGAACCGTTAACTTCTCAAAACAACTTTTCTTTGAGCGTGACGTCTTTATGATTGAGCCTCCCAAAAAGTATTTCAGACTTTATCCCGGCAACGAAGTACGCCTTAAGAGTGCATATCTCGTAACCTGCAACAGCTGGGAAACCGACGAAGAAGGCAATGTTACCTGCCTTCACTGCACCTATGACCCCGAAACCAAGGGCGGCGATGCTCCCGACGGCAGAAAGGTCAAGGGCACAATTCACTGGGTAAGTGCATCTGACAGCGTACCCTGCGAAATCCGTCTTTATGACCGTCTTTTCAATGCGGAAGACCCCATGGCAGACGGCAAAGAAAACTATCTTAACCATCTTAACCCCGGCTCGCTTGAAATTCTTGAAGGCTGCCTTGTTGAAGGCGGACTCAAAGATGCAAAATGCGGCGACGCCTTCCAGTTTATGAGACAGGGCTACTTCTGCGTTGACAAAACATCAACCGATGAAAAAATTGTCTTTAACCGCACCGTTGCTCTTAATTCATCCTGGAAATAAAACCGAAAGGAATCCTGAAAATGAAAGCTCTTTACAGAATAGTCAATGCTCTTGTTGCGGCATCAGTTTTCCCCGTAGCCATTTTTGTTGATTTGTTCCTTTTCAAGCTGTCAACATCGTTTGCCGATGCAGGTCTTGAAGAAAGCTTTTCCATCAAATTTATAATTGATGTTATAACGGGCAAGGAAGCAATGTGGCACGATATGATATTCAGCAATACTTCGTCAGGCTTCACCTGGCCTGCAGCTCTCGACCCTGTCAAAGGCAGACTTATTACCTGCGCGGTATGCTTTGTTCTTGTTATTCTTGTTTCCCTTTTCATTATTGTATGGTCTTGCTGCAGCAACAGACGTATTCCCGTCCTTATCGCAAGTGCAGGCGGGCTTATAAGCACAATCGTTATGATTGCCTGCTTCAATTCAGCCGCAGCTCTATTCATTGACGGCACAATCAGTCTTTTCAGCGTGTTCTCAGGCGGCTGGCTTGTTTCTCTTGTAGGCAACTTTGTTTCCGTCGATAAGCTTATGCTTGGCGGCTTCCAGAACGGATTTATCTTTATTTTCATTGGTCTGCTTGTGTGGACAGGCGCATATTACCTTATTGAAATCGGCGATACCGAAGAAGAAAAGGCAAAAGCAAGAAAATAAAGAGGTGCTTTTATGAAGACCGTTACTTTTGACAAAGTTACTCTGGGCGGTTTCTGGAAAAACCGCTTTGAAATTAACAAAAACGCCACTATCCCTATGGTTTATGACCGTTTTTCGGATACGGGCAGATTTGATGCATTCAAATTTGAATGGAAAGACGGCGACCCCAACCGACCCCATATTTTCTGGGATTCGGATGTTGCAAAGTGGATTGAGGCTGTTGCTTATACCATTCATCTCTGCCCCGACAAAAAGCTTGAAGCGGTTGTTGACGGTGTTGTTGACCTGATTGAAAAAAACCGTGACGATAACGGATATTTCAACATATATTTCACTGTTTGCGAGCCCGATAACCGTTTTGTCAACCGTATGGCACACGAGCTTTACTGTGCGGGACATCTGACGGAAGCGGCGATTGCATATTACAAAGCCACGGGTAAGGATAAATTCCTTAACCTGATGTGCGACTATATGGATTATATTGAAAAGGTATTTTTTATTGAGGACTCTGCGGAATTCAGCACCCCCGGTCACGAAGAAATCGAGCTTGCTCTTGTTAAACTTTACGACTGTACGGGCAACAAGAAATATCTTGAAATGAGCAGCCGTTTTGTTGAAACAAGAGGTACATCCGAAAAAGACGAGGAAAGCCCTTATTTCATCAGCCATGCCTATGACCAGACCCACAAACCCGTGCGTGAGCAGGAAAATGCAACAGGTCACAGTGTAAGGGCTACCTATCTTTACTGTGCAATGGCTGACCTTGCTCTGAGGATGAAGGACGACTCCCTTTATGAAGCCTGCAGAAGGCTTTTCCTCAGTATTGCGGAAAAGCAGATGTATGTTACCGGCGGCATAGGCTCCACTCACTACGGCGAGCGTTTCACTGAGGATTATGACCTGCCCAATGATGTTGCGTATTCGGAAACCTGCGCTTCAATCGGACTTGCTCTTTTTGCAAGAAGAATGAGTCTTATTGAACCCGATTCCCTCTATGCCGACATAGCGGAAACCGCAATATATAACTGCGCTCTTGCAGGTGTTTCTCTCAGCGGAAAGGCATTTTTCTATGTCAATCCTCTTGAAATCAATATGGAGAGAAACCGCAAAAACACGGAGTATTATCAGTATAAGGGCAGTATGTACGATACTCCCCAACGCCTTGAAGTTTTTGATTGCTCCTGCTGTCCTCCCAACATTGCAAGAATGATTGCTTCAATAGGCGATATTCTCTATACATATAATGATAACACCGTTTTTGTTCATCATTATTTTGAGTCCGAAGCAGAGTTTGAGGGCATAAAAATAACCCAGAATACGGAATATCCCAACAACGGTGCAGTTAAGCTGACCGTTGAAGGTATGGCAGGCAAAACCCTTGCCGTCCGAATTCCGGGTTGGGCAGAAAACTGCACTGTAAGCGGTGCATATAAAACAGAAAAGGGCTATGCATACATAAGAATTGAGGATGACAAAACAGAAATAAACCTTGATTTCGCTATGGAATGCCGCCTTGTCTGTGCAAATCCCGCCGTTGAAGCGGATGTGGGCAGAGTTGCTCTTTGCAGAGGACCGTTTGTCTACTGTGCGGAAAAAATCGACAACGGTGTACCCCTCAATAATCTGAGCATAAGCGGAAACCTCAATGCTTCAATTTCTTTCAATGAAGAAATGCAGGCATACACCGTTGAGGCTGACGGTTTTGAGGATACGCCCTTTGACTCACTTTACCGCACATACCGTAATGACGGCATCAGACGCAGAATAAAGCTGATTCCCTATTTTGCATTTGCAAACAGAGGCACAAGCGATATGCTTGTATGGCTTCGTGTAAAATAAAATTTTTTGTATAATAAAGCTCCTTTACGGCAAAAATAATTCCAAACGGAAAATTATTTTGCGTAAAGGAGTATTTTTTATGAAGAAAATTTCATATGCAATTATTGCTTTTGCACTTCTTATCTCTTTTGTGCTTGGAGCTTGCGGCGGCACTGAGGACGGCAAGATTACCGACCCTGCCCACAATGACCCCGTTCTTACAACACTTGAAGATATGATGACCGAAGCAAAAACCGATATGGAAAGTATGATGTCGGATATTATGCCCGATTCTTCATCCTCAACATCGGATACCTCACTGACCACACTTGCATAAAAGAAAACCTCCGTACATCGCTGTACGGAGGCTTTTTTATCAATTAATATTTGATTTCTGTGAATGCACCTGTTGTCTTGGCTGAGCCTGCGCCGTTAACTTTACCGCCGATGATTGAAAGTGAAAGAGTTGCGGCGAAGTTATACTGATAATTGATTTCTGCGATCTTGCCGTCAACAACCTTAACGGTAACCTTGATATTTGTGTACTTAACGTCTGTTTCCTTGAGAGTGATAAGGCTGCCTGCTGCATCCTTGATACCTTCATCAACTTCTTCGTGAGTGATGAAGTCGTTCATGAATCTGGAGATGGGAGTTGCGTTTGTCTTCTTGGGGTTGGAAGCGTTAGCGAGTGTGAAGCTGTAAACGCCGTCAGCAACGCTGAAGTTTGCAAGGTCAGCTTCTGTGAGCTTTGTAGCCTTGATCTGATAGTCATCATCGGGAGTGTCCTTGGGGAATGTGCCTGTCTTTGTGCCGATTCCAAGGAAACCGCCTACAACTGAGCTGAGGTCTGAGTCCTTATCAACCATCTTGATAACGCTGTTAAGAGCGTTTGTCATGTTACCAACATCGATGGGGTTAACATATGAGCAGTTTCTGTTGAACTTGTAGGAACCCTTTGCTGCCTTAGCTGTTTCTGCATTAAGGAAAGCAACGAAATCAGCCTTTGACATTTCAGCGTCAGCTGCTGCTGAGGTTTCTTCAGCTGAGGTTTCCTCTTCTGAGGGTTCCTCTGTTGAAACGTCTGATGTGTCTGCTGCTGATGTGTCTTCAACTGCGTCTGTTGATTCTTCAACGGGAGCTTCGTCTGTTACATCTTCTGCTGCTGTTGTGGTTGTTGTTCCGCCTGTTGTGTCATCACCGCAAGCTGCGAATGCGAAGAGCATTGCTGCTGCGAGGAGAATTGCAAGAAGCTTTTTCATGGTTTTTCCTCCTGAAAAAATTTTTGTTTTTTGTGTGCAAACCGCACACTTCTTAATTATAAAAATACCTCATAACGACCGTTTTGTCAAGGGTGAAAGTGAATTTCATCTGCCAAAAATAATTACACAAATTTATGAATGTTTACACAATATTAATATTTATAGGTGACATAATTAATTTTTTATGATATAATATGTTTTATTATAAAATGGAGGATTATGCGGTATGGCAGTCAAGAGATTTATCTCGTGGAATGTTAACGGAATAAGAGCCTGCCTTCAGAAGGATTTTTATGAAAGTTTCAAGGCTCTGGATGCAGATATCTTCTGCCTGCAGGAAACAAAAATGCAGGAAGGTCAGGCAGAGCTTCTTCTTGAAGGATATCATCAGTTCTGGAATTACGCCGAGAAAAAGGGATATTCGGGAACTGCGGTTTTTACCAGAGAAAAGCCCCTTTCCGTTTCTTACGGCATAGGAATCCCCGAACATGATACCGAAGGCAGAGTGATTACTCTCGAATTCGAAAAATACTACTTCATAACTGTCTATGTGCCCAATGCAAGGGATGGTCTTGTGCGGCTTGATTACCGTATGGATTGGGAAAACGCTTTCAGAGAATATATATGTACCCTCGATGCAAAAAAGCCCGTTATCTTCTGCGGCGACCTGAATGTTGCTCATAAAGAGATTGACCTTAAAAATCCCAAGTCAAACCGACGCAATCCCGGTTTTACCGATGAAGAAAGAGGTAAATTCGGCGAAATGCTTGAAAGCGGTTTTGTGGATTCATTCCGTTATTTTTATCCCGATCTTGAAGGAGTTTACAGCTGGTGGTCATACAGATTTTCCGCAAGGGCAAAGAATGCGGGCTGGAGAATTGACTATTTTATCGTATCCGAAAAGCTGAAAGATAAAATGAAGGATGCCAAAATACACAATGAAATTTTCGGTTCGGATCACTGTCCCGTTGAGCTTGAAATCGAACTGTAAAGGAGAATAAAAATGAACGATAAGGTTATAAAAATTCTTTGTGCCGTTATGGCGGTTTTTATGGTTGCGGCAGGTGTAGTTTTCTTTGTTTCAACCAAAAATTCAGGCAATGCACCTCAGGTTGAAAATCCTGAGCCCGTTGTTTTCTCATATGACGAAAGCACTTATACCGCAAGCCTTTCCGTCAAAGGTGCAAACGGCGAGATTTTTCTGCCCACCGATTTTAACAATATCTACTACACAGCCGACCTCAAAGGCAGTGTGAAGTTTTATGAATATGCAAACGGTCAGATGGTTGCAAGCACACTTGCACCGAAGCAGGTAAAGGCAAGCCTTAAAGCAAGCCGCGAAACAATTCCCGTAACCGTCAACTATATTGAAAAAGACGGCAAGGCCTGCGGCTACGGTGTTTTTACATCGGATATGAGCAAGGATGTTCAGGTTTATGATTATGCATTCGTAAAGCTGACCGCAAAGCCTGCGGGTTACGGCGGCGGATATCTTCTGCTCGCAGATTTTGATAAGGATAATTTCTATAAAGCCGATAAGCTCTATTCCGAAATTTATAACTTCGACCTTGCAAACGGCAAAGCCTCAACATATGTTTCAAACCACACAAGACTTATCGACATAAACGGCACTTTCCGTCAGGACTGGACTCTGCTTACCGATGATTTCATTAAAAATCTCGGCAACGCAAAGCTTTTCCTTTCTTCAAGATACTACAACGAGGCAGATAAGGGTCTGCGTGCGGATGTAATGGTGCTTTCAAATGCCTATAAACCCAAAATCGAGGTAAAGGATATTCTTGGCGTATGGTTTGTCAATGACGGCAACGGTATGCATTATCTGAAAAAGAACGACAAAGGCTTTGCAAATATCCTCAGAACAGGTGATACCGAAAACGTTCTCACTCAGTTTGAAGGCGACTGGCAGACCGATTATCTGCAGTGCGGTAAATATCTCATAAACAAAAAGAGCCTTGTGATGATTGACCTGCTTACAGGTTCATCAAAGACTCTCAAAGATATCAATATTGAAAATGCGGATCTTTTCTCCGTTAATCCCGACGGAACAAAAGCTGTTTTCGCTTCGTATGGCGAAATCAACGCAAACGGCACACCCATTCAGAGTGTTACCTACTGCACCGTTGACGGCTCAGCTGAACCCTCAACCTTCACCGAGCCCATGCTTTTCAGTGAAAGCGCAGATTTTGTATGGCTTGACGGTTCAAGCGTAATGAGCGTGCGCGCTCTCACAGCCGACGGTAAAACCGCAGGATCGGTTGTTTACTCTTTTTAAATGTTTTCTTTTCTGAAATCGATTACAAGCTCTTCGCTTGCAGGATTAAGCTGAGTATATTTTACTCCCGCACTGTCAAACATTCTTTTTGATGCACGGACTCCTACGGTTTCGGCATACTTATCTGAAAGGTAATATACTTCCTTTATGCCGCACTGAATGATTGCCTTGGCACATTCGTTGCAGGGGAAAAGCGCAACATAAATTTTGCAGCCTTCAAGGCTTGAACCGCCGCTGTTGAGAATGGCGTTAAGCTCCGCGTGGCATACGTAAGGGTATTTTGTGTCGAATTCATCGCCTGAGCGCTCCCAAGGAAAATCGTCATCACTGCAGCCCTGAGGGAAACCGTTATATCCTACGGACATAATCTTGTTGCGGTTATTGACTATACAGGCACCTACCTGCGTGCTGGGGTCCTTGCTTCTGCGGGCTGAAAGAAGGGCAATACCCATAAAATATTCATCCCATGAAATGTAATCGTTTCTTTTCGGCATATTACGGACACTCCTTTTAAAATTCTGAAAAAATTTTATCACAAAAATAAAAATTTTACAATATACTTTTTGAAACAGTGAATAGTGAATAATGAAAAGTGAATAGTTAAGGAAGGGCTTCGCCCTTACCCATTTATACAATCGGTCATAGGCGGAGCCTATCCTTAATGTTGCAACGCAACACATCATATTCCGAAGGAATACATCATTCATCATATGCGTAAGCATACATCATTTCAAAAAGTATAAAAAAAATACCTTCGAGGTGGTCAAAATGGGTCTTTTAACTAAACTTTTCGGCGATTATTCAACAAAGGAGATAAAGCGCATACGCCCTCTTTGCGATAAGGTGCTTAAGCTGGAAGATGAATTTTCAAAGCTTACTGATGAGCAGCTTCAGGCAAAAACACCTGAGTTCAAGCAGCGTCTTGCAAACGGCGAAACTCTTGACGATATTCTTCCCGAGGCATTTGCTGCCTGCCGTGAGGCTTCGTGGCGTGTTATCGGCCTTAAGCATTTCCCCGTGCAGATTATAGGCGGTATCATCCTTCATCAGGGCAGAATTGCCGAAATGAGAACAGGTGAAGGTAAAACCCTTGTTGCAACCCTGCCTGCATACCTTAATGCACTTTCAGGCGAAGGTGTTCACATTGTTACCGTCAACGATTATCTTGCACGCCGTGACAGCGAATGGATGGGCAAGGTATACCGTTTTATGGGTCTTACCGTAGGTCTTATCATTCACGAAAAAGAAAATCCCGAAAGAAAAGAAGCCTATGCCGCAGATATCACCTACGGCACAAACAACGAAATGGGCTTCGATTACCTTCGTGACAATATGGTCGTCTATAAGGAACATAAGGTGCAGAGAGGTCACAGCTTTGCAGTTGTGGACGAGGTTGACTCCATTCTTATCGACGAAGCAAGAACTCCCCTTATTATTTCCGGCAGAGGTGAAAAGTCAACAGAGCTTTACAAAACCGCCAACCGTTTTGCAACAATGCTCAGATGCGTGAGAATCAAGGAAGTCAATTCAAAAGAAAATATTGAAGACCTTGTTGACGATAACTGTGATTACGTTGTTGACGAAAAAGCAAAAACCGCAACCCTTACCAAAAGCGGTGTTGCCAAGGCAGAATCATTTTTCAATATCGAAAACCTTATGGACCCTGAAAATATGACGGTGCTTCACCACATCAATCAGGCAATTAAGGCAAACGGTGTTATGCGCCGTGACGTTGACTATGTTGTTAAGGACAACCAGGTGCTTATCGTTGACGAATTCACTGGCCGTATTATGATGGGCAGACGCTATAACGAAGGTCTGCATCAGGCCATTGAAGCCAAGGAAAACGTTAATGTTGAGCATGAAAGCAAGACACTTGCAACCATTACATTCCAGAACTATTTCCGTCTTTATAAAAAGCTTTCGGGTATGACCGGTACCGCAATGACCGAAGAAACCGAATTCAATCAGATTTACAACCTTGACGTTATTGAAATCCCCACCAACAAGCCTATGATAAGAAATGATATGGCGGATGTGGTATATAAAACCGAAAAGGCAAAGTACGAAGCCGTTATTGCTGTTGTTGAGGAATGCCACGCAAAGGGTCAGCCCGTGCTTATCGGTACGGCATCAATCGAAAAATCCGAACTTCTCAGTGCATTCCTGAAAAGAAGAGGCATAAAGCACGAAGTTCTCAACGCAAAGCATCACGAAAAAGAAGCGGAAATTGTTGCTCAGGCAGGTAAGCCCTATGCGGTAACAATCGCAACCAATATGGCAGGCCGTGGTACGGATATCAAGCTTGGCGGTAACTCAGAATATCTTGCAAAATCAGAGCTTCGCAAGAAGGGTTACACCGAGGAACTTATTGCCGAGGCAACAGGCTTTGCCGAAACGGATAATGAAGAAATCCTTAATGCAAGAGCGGAATATGCCGCACTTGAAAAGAAATATGACGAACAGATTGAACCCGAAGCTGCAAAAGTGCGTGAAGCAGGCGGTCTGTTCATAATCGGTACGGAGCGTCACGAATCAAGACGAATCGACAATCAGCTCCGAGGCCGTGCAGGCCGTCAGGGTGACCCCGGCGCAAGCCGTTTCTTCCTTTCATTGGATGATGACCTTATGCGTATTTTCGGCGGTGAAAGACTTACCAACGTTATGAATATGCTTAAAACTCCCGAGGATATGCCCATTGAGGCAAAGATGGTTACAAACTCCATCGAAACCGCACAGAAAAACATCGAAGGCAGAAACTTCGGTATAAGAAAGAGCGTTCTTCAGTATGACGATGTTATGAACCGCCAGAGAGAGCTTATCTATACACAGCGTAATCAGGTGCTTGACGGCGAGGAGCTTAAACCCATTATAATGAAGATGATAACAGGCAGCATCAATGATGCGGTTGATTTCTTCTGCTCCGACAGTATTTCAAAGAAAGACTGGAATATTGAAGGTCTTAAGAGTAAATTCAAAGGCTGGCTTACAACGGATGACGATTTTGCCGACGGCTTTGACAAAGAGGATGCCCGTGAGCTTCTTCTTGAAAGAGCAGAAAAGCGATATACCGAGCGTGAAGAGCTTTTCGGTTTGGGTGAAAACGGTGAACCCATTATGCGTGAGCTTGAAAAGATGGTTCTTCTCCGCACCGTTGACAGATACTGGATGGACCACATTGATGCAATGGATCAGCTCCGCCGCGGTATCGGTCTGAGAGCATACGGCCAGACAGACCCCGTTGTTGCATACAGAAATATAGGCTCCGAAATGTTCGACGGAATGATTGAATCAATCCGTGAGGATACCGCAAGACAGATTCTGACCATTATTATCAGAAATCAGGAAGAAACAAAGCGTGAACAGACTGCGAAAATAACCGCAACAGGCGGCGGTTCATCTGACGGTACGGATAAAAAACAGCCCGTCAGAAAGAAAGAAAAGGCAGGCCCCAATGACCCCTGCCCCTGCGGAAGCGGTAAGAAATACAAAAAATGTTGCGGCGGCACAAGACAGTAAGGTAACATTATGTCAAATAAATCAAATTTAAAAACCAATCCCGACGCCTGCCCCCTTGCAAAAAAATGCGGCGGATGTCAGCTTCAGAATATGACTTATGAGCGTCAGCTTAAATGGAAGCAGGCAAGGTGCGAAATTCTGCTGAAAAAATTCGGCAAGGTTGAAAAGATAATCGGTATGGAAAACCCTTACCACTACCGTAACAAAGTGCAGGCCGCTTTCGGCAGAACAAAAAGCGGCAAAATCATATCGGGTGTTTATCAGTCGGGCAGTCACAGAATTGTTTCGGTTGACAGCTGCATGACCGAAGACCGGACCGCCGATAAGATTATTGTGGATATCCGCAATATGGTACCGAAATTCAAAATATGGACATATGACGAAGATAAAGGCACAGGATTCCTTCGTCACGTGCTTGTAAAAAGAGGCTTTTCAAGCGGTCAGGTAATGGTTGTAATCGTAGGTGCAAGCGGTTACTTCCCAATGAAGAAAAAATTCACCGCCGCACTGCTTGAAATGCACCCCGAAATCACAACTGTTGTTCTTAATATCAACCCCAAGGATACAAACCTTGTTCTGGGCGACAGAGAAGAAATTCTTTACGGCAACGGATATATAGAGGATACCCTCTGCGGCTGTGTTTTCAGAATTTCACCCAAATCTTTTTATCAGATTAACCCCGTGCAGACGGAAAAGCTTTACGGTAAGGCAATGGAGCTTGCAGAGCTTGATAAAGATACAACGGTGCTTGACGCGTATTGCGGAATAGGCACCATCGGTCTTGTTGCATCAAAAACCGCAGGCAATGTCATCGGCGTTGAACTTAACCCCGATGCGGTCAAGGATGCAATTTCCAATGCAAAGCGCAACGCCTCGAAAAACGCACGGTTTTACTGTGCGGATGCAGGAGATTTTATGCAGGAGCTTGCGGAAAACGGAGAAAGATTTGATGTTGTTTTTATGGATCCTCCCCGTTCGGGAAGCAGCAAAAAATTCATTGATTCTCTTGCCGTTGCCTCACCCGAAAGAGTGGTTTATATTTCCTGCAACCCCGAAACCCTGGCAAGGGATTTACAGATGATTATAAAAAAGGGATATAAAGTCCGCAAAATCTGCCCCGTGGATATGTTCCCTCATACAAACCATATAGAGACGGTATGTTTATTGTCCAAACTTAACACAAAGCATCATATCGAGATAGATCTGGATATGGATGAGCTGGATTTGACCGATGCAGAAAAGAAAGCTACCTATCAGGAAATCAAGGATTATGTGCTTGAGCATAGCGGATTGAAAGTCAGCAGTTTGTATATCGCACAAATAAAACAGAAATGCGGTATCATCGAGCGTGATTGTTATAATAAACCGAAATCAGATGATGCAAGACAACCAAAATGCCCTCCCGATAAAGAAAAGGCAATCAAAGTAGCATTGAAGTACTTTGGGATGATTAAATAAAACTGTTTTAAAACCTCTGAAAATCATCGGATTCTCAGAGGTTTTTCTATAAATTGAATTTATTTTTTTGTAATACTTAAAATGTAAATTGGGAGTATAGATTAAACGATACGCACCACTCGATTGCTGTGCTCTGAAATCGTTTATATATAAGTGCTTTTGAATGTTGAAAATTAAATAAAGAAATGTTTAGCTTTAAAAAACTAAACAGATATTATTTTTACACTCAACAATATATCTAAACAAAAATCTGACCACACATTCAAACTGTGCGGTCAGATTTTTGACTTTATTATAGAAAAAACTTACTATTGTTTGATGTTTTTAATGAGAATACCAGAGAATGATATAACCGGATTTTCCGTTATAGTTTACATATCCCCAAACCGCAGGGTATGTTGTTCCGTTTTTAGTGTAAGTTCCGTTCCAATTAAGACTGGTTATTTCGACTGTTGTGTTTGCAGGAACTGTTCCAACACGGGTTCCCGAACTACTAGGTTGGCTTCTTATGTAGTTGATGTCGGTTGTTGCTTTATAAAGTGAAAGTGTATATGTGTAGACATCACTATAGTAATTACCAATCGCGTAACGGACTTTTACTGTTCCCGGTTGAGAGATATATACATAATCCCCGTTACATACACAGTTTCCACTGTAAACAACCCAACTCGCAGCATTCCAGCCTGGAATGTTATGGGAAACAACTGAAGGAAGAGGAACACGAAATCCCTTAAATGTGCCATTGGTTGAATAAGAACCTGCTTCGGTGCCATTCCATCCATTAAGTGTATATAAGTTTGCCGAAGAGGCTGCTTGTCTCCCTGAACCACTATAACTACTGAGTATAATTTCAGGTTTTTCCCATACTGCATAAAGTGTAGTGTTTGATGAAAGGGTGATTGAATTTCCCCCATAATAAGAAGGGGATGTTGCTGAGTTGTTTTTGGACCAACCTGCGAAGACGTATCCTGTACGAGTAGGTTCGGTGTAACTTATTGTATAGGATGTATCTCCATTTTGAGACGGTGGAGCACCAGCACCTCCATTGGCGCTGTAGGTTAGAGTGTAGGTGATTTTTTTCCACACAGCATAAAGGGTGGTGTTAGATGAAAGCGAAATTGAATCGCCTGCATGATAGGATGCTGACGAATCGGAACTGTTTTTTGACCAGCCCAAGAAAGTATATCCCGAACGAGATGGCTGTGTTGAACTTATTGTGTAGGATAAACTTCCTTTTTGAGTAGCTGGGGCACCTGTACCCCCATTGGCATCGAAACGAAGTTCGTAGGTTATCGGAGTCCAATGTGCGTATAATGTCTGGTTGGAAGATGACATAGAAGAATACTCGGTTATTTGTGAACCGCCTGAAGGATGTGTGTACCAACCATCAAAGGTG
>JAZSHU010000012.1:0-22296 GCA_045533455.1 Acutalibacteraceae bacterium | reverse complement strand
TTCTGTGGTTTGCACTGTCCTTTTCTGTCAGGAATTCACCGTTATAGAGCTCGGGGAAAAGCTCGCCGGGAACAAGAAAAACAGCAACATCCTTATCACCCAATTCCATATATCCGACTTCCGAATAAATACAAGCACTGCTCCTTTTTTCGGTTCGTCCGATATCGTTATTGAGAACCTTAAGATATCTTGCAAGAATCAGCACAGTATTTTCACCCGGAATAATAACACCCTTGGATCTTATATTAAGAATCGGCTTCAGCTCTGTTTCATTTCGGATTGAAAGAACTGCTTTGCCCAATTGTCTTCCGAAGTCCTTCATATAGGCTTCACAGTCGATAGAATCTCTGTAGACCTTTTTTATTTCCTTAGCAGAAATCATACCGCCTACGGCACCGTTGAAAAAAACAGCATCAGCATTCGGAACATTGTCCTCAATTTCCCTGATAAGATATGCGGGGAAATCGGCACTGACAAGCGATGTTGTTCCGAGCAGCTCTGCGTGAGAAGCAAAATTAACTATGAAAATGTCACCGGATTTGTCATACGGAGAGAAGCGGATTTTTGTCAGGTTTTTGTCATAGGTTACGGGAGTTCTGACATCAGCCTGCATATCTTCAACAGGAGCGAAACCATAATAAAGCTTCCCGTCTTTTCTGTTCTCAAAAGCTGTTATGACAGCCTGAACCGCGGATTCTTTGAGTTTATCCATAAAAGCTTTGTCTTTACCGCTTTTATAGATCTTTTTACCCCAAAGCCCCTGAGTATCGATTCCTGCGTGCGTATGAGTTGAAGAAATGTTGATTGATTTAACCTTTTCGAGCCTTCCGCTTTCAACAGCAAGCTTTCTTATGTCATTTATATCCTTTCTGCTGATTCCGACACAATCAAGTGCACAAAAAATCACACCGCCGTCACCTGTATTATCATCAAGATAAACTGCTCTTGCATACAGGTCATCAAGTACCCCTTTTACGGGATTATCAGAATCATAGCCGGCAATATAATATGTCTTATGGTTATAATCATCAGGGGTGTATGCTTTTTTACCGAAACCGACAGTCCAATTTTTACCGGGTACGGAACGGAATTTTTTGTCTCCCGTAAGCATAAATTCATCCGAGCGTTCCTGTGTTGTAAAATACCTCTTCGGCATAGTTGAAATAATTAAATTTATCAAGGATTTTACTGATTTTTTTGTCAAACTATCCTTAAATTTCATAGCAATTACTCCCAAAAACTGTATATCTTAACTATACACTTATTTCAAAAAAATTTCAAGTAATTTATTGCTTTTTTTAATTCATTATGATAATCTATTCCTGTAAACCGGATTGAGGGTGGTGATATATAATGGTATCTATCAGAAAATATGAGGAAAAGGACCGTGCTGATATGCATTTCGTGTGCGATAACAGTGAAGGGCCCGAGGAAGTGCCGAATTATTTGACCGGACTGTTTTATCATAACACATTCTGCGATTATTACATTGAGCATGAACCTGAGAACTGCTTTGTGCTTGAAGATAAAGACAGAGTGGTAGGTTATATAATCTGTGCAGAAAACTTTGACAGATTCAAAAAGATCTTCGACAGTGAATATCTTCCTCGCTCGGACAGTTACGGAGATGACAGATACGAGTGGGCATCGACAGCATATAATGTTCCCGAAAGATTCAAGGAAGAATATCCTGCACATTTTCATATAAACATTCTTCCCGAGTATCAGAGACTGGGGCTGGGCGGTAAGCTCATTGACACTCTGTGTGACCATTTGGCAAAAAAAGGGGTCTGCGGAGTCTGTCTTACCTGCGGCCCGAGAAACGAAAGAGCGATGGGCTTCTACAGAAAATACAATTTTACACTTTTGTCTATAGACTACGACGATGCTTGCTTCGGCAAAAAAATTAATGTTTAAGTATTTATGAACAGGAGAATATACTATGGCATCACCTGCTTTGGTTGAACAGCTTTATCAGGCACTCCCTGATGAAACAAAGGAATTTTTAAACACAGCGATTGAAAAGGTTATAGAAGTAAAAAAACGCGGCGGTAAGGTTGCAGCTGTTATAGGAAGCGGTCCGAATCTTCACGAAGGTGTTACAACACTTATTGCTGCTCTTATTCACGCAGGTCTTATTGACGGCGTAACAACAAGTTCTGCAGTAATTTCCCACGAAATGGGCGGCACCCTTGACAGAGTAAAACGCTTCGATGCGGATATTCTCGGCGACAAATGTCCCGAAAACATCCGTTGCCGCGGCAATATTTACGAGCTTACACAGCTCAGCGAGGAGGAATGGGCACGAATTCGTTCGGAGCTTCCTCTTGACGAAGAGCTTGTTTCCGTCTGCGAACAGGCAGAGGGTAAGGTTATCATAAAGGCAGCAGGCAATATGGCTTATCCTGTCGGTTATTTCAATGAAACGGTTTCAACAGAAATTATGGTTGCTGCACAAACACTCGGAGAAAGCTTTGAGTATGTTGCAGGTCTCGGTGCTGACCCGAACACAATGATCGGTGCGGGTGCAATCAAGGGTGTTCCTGTCCTTGTCAGTGTTCCCCAGCTCATCGGCGGCGGTCAGGTCGGTCTTTGCATATCAGACAGTATTCCCGTAAGTCAACGTTGCAAGCGTATTGCCAAAATGCTTTCTGAGGCTGATGTCATTATTGAATCTGCTGTCGCTCTTACTCAAGAAATCCACGACGGTCCCTTTGAAACATACACAGGTCACGGTATATGGGCTTCAATGAATGGTCTTCCTACATACAGCCTCAAGGATAAGACTCTCATCCGTTTTGACCTTGATGAAAACCTTAAGCGTTCATGGGATCTCAACAAGCAGAGCGAGCTTATACAGAAAGCAATCAATGAAGGTCTTCCAAAGACAAAGCTCACAAAGATCCCGTTCCGTATGGAAATGTCAGCATTTACACGCCTTGAAAACAGCATTCCCGTTATCGGCGATATCGGTGAGCTTTGGCCGATTTTTGTTGACCGCATCTGTAAAGAGCTCGGTGTAACTCTTGAATTCACCTCTGCTCCGCAGAATACCGATGAAGGCAAAGAGATGCGTGAGCGCATCTGCGATGAAATCAAGCCGTTCTCTCTCAACAAGATGAGAAACGCTATCCGTGAAAAATACAATTTTTAATTAAAGGAGATTTTGATATGAGCGCTAAAGTTTTAGGTGTTATACCTGCCCGCTACGGTTCTTCCCGTCTTCCGGGCAAGCCTCTTAAGGATATATGCGGAAAGCCTATGATCCAGCATGTTTATGAAAATGCAAGCAAGTCAAAGGTACTCAGTAAGGTTGTTGTTGCAACTGATGATCAGCGTGTTTATGATGCTGTTATCGCTTTCGGTGGCGAAGCTGTTATGACAAGTGTCAACCATCCCACAGGATCGGACAGAGTTGCAGAGGCTGCAAGCAATTACGACTGTGATTATGTTATCAATATTCAGGGTGATGAGCCTCTCGTTCCTCCCGAAATAATTGATGATATCGGTTCTGCACTGATTAACAGTCCGGACTGCGTTATGGCAACAGGTAGCCTGGAAATTACGGGGGATGAAAACTATATTCTCAACAACACCGTAGTCAAGGTTGTCAGCGATGTAAACGGAAATGCAATTTATTTCTCACGTTCACCTATTCCGTATCCCCGTCACGAGGAAGAAGCAAGATATTTTGAGCATATCGGCATTTATGCATATACACACGATTTTCTTAATACATATACCAAGCTTGCTCCCACTCCTCTTTCAGAGGCAGAGTCCCTCGAACAGCTTAAGGTTCTTGAACACGGATATAAAATCAAAATCGTTCCCGCACCGGCTCATTACAAAGCTGTCAGCGTAGACACAGAGGAGGACCTACAGGAGGTTATCCGTATTTATAAAGAGCTTCACGGCTGTTGATAACAAGTTAAAGCCCAAAATAAGGATACTTCGTTTTTGGGCTTTATACTATTTATTACTTTCTGACGAGGAGATGATTCAAATGATTAAGGCAGAACTTTTATATCAGGAATACCTTGCAACCGAAGGTATCAACGAAGAAACTGGAGAATGTCATGCAGCCACAGTTGCTATCTGCGACGGTAAACCCACAGCCGCCTGGTTCGGCGGTGTCAAAGAAAAGAATCCGAATGTGCGTATATGGTTTGCTGAGCGTAACGGAGAATGGAGCACGCCGGTACCCGTAACTCCGGATGATGGCGAGGCGGACTGGAACCCGACTCTTTTTGCTGAGAACGGTGTTCTTACGCTGATTTACAAAAGCGGTATTGATGAAGGTCATTGGTACTCAATGAAAACGGTATCTTTTGACGGTGGCAAAACATGGACAGAACCGAAGGAACTTGTCCCGGGTGACATCGGCGGAAGAGGACCCGTTAAAAATCAGATGATAAGGCTTTCAAACGGTACACTTCTTGCTCCCGGCTCAACTGAGGATTTGTGCGACCGTTGGGAATCCTGGACAGACTGCAGCGAAGATAACGGAGAAACATGGAAACTGTCTGCTCCAGTTGCATTTGAACTTCCCGACGGCACGATATGCAACCGTAAGGAAGAGCTTCCCAAGGACGGCGAGGGCCTGATTCAGCCTGCGATATGGGAAGACCAGTCACACGACGGCAGAGTTTATATGCTTGCGCGTACAAACCTTAATTGGATTTATCGCAGCGAGTCAACAGACTTCGGACGCACCTGGTCTGTAGCGCGCCCCACTGATATGCCCAATAATAACAGCGGTATCGGTGCGGCAATGACCGATTGCGGTGTTTTGGGATTGATTTGCAATCCCGTAAGTGAAAACTGGGGTGACCGCACACCTCTGTGCCTTTTCCTTTCCGAGGATAACGGTGCTACATACCCCGTCCGCATTGACCTTGAGACTCAACCCGGTGTTGAATTTTCATATCCCTCAATTGTTGCGGAGGATAATCTTCTCCATATGGTTTATACCTGCGGACGCAAGAAAATCGGCTATGCGGTTGTTCGTGTAGAAAAGAACTAAAACAAAGAAAGGGTATTGCATATGGAAACTCAAAATATATTTGCTTTTCTGGCAATCAGTATGATTACTATGTGCTTCGGATGGGGTATGCGCGGCTCTGCAATCGGTGGCGAAAAAGGTGCTATGTTGCCCGGAGCCTTTATGGGTATTCTTTGTGTATGGTATACCGGTTCGGAGCTTTTAATGAACAATGTTTTCCTGTTCGCGGCAGCCTGTGCTCTCGGCTATTTTTACGGCGGTATGGAGCCCTACGGTTCGACAATGGGTCTCGTGCTTGACCACGACAGCCCAAGATACAATCCTTCCCTCGGCTATCTCGCTCTTGCTTTCAAGGGTTCAATCTGGAGCGGACTCGGCGCAGGTTTTCTCGGTGTAAGCTTTTCTGCAATGAGCGGTGTTGTATATAAATGGTATGATTTCGTTATCTTCTTTGCACTCGTTCCTTTGGTACAGGAAATAGGATACCGAATTTTCAACACACCCTACGACCCTGAACACGGCAGAATGCCTAAAGTCTGTTTCTCTAAAGACAGCCGAGAGGAATGGGGAAGAAACCTTGTTATAGTAGCCGGCCTGCTTCTTATGATGGCAATCCGCCGTGATATTTTCGGTATCATTATGTGGATTGGCGGCGCACTTGCAGGCTCTGTCGGTTGGGTTGTCGCCATCACCTTCTATGACAAGCAGATTCATCCTCTCAAGAACGGCAAACGCCTTTTCGGTAAATTGGATACACTTAATGTTATTGATGGTTGGAAAATAATGGAATTTACACAGGGTTGCTTCAACGGTCTTGGTATCGCAGGAGCTTTTGTTCTCGGTTGGCCTCTTGCTGCCAAGAATCTTGAGCAGGCTGAAGCGGCAGGAAAGCTTTGGTATATGCTTCCCGAAAAGGTTGATACTATTCTTTCATGGGTATTCTGTGCTTTGATAATTTTCACAATTTTCCTCTTTATCATTCCTTACCGCAGAAACGGCAACAAAATCACCCGTGCCTTCGGCGAGGTTGATATGAACATTGTTGAGGTTCTTGAGCGTCCCTGCTATATGGTCGGACCTCTTGCTCTTGTTATGCTCGGTTCAACAACGATGGCTTCAATTATCTGTTGCTTTACAATGTACTATGTTATTGCACAGCACGACGGCCTTGAACGCTATTGGGATTACAAGAATATAAAGATTATACGCATTTTCCTGATTTTGTTGGGAGCAGTTATACTTGTCGGTCAGATTCTCAGAGGCTATACTCTTTGGGAAACCTGGATTTTCTACTGTGTAGGCTATATTCTCTTCGACCTTGCTTACTTTGCACGCCCGAAGAGACTCAAGGAAAACAGAGAAAAATCAAAATCTTTAAAGGAATTCATTATTTCGTTCGGCGGAGATGCAACGGTTCTTCCTTTCTTCTATATTTTGATGGTAGTTCTGTTAGTTTTCGGTTATATGAATTTCCGTTAAGTTGCTATATTCGACTAAGTCTGAAATTAGATTAAGATCTTCAACCGTAGCTTACGATATTAAACTGACATCAACACAGAATATGGTGGCTGACACTTTCAAAGAAAGTTTAAAATAATGTTTAGTACGCTCGACCTCACCTCGTGTGAGGTCATTTTTTATATTTTTTATGTAATAAAATTGGACTTTTTAACGATTCTGTGTGCTTTTTTCAAGATCGAAGCAAAGCAAAAAAATAAGAATCGTCAAAACCTTTGAGATTTCAACGATTCTTAATGGTACGAGAAACGGGACACGGCTTTGCTTCGCAAATCCAGCATCCTCGGATACCGTTGCTTAGCAACAGTACCCGTCTTTCAAAAAAAGAAAAATTCTCAAATATCAAAAGGCATTTGAGAATTTTGGTACGGATGTTCATAACACAAGTTGTTCTCCGGCAATACATATTTTATCTTTCGTACTATAATATATTTCCTCAGATATGGAGGAATACATAATGTCAAATATCATTGAAGATTTGTATTACAGCAACATTGAACCGCAAGAGGTTAATTCAAAATTAACACCTAAACTCAAGAAGAAACTGAGCAACCTCGCAGAGAAAGAAGAACAGCTTTCAGCAAAATTGAACGGTGATGATAAGGAACTGTTTCAAAACTATGTCAGTGCTTACATTGAATTTTCAACAACAAGTAATGCTGACAGTTTCATATCAGGCTTCAGACTTGGAGCAAAATTCACATACGACACATTTGTTAAATTATGAAAGAATTTATTTTTTCTATAGTAATATCGTCTAAACTTAAATAACCTAATTCAGAAATAATGTGTTGATTAATAAGATGCCTGTATTTATCTTCAGCAGTGGATTCGAAAAGTCGGTACAGGTTACGGCTTCGCGCGTATTTTCTTATTTTCATTGCATTTTCAAGTCCTTCAAAGTAAGGATATCCTTCCGAAAGCACGGCAATGGCTTCTCTGTTCATTTTTGATTTGAGAAGCATTGACTGTTCACTTTCATAATAAAGCTCTGATGCAAGTGTAATTATATGAAGCTTTATTTCGCCTTTAGCAGCTCCCGCTTTTTCCGAGCACCGTCATCATACATTCAACAATATCATCTTCAAAAAAAGAAAACGAATCTCTTGAATCAATCCATGAAGTATCGTTTATATCCTGCACCGATAAAATAGACGAAAACATAAAAAACGATATCAAAGAAGTTTATAAAACTTTCAACACCGTGCACACAACAAAGCCCGTTGATATTTTCGACACAAAGATTCCGTCTGAATGGGAGATTGATGGTAAAATTAATGAATATAACCGGGAATAAACTTATAAGACATTTGCCATTATTAATTTCGTGTTCTTATAAAGTTGCTCATTTTTGAAGGCTGTGATTTTCCGCCCTGTTTTCGTATAAACCTTTGCCCGCACCATATTCGGTGTGCCGTAGGGGTATGGCTTTTCAAATGAAAAATTGCTGTCGTAATCACAGAACATTACAATATCGGAAAAATCGGCAATTTCATCGTCATCAATTAAAAGACCGTCAATATCAATGCTTTCAGCCATAATGCAGGGATAACCAAAATCGTGGTCACCCGTATTTTCAGCTCTGAAAACACAATAAGAATTATGTTTATCGCCAAAAGGCTTCCATACACAGTTTCTTATTGTGAGCCGACCGTTGAAATTTGCACCGTAATCATCACGAAAATTCACAAAATGTCTGTTGATTACGGTTGTGTTCTGAATTAAAAAGTCGCCGAAACCGATAATATTTATGCCCATATGTCCGAACGTGCAATTTATGATTTTGCATCCCGTTACGCCGCAATGTGCATCAAAACGGGACATAATACAATCGGAAAGCGAAACATTCTTGCAGAAATTTGAGCCCATCAGGCCCCAGTATCTTGTATCGAGAATATCAACACTCTGGGTTATATTCTCAAGCCTCAAGCCAATAACTGCGGTACAGTTAAGGTCGTAGCTGCCCATGGACACCATCTCTCCGGGAATCTGCGATTCGGTAAAATAAGTTTTATGAGGTGTAAGACGGCAGTTGCGGATTGTAACCCCGGCACATTCAGAAACGGTGATAAAGCCGCTGTAGGGTGCACCGTGACAGGCTTCACCCGTAACGAAATGAGTGAGATTCTGCACGGTTACGTTAGAACGGCTGATATCAATATTTCTTGAATGGTAGTTATATTTTGACTCACTCTGATTTGACACGGTAGTAAAATACCCGCCCTGCACGGTAATGGGCTTATCATCAACAGAAAACGCATATGCTTTTGTGATATTCCCGTGATTCCAGTTAATTCCGCATTTAATATTTCCGCTTTCATCAACAATAAAGCAATCAGAAGCATCTGTTCCGTTGTTTTTGTTGAGTCCCTTTCGGATGTAAACCTTTTTATCTGAAAAAACCCGCACATAATAGTTACCCTTATACGGAAATTCAATTTTTTTCTGATTGTGTTCAAGAGAGGCAATTTCGGGAGTAAAGCGTTCTGCTTTTGTTGAAACCTTAAAACAGCTTTGATTTATGCTTTCAAGGTTTCGGTCGTCAATTATAAATCTTGCATTACCGAAATCGGTGTCGGTCATAATAACAGCAGTTAATGCCCTGCCGCCGATATAATATTCACCCTCATCTGCAACAACGGACAAATCATGCCTGTTTGCATATTCGTGACAAGCGACAATTGCAGGCATATCGTCTGTTTTTCCGTCACCCAAAGCGCCGAATTCTTTATAAGTAACATAATTCTTTATCATTGTTTTCTTGCCCTCCTTCAGATTTTTATAAGGAGTTATAAATAAATTCTAACAATTTTTTATATTAGAGACAATATATTTTAATAAAAACCCTGAACGGACTTTTTTGTCCGCTCAGAGTTTTTTCAGTATGATTATTTATTCTGCCGTGCCGTATAAAGCCTCACGGATTCTGTCGGGATAGTCGGTCATTAACATATCTGCGCCCGACTCAGCAAGGAATTTTGCATCTTCCGGACTGTTTACCGTCCAATACTGAACGGAAAGACCGTATTTATGAGCATAGTCGATAAAGCTTGCTCTTCCGAGGTTTGCAACAAGAAGCTTTCCGTCGTCCCAATAATAGGGCATCTGAAGCGAATCATATTTAATGTCTTCGGGACTTAATTGTTCATTTCTTATATAACTGCCATAGAAAGAAACGATTTCAAAGGGGTTGGCAGATCTGTTCAGCTTTCCGTCATAGTGCTTATCAAGATATGATGAAACATCGGGCCAGAAGCTTGCAACAACAACGCGATCTGTCATATCATATTCATTTGCCATCTCATAGATGCCGTCAACAATTTTCGGTGCCCACGGATGCGGATATTTAACTTCTATTACATATCTGAACTTTCCCGGAGCTTCTCTTTCGATGGTTTCAAAAACATCGTAAAGCTTTGTTATTCTGATATCGTCGGGAATTTCATCGCCTCTGAGCCCTCTGAAAGGATATTCGTCATCAATCATGAAATTCTCACCGAAATTAAGTCCTCTGAGCTCTTCATAGGTTTTTGAAAATACGGTTACATACTTATGTCCGAAATACTCTTCGCTGTCACTGTTCTCTTCAAGGAAAAGGCTGTGATAAAGAACGATTTCTCCGTCTTTTGTAAGCTGAACGTCCATTTCCATTACGGGAGAATCACTGTCGGAGTACACAAGATTGGAGTTTATGGCTCTGAGAGTATTTTCAGGTGCGGCACCTTTACCGCTTCGGTGTGAAGAAATAAGCGTATGTCCGTAGTCTGGCAGGAAGAAATCTCCTGTATTATTATTCAATATCTGCGGCTGTTCTGGTTCGGTAGGTGAAAATGTGTTAAGACACATAATACCTGCAATAAAGAAAAGCACAAACTTTTTTAATACAAGATAAACTGCGCTGAAAAGATTATTTATCATAAATAACGCTCACTTTCTTTTTAATTTTCGGAAAGCATATCAATTATTTCTTCAATGCCTTCTTCAGAATTGTTGCCTGCACCTGCAAGAAGTGCACGTCTTTCATTAAGCTCAATATACATCTGTTCACGCTTTTCGCCTACAAGGTCATAGAAGAAATAAGGAATCACCTTTATAACTCGCGGAAGAATATTGATTCCGTTAAATAAGAACCATACCTTCTGGTAAACAACCTTATTTCCCTGAGACCATGGAAGCATCGGAAGAGTTGTATCGTAACCTGACCACTTGAACAAGAATATCGTGAACATAGCATTAAGCGGTGCGGTAAGCCTTGTTATAAGATTGGTAAGAATGGAAATTGATCCGTCGGGACGCTCACCCGTTACATATTCGGTGTAATCGTTGATTTCACGGCCGATTTCACCTTCAACAACGTTTGCGGGGCCGTTGTTTATACCCGTGAGAGCATAGAACAAGGCGTATATTCCTATTGTAACCCAACGTTTATCAATGAACGGAATTGCGAGCCACATTCCGCAAACACATACAATATCCCACAGTCTTAGCACAATAAGCTCATTACGGTTATTGTTTTTGAACAATTTTGCAAACTTGGGTATAAATGAAACGGATATAATATCAATTGCATTATACGGGAAGTACGCAAGCACCGTATAAAATGTTCCGCCGAAAATTTCCTGCTGTGAAACAACGTCCCACGAATAACCGCCGTTGCTCCACCATGACGTGGCAAAGTTTGCAACGAAATTCCTCAGCATATACTTGTTTTTAAGGACATACAGAACCGTTTTTTCAATGGGGGCAGGTTTTGTCTGAAGAAGAACTCTTTCTTTGCAGTAAATAGCCGCCATTGCATTACAAACTATTCCGATAATTGCCGAGAACCATGCAAGAATTGCAAAAAGCGATGACATGGGAAGATTTATAACGCCCTTATTGTTCATTTCCATTAAAGGCAGGAAAATTGCATAAACAATGGTAGCACCTGCTTCACCGAGATATGTATTGAGAAGTCCTACAGTAATTCTGTCCTTCGGGTTTGCAGTCATTAGCATCAGCAGATTTCCTTTAGGCAGATTATATATGGTGGCAAAGGTTTCTTTCAGGAAAAGCAGAATAAAGACAAACATTATCTTTTTCGGATCGTCACCCGACGGATTTTTCAGGAATACCGCACCCGTATATAAAAATGCCGTTGAAAAGAAATACGGAAGTGCACCAAGAAAAATATAAGGTCTTGCTTTTCCGTAACGGGTTCTTGTACGGTCGTAAACGATGCCCATAAGAGGGTCGTTGAGTACGTCATATATGCTTATGAGTGCTTTGATGGCTGTAACGTACAGCATATTTATTCGCAGTACGTTTACAAAATAAAGTGTCTGATACACTTCAACACCGGCAAGGATTTTTGTTGCAAACTCCGCAATACCCGGAATTGCCAATTCTTTGCCGTCAAGAACTCTCGTATGGAAAGCCTTAACTGCTATATCGCTGTATTTGCTGAGAGAGCCTTTGTCAAGAGATGCAGCAGATTCGGATTCTGCTTCAAATATAGTATTGAATATATTTTTGTTCTCACTTGCCATCAGTCAGTCACCTCCGTTTTGCAGGATGAGTAATAATTTCCGTAGTCGGAAATTATATAAATTACCGTTTCACCTGTATTTACGGCAGTTACTGTGCCGTTTTCATCAACAGTTGCCACAGCCTCATTTTCACTGAACCAGTAGCATTTTGCATTGGTAGCATCTTTCGGATTGAACACGGGCTTGAGTTCTGCCGTTTCACCCTTTTTCAATTTAAGACTTCCTTTATTAAGGTCAACTCCCTCAACAGGCACGCCAACATGAACAAGGCATGAATCGCTGTATTCTTTTCCGTTAAACACAAAGCTTGCAGTAATAATGCTGTCACCGAATACCTTGTGGGTTTTAAGATATCCTTCGCTGTCAACACTCAGCACGGATTCATCTGAGGAAGACCAGGTAACCTCGTAATCAAGAGGATTGTCACAGGTAAGCTTTGCCTTTAACACCTCACTGCTTCCCTTTTCAACAGTCATTTCGTGCTTATCAAGAGTAACTGCGGGCCAGGTGAATTTATAAACCACCGAATCATTTGCCGTTGCCATAACGGTACAGCTTCCTAAGCTTTCATATTCACCCTGCATTTTTAAGTTTGCAGTAAGCCCGTTTACACTTTCAAAGCGCAGATATTCAATTTTATCGGAAAGACGGTTTATTTCAGCATAAAGAATAACATCGGTAACTTTTTTGTCGAATTTTTCGAGTGTGTAAACTTCTTCTGAGCCGTCGGCAATAACTTTTTCAACCGTTTCCGATTTCGGGAAAGGATTATTAAAAAAGCTTTCCGAATCGGGTTTTATTCTCACGGTTATTTTATATTTATCATAGCTGCGAAGCTGTAATGTGTTCTCACTTTTACATTCGGGACAAACCGTGCTGTAATTCTCGGTTTTTATTTCAGAAGTGCAAAGTGAACATTTATAATATTTATAATCAATAACCGAGCTTTCAATATGAGAAGCATCTATTTCGCAGGGCTTCAGGAAACTCTCGGCTGATTCGGAAAAATCGGCTGTTTCTGAAACAAAATCTGCCGTAACCCTGCGGTTAAGCTCAGGAAGAGCCATTTTAACAGCGGCTGTTATCTGTTCGTTGTCGTCTGAAATTTTAACGGAGCCCGAATTTATTGAAAATCCTGCTGAATATTCTGTTTTCGGTTGAAGTGAAAGTGCTTTTTCTATGGTATTATTTATGTATTGCGCAACATCTTCATTTGTTTCGGGTTTCGGAGAAAGAGGCTCGGGCGGAGTATATAATTCCATTGTACCCTCAATGGAAAGAATGTTTTTTGCACCGAAGCCGACACCTGTTACGAAGAAAATAACAAGAATGACGGCAGAAACCTTATATATGTAACTGCGCCAGTCTTTATCTGCCATCGCTGTCACCCTCTTTCATGTTGCGGTAAAGAGCCTGCTGTTCTTCAATCTTTTTACTGATTTCTTCGGTTTCGGCAGTTTCAATAATGGGCTGAGGTAAATCGTCTATGCTGATTTCTCCCGCTTTAACTTTTTTGGCAATTTCAATACGCTCAAGATCGCCCTCTTTATAGACGATATTAAGCCCCTGCTTGCCTATAAGAACATTGACTGCAACAACTATGCCAAAGCAGATAACCGTTGCAATGCAAGCCGGTGTTACCGTTCCCGAAAGCATTGAGCTGGACTGTGAAGCATTTGAGAATACCGCAGCCAGAACTGTTGCGGCAACAGAAAAAACTGCACCGATAATTCCCGAAACAGCGAGCACCTTATGCATTTTTTTGATGCAGAGAAAGCACAGAACCGTTAAGAAGAAAATAACAAAAGCCATTAAAACAGAAAGAATAAAAGCAATTATGCAGGCTGCAATAAGAAGATATGTTTTTCCGTTTACGGAGCTTGTGAGCATAGTAAGAAGATACGGCAGATAATTGTTGCCGTATGCATCGTAAAGTCCCAACACCGAAATTGATATGTCGGCTGTAAAAAACGGCTGTGTTATTGTCACCTTTCCGTACGGAATAAGTAAAGTAACAATAGGCAGAAGCATAACACAAAGTCTTATTACCGTAAGCCTTGTGCCTATAAGAGATGCTTTAATGTGTGCCAGAAAAATATTTATTTTTGCAAGTGACAGCTCTGCCTTTTTTGCATCTCTGTAAAAATTTTCTTCAAAATTATAAAAACGAAGATTTACATTGCAATGAGGGCAATTCTGTTTCATATAAAGAATACTGATTTTCTTGTTACATTTAGGACAAGCAGACAATTAGCATCCCTCCCGTAATTTAATCTTTGAATTTATATGCTCTTACATAGTCAACTATAAATTCGGCTTTGAAAGTCTTTCTGTCGTTTCTCTCAATATAGCCGGACCATCCCTTTGTTGTCATTGCCGAGCCGCCGTCAACTTCACACGAAAGAATGAGATATTCGGGTTTTTCGGATACACCGCCCCACGAGGTTTTTGCAACCTCATAGCCGTTTATATAAAACGTGTAGGCGTCGGGAGTCCATTTCATTCCGTAGGTATTATAATTTTCATATGGATCGTTATCCAATCTGAAAATACCCACATTCTTATATCTTGTGAACAGTTCATAGCCGTTATAATGAAGATTCAGTGTAACGAGATTTCTTTTGCCCTCGCCCAAATGCCAGAAGGGGGACTCAAAAATATCTATTTCGGCGCCGTTTCGTGAGTGGCCCACAACCTTGTTGACATTTGCGTTCATCATCCAGAAAGCAGACCACAGCCCCTGCCCTTTTGCAAGCTTGCAACGGCACTCAAAATATCCGTAGAGCTGTTCAAATTTATCCTCTGTTTCAAGACCGCAGGTATACCACCCCGGACCGAATTCTCCGTTTTCAAGATACTCGGTTGTGATAATAAGATTACTGTTCTCAACACGTTGCTGTGATGAGCTCCACCAACCGCCTTTTCTGATACCGTAAAAGTTATGTGCACGCCATACTGTTTCGTCAAGTGCATCACCGTCAAAATGGTCTTCAAAGGTAAGCTCCATTTCGTCGGTATTGATTTTTTCACCCGTTCGTTTTGCTTCGGACTGATGAAAAACAATAAGCAGTTTGTTAACAAAAGTTATTGCGGCATTTTCAAGCTTTGCCCTTAACAGCTTTTTATTAAGAGCCATAACAATCCCACCTTTCACTGATTACCCTTATACACAAGATAACATAGAATGAATTCTATTGCAATATTGTACTAAAAAAAATATAAATTCGTTAATATTTTATTTATTATGCACCATTGATATTGTAAAAATTATCATTATGTGATAAACTAAACAAAATGGAACAGATTTCTTAAATCAGCGGGGAGAAGATATTTTGAAGAATTTATTTGACAAATTTATAAATATTTCAATAGATGTAATTCACAGAGGAATAGTTGTTTTTCGAGAAAAAAAACCGTATAAAAGCGAAAACCGTATTGATATGTCACGCTTTAAACTTACCTTTGAAGACAATTTTGACGGTGATTCCCTTGATACAACGGTGTGGAATCATTTCCGCCAGGGAGTGAGAAAAGGCGGCTTCTGGGATAAGGGGCAGACTTTTCTTAAAGACGGTAATCTTATAATCCGCACCGAATACAAAAAAGACGGGACATACGGTGAGGGCTGGTATTGTAACAGAATTGACACAAGGCACTTATTTCAGCAGAAATACGGCTATTTTGAGTGCCGCTGTATTCTGCCCGCCGCACAAGGTCTGTGGGCGGCATTCTGGCTTTCAACGGAAGAAATCGGGGATTTCGTTCCGGGTAAAAAAGGAACTGAAATTGATGTTTTTGAAGCTCCTTTGTGGCACAGAAAGCTTAAAAACAAGGACTTTGAAATGATAACCTCAAATTTACATTACGGCGGATATTCTGCAGGTCACAGATATAAAAACGTTGCCGTGGCAAAGGCAGATAAGCCCTATAAAAAATACAATACCTACGGTGTTGAATGGAACGAGAACGGCTACATATTTTATGTGAACGGCAAGGAAACGGGCAGAAGCCGTTTCGGCGGTGTATCAAAAGTGCCCGAATATCTGCTTTTATCCGTTGAAATTGACGGTGTTGCGGGAAAGCCTTTCCACGGTTGGTCGGGCATAATCACAAAAAATAAAGCCGACAGATTTCCTGCCGACTTCATAGTGGATTATGTAAAGGTATATCAGTATAACGACATTGTTAATAGAGTAAATTAACCTTTATTGAGAATATAATTCATTTTGTTTATAAAAGAGGCGAATTCTTCCCGTGCATCGGAAAGCTCGGGATGCCAGCGTTTTTCCCATTCAAGGCTGCAAAAACCGCAATAATTATCCTCGTTTAACATTCTTACGATACTTTCAACGGAAAGTATACCCTTGCCGAAGCTGCAAAGTCCCTCATTTGTTCTGTCTTTCAGATGAATGTGATGAACCAGGTGCTTTGTATTTTTCCAGAACTCTTCGGGGACTTCGTTCTTTGCCAAATGGTCGATATCCCATATAATTCCGAATTTATCGCTTGACACATAATCTGCAGTTTTTAATAAAATTTTACTTGTGTTAAAATCTCCGTGAACCTCAAGAAGCACTTTCACACCCAGCGACTCCGCTTCGTTACAGAGAATGCGAAGCTGTGAAGCGATATCTTTCAGAAGCTCTTCTTTACCGAAACGGGTAAGATTATTTCCGAAAACACGGATATACGGAATTTTACACAACGCCGCCGTTTTAATAGTGCTTATTGCTTCTTCCATATTTTCCTGCCGTTTTTCTTTTTCGTGGAAAGAAGCAGATGCATCAAGACAGCAAAAATCAATTCCTTTTTCTTTTGCATATAAAAGAGTGCTTTCTCTTTTTTCGTCACTTAATTCATAAATCTCATCTGCACGAAGATGCTCCTTTATGCCGCGGATTTCTATTCCGTCAAAGCCTGTTTCGGCAGCATAATCAATGGCTTGCTTCAACGACCAATCGGGACAGCCCAATGTTGAAAATGAAATCTTCATATAATCACTCCTGTGTCATAAGACTAAACTGTGCACGGCTTACTTCGTTTATCAGCCTTTCACCCCGTAAAAATCTGACTATATCTTCAATTACAGCTTCGGTCATCTGTCGGCTTACGGCAATTGCCGCCGTGTGGGGCTGAAGCAATGTACAGGCTGTTTCATCAAGCAGCTCTTCGGGGATATTACCTGCTCCCTCTTTTTCGTAAACGTCAAGCACGGCATAAATTTTTTTCTCACGAAGCTTTTTAATTAATGCCGCTGTATCAACAAGGGAACCTCTGGATGAGTTGATAAACAACGCACCAAAAGGCAGTAACGACAGCGCTTTTTCATCTATCATATGATAGGTTTCGGGAGTTTTTGAGGCGTGAACAGAAACAATCGGTCGGCTCATGGCGGTTTCAAATCCGCATTTTTCGGCAAATTCCCACTCTGACAGCGCATCGTCAGATATATAGGGGTCAAAAACAAAAACCTTACAGTTAAAGGGACGAAGAAAGTCAAGCAAAATTCTGCCCACGGTTCCAAGCCCTATAAGTCCGATTTCTGCATTTATAACGGAGTGCTGTGCATCTTCAAGCTTGTTCCAGCCGCCGTTTCTCAAAATCTTGTCGGTCTGAACAAAACGGTGAGAGCCTGCAATCATATATCCGAGAACGCTTTCTGCAACAAAGCGTGCCATTACTGAATTAGCGCTGATAACGGGAATATTTCTGTCAAAAACTGCATTGCTTGCAATATGTGCAACCGAGCCTGCCGCGTGAGCAATAAGGCGCAGTTTCGGCGAACAGGAGAGCACCTCACCTGTTATCTGCGGCGTTCCCCAATGGGTCAGCACAATATCCGTATCAGCAAGATATTCTTTCATTTCACTCTCTGTAAAAGAGCGCTCGTAAGGATTTCTTATAACCTCACCGAATTCCCTCAGCTTTTCAGATAAATCATCGGGGAAATATCGGTTATAGGTTGAATTTATGGGGGCAGTTATCAGAATTTTCATTGAATTTACACCTCCGATTTCCGATTAGTTACAGTTTTATTATATAGGTTTTTCAATCAAAAGCAATATCACAAATATTAAATTGAGGTGATTTCGGTGCTTAAAAATATCTATCCCGACCCTGTTATAACACCGCCCGATACACATCCGCGGCTAATGCTTCAAAAAAAAGATTTTGAGAGAATCCGCAAAAGCATAAAAGAAAATTCCTGCGGTGCTTCAAGAATGTTCAATGAGCTTTGCTCTCTTGAAATAAAGGGTGCAGGGGCTACTCCCGATTTCGGCACTTATCATATGAAAGAATATATGTCCGTTGAAGCAAAGGCTTTGAATGCTTTGCTTTGCGACGATGAAAAAGCAGGCAGAAAAGTTATAAGCGAGCTGTTTTTATTGCTTCACAATGTTCATTATAACGACACCATTATGCTTGCCCGTTACAGCGGACATCTGATTTTTATTGCCTCACAGGTATATGACTGGTGCTATAAATGGCTGAACCGTGAAGAAAAGCTTGATATAATTTCATGCTGCGAAAAATTAGCCTGCGAATATTTTGAAATGGGCTATCCTCCCGTAAAGCAAGCCGTTATCAGCGGTCACGGCACAGAAGCTCAGCTTCTTCGAGATTTGCTTTCTTTTTCCATTGCCGTTTACGACGAAAGACCTGATATTTATAATATCTGTGCAGGCAGACTTTTCAGCGAATATCTTCCTGCATTTGAAAAGGTATTTGCAGGTGAATTTCATCCGCAAGGCCCCTCATACGGCTCATACCGTCACACAAATACAATGTGGTTCGGTCTTTTAATACTCTCTATGTGCGGAAAAAGAGTGTTGCCCGAGGTTCTTGAAACACTTCCCGACAGCTTTATTTATCTTACACGTTCAGACGGTGAAATGCTGAGATTGGGTGATGATTGCAACGAAGGGAAATCAAGGTATTCGCAAAAAAATCCCTTTGCTGTACCTTTGTTTTTAAGTGCCGCTTATACGGGAAACAGCGTATATTTCAATGAAGCCATGCGTCAGCTTGTAGGTGCATATCTTATGCCTCACAATCACGGACTTGATTACTACAAAGAAGGCAGCTACGGTGAAGGACTTCTCTCTCCTACCGTGTTCCTTGTATGGAAAGGACTTTCCGAATTAAAAGATTCAAATAAGCTTCCGCTTGCAAAACATTTCGGTTTTCCCGTAGGCTGTACCGTTTATAATGACGGTGAAAGGCTTATTCTTATGAAAATCGGCGAATTATGGGGAGCTAATCACGACCATCTTGATACAGGCTGTTTTCAGATTTATGACGGAGAAATTCTCGCTTCTGATTCGGGAGTTTATGACAGCTACCATACACCTCACAGAATGAATTATTACATTCACACGGTGGCTCACAACTGCATTCTCGTAGGCGGGAAAGGCACACGGCATCCCTTTGAGCTTGAGGAGGCACAGAATATTGATGACTGGTTCTTACATTTTAAGATGGCAAAAGTTACATACCATAAGGAAGATGACGGAAAATATGAAATCGAGGGCGACTTATCAGAAGCATATTCCGACACCTGTCAAAAGGTTACAAGGCGTATGTGCTGGGAGCCCGATAAAGGTGAAAGAGGTATTTTTACCGTAAATGACACGGTTATTCCGAAAAAGAAAGACAGTGTAACATTTCTTCTTCACTGTCAGAGAGAACCGCAAATTGATGGTAACATCGTTATAATACCCGGGAAAAAAAGAAAGCTTATCTGCAGAATTAAATCTCCTGCCGACATCAGCATAAAAACGGTTGTGGGTATCGGCCGTCAGTTTGAAGCCGACGGGATAAACTATGAACCGAAGGTTCACGCCGACGAAGAAGGTTGGGGCCGAGTGGAAATCAGCTCAACAGGAGAAAAGATAAGCTTTAGTGTTGAAATTGAAATCTGCAACTCATAAAACTTTTCGGCTGTAAAAAAAGCATAAAACAATAAACCGCCTTATATCCCGGGGCGATGTGCTTTTTTTGGTACGAGAGATGGGACGCGGCTTTGCTTTGCAAATCCGCCATCCTCGGACGACCGCCCCTTTGTAACAGTATCCGCCTCGGACTTCGTCGCTAAAAACAGTCCACCGGACTGTTTTATTCACGCTCCTCACCCCCTTGGGGTTCAAGTACCTTCCTTGTTCCATAATAAAAATACCTGAAGTCTTCAGACTTCAGGTATTTTTGGTCCGAGTGGCGAGACTTGAAGACGATTCGGGAAGTTTTTTACTCTCCCCTTTTCCGGCACAAAAAGTCTCTCGAACCCTTGATACATAAGGGATTTCGACACTTTCCGACATCAAGTTTTATTTTTCGATTTTGGGAATTTCCGGTGTTTATTTTCACAAAAAAACACCAAATAAACACCGGAAAAACACCAAGATTTTTACTGAAACAATCCGTTTTTACAAAGGCTTAAAATAAACTTTCAAAGACTGTTTTCCGAGTACCGTCCTTCATTACATAATCCCGAGAAATGCCTTTAGCAGTTCCCCTTTTATTACCTCATGCCCTGCGGCAGTGGGATGAATACCGTCAGCAGTCCAGTGCTCCGTATTGCCGTCGGAAACGAGGCTGTCGAATTTATGCTGAAGCGGAACAAAGGTAAAATTATAGTACTCAGCAACCTGCCTTGAGATTTCTGCACGATTTCTTACGTCCGCATCAAATGCATCCCATAATTCTTCGGTGCATTTTCCCTTTAAGATAAACGGCTCAAGGATTATAATTTTGATATCAGGTAAGCATTCTTTTATTTCATCAATAAGCATCCCGTAAATTTTTCTGAACTTTTCGGGACCCACTCCGCAATTCATAGTAAGCTCGTGAGAGACGTCGTTCACACCAATGAGAATTGACATATAGTCGGGCTTCAGATTAATAATATCCTCCTTGATACGGGCATAAACGTCGGTTATTCTGTCACCATCCTTACCTCGGTTAAGAAAATTTATTTCACCCTTGTGCTCCCCTTCAAATTCGGTCGCCAGCATAAAAGCGTAGCCGTGCCCCAGCCCGCGATTAATCAGATTTTCATCATCTCTGTTTGTATTTGTTATTGAGTCACCCTGAAATAAAAACGTTTTCATATAAGCACCAGCTCCCGGATACGGATTACTAAAGTTTTGTTAATATGATTATATCACCCTGCATAGCAAAAAAGCAACAAAATACTGATCTCTCCAAAAATTTGACGGACTTGTTTTTTATGGCAAAGGATGATATAATTTGTTTATAAGATTTACCTCGGAGGCTGCTTATGAAAACGTTAAAAGGCTTAATTTCCTTAATAATTGTTGTTTTTATGTTGACTGCGGTTTTTGTGACTGCGAATGGTGCGGAAGGCACCGCTTATCTTGTTGTTACCGACATTATTGAAGCAAACAGCGGAAAGGACGTTTCGCAGGAAATACAAAAAATCATAGACGAGAATCCCAACAGAACGATATTTTTTCCTGACGGTGAATATCTTCTCGGAAAGCCGGTTTATACACCTGCAGAGCCCGCGAAAAGCGTTTCTCTCGAGTTGTCGGCTTACGCCGTTTTGAAGGCAACGGGAGAATGGAAAAGCGGTGAAGCAATGGTGCAGTTAGGCGGTAAGGACCCTGCAAACGACACTGCAACAAACGGCAGTAACTATGCACTTGAGGGCGGAATTATTGACGGCAGCGGCATTGCAAACGGTATTTCAATAAACAGCGGCAGAGAAACCGCAATCCGTAACGTTTCAATTAAAAACACCGTTGTCGGAATTCATATTATGAACGGGGCAAACAGCGGCTCCTCCGATGCGGATATTTTCGGAGTAAACATCATCGGCACGGGCAAAACTGATTCTGTCGGTATTCTTATTGAGGGACACGACAACACCATTACAAACGTAAGAATCGGCAATATTTTCACAGGCGTACATCTTAAAGCCGCCGGTAATATGCTCAGAAACGTTCATCCTCTTTATTATTCCGATTACACGGATTATCAGAACAGCTGCGGCTTCCTTGATGAAGCAGGAAATAACTGGTACGATTATTGCTACAGCGATCAGTTTGCAATAGGCTTTCGCACAACGGACTGGGGCGAAAATTTTTATGACGACTGCTACTGCTTCTGGTATTCCTCTCAGGGTGAAAAACATACAGCCTTCAAGGCAGACAAGAGATTCAATGCCACTCTCACAAACTTCAAGGCAGGCTTCGGTGCAGACTGTGAAAACGTCGTTCTGACAGTCGG
>JAZSHU010000022.1:0-17456 GCA_045533455.1 Acutalibacteraceae bacterium | reverse complement strand
GTTATCATAAAGGTTAACAATCTGTGAGTTACCGAAGTAGAAGTCACCCTTGATGTAGAATCTTTCTTCAAGGATCTGGCCTGCGTCTACATAGTAGTCGGTAAGCACTGCCGAATCTTCATCTACCGCAGTGTTGAGTGTACCGTCTGCTGTTTCAACTTCGTAAACCTCTGAACCAAGGTAAATGAAGCTTTCGTACTTAGCATCAAGATCTGCGTATGAATCAATCTTTGATTCGCCGTCTGCCGCTGAGGCATCGGGTGTTGCAAGACCGCCAAGCATAGTGAATGAGCCTGCAAGCATTGCAATGCAGAGCATTATGCTGACAATCTTCTTAAAAGTGGACATAATTTTTCCTCCTTTATTTATTAGGAATAATTTCCTCAGGACCTGGTGCCTGACGGCACTTCAATCCATTTTATCGATTAATTATTGCACATTTATTAAAATAAAGCAATAGACTAAGCCGAAAATTAATATACCAAAAAACCTTTTTGTGAAATCTTGCTAAATTAAAGCATTCAAATTCGTGCAATTCCACAATTGCGTGCCGCCTCGCCTACCGCCTTTGCAACGGCAGGACCTACCCTTTCGTCAAAGGCTTCGGGAAGAATGTATTCGGGGCAGAGTTTATCCTCGGAAACAAGGTCTGCAATGGCATATGCCGCTGCAAGCTTCATCTGCTCATTGATATCCGATGCACGCACATCAAGCGCTCCTCTGAAAATACCGGGAAAAGCAAGCACATTGTTAATCTGGTTGGGGAAATCGCTTCTGCCCGTGCCAACAACCGCCGCACCTGCCGCGAGAGCTTCGTCGGGCATAATTTCGGGCATGGGGTTTGCCATTGCCATAACAACGGCACCGTCTGCCATTGAAGCAACCATTTCTTTGCTTACAATACCTGCCGCGGAAACACCGATAAAAACATCCGCGCCTTTCATTGCATCCGCAAGGGTACCTGTTATTCTGTTTTTGTTGGTGAAATCCGCAAGTTCATCAAAAGCGGGTGTCAGGTCCTGACCCTTACAGATAATTCCCTGACGGTCGCTCATAATTATATTACCTGCACCGCAGGCATTGAGAAGCTTTGCAATAGCCGAGCCTGCCGAGCCTGCTCCGCTCATTGCAACGGTACAGTCCTCAAGCTTTTTACCTACACATCTCAGGGCATTGAGTACCGCCGCAAGCACAACAACCGCCGTGCCGTGCTGGTCATCGTGAAAAACGGGGATATCGCAGATTTCTTTGAGCTTTCTTTCAATCTCAAAGCATCTGGGAGCCGCAATATCCTCAAGATTTATGCCGCCGAAGCTGCCTGCAAAAAGCGAAACCGCCTTTACGATTTCATCGGTATCTTTTGAGCGTATGCAGAGAGGAATAGCGTCAATACCCGCAAATTCCTTAAAGAGCAGACACTTGCCTTCCATAACAGGCATACCTGCCTCGGGACCGATATCACCGAGACCCAGCACTGCCGTGCCGTCGGTAATAACCGCAACCGTATTCCATCTGCGTGTAAGCTCGTAGCTTTTGTTTACATCCTTCTGAATTTCAAGGCAGGGCGCGGCAACGCCCGGTGTATAAGCAAGAGAAAGCTCCTGCTTGTTTGAAGCGGTTGTTCTTGAATTGACTTCAAGCTTGCCCTTCCACTCGTAATGAAGTCTTAACGACTCCTTCAAATAATCCATAATTCTGTTATCTCCTTATTTCGCCCAACCCATTGAGCATTCAACCGCACGCTTCCAGTCTGCATAAATTCGGTTTCTCTGTTCAATATCCGTTTCGGGCTTGAACACCCTTGCAACCTCGCGGTTATGCTTGATTTCGTCTATGCTTTCCCAAAGACCCGACGCAAGACCTGCAAGGTACGCCGCACCGAGAGCAGTTGTTTCAACATTCTTGGGTCTGTTGACATTACAGCGAATCATATCCGCCTGAATCTGCATCATAATATCGCTGACGCTTGCACCGCCGTCAACACGGAGCTCGGTAAAATCAATGCCCGAATCCGACTTCATTGCTTCAAGCAAATCCGTTACCTGATAAGCGATTGCTTCAAGAACGCTTCGTGCAATATGGGCTCTGTTGACGCCTCTTGTAAGACCTACGAGAGTACCTCTGGCATACATATCCCAATAAGGTGCACCAAGACCCGTAAAGGCAGGAACAAAATATATTCCGTTTGAATCGGGAACGCTTTCCGCAAGCTCATCGCAGCGTTTTGCGGTGTCTATCATATGAAGCTCGTCGCGGAGCCATTTGATAACCGAACCTGCATTGAAAGCGGAACCTTCAATTGCATATTCAACCTTGTCGCCTACACCCCAGGCAACACCTGTAAGAAGGTTGTTTTTTGATTTTACACGGGTTTCGCCCGTATTCATCAGCAGGAAGCAGCCTGTGCCGTATGTATTCTTCGCCTGACCCGCTTCAAAGCAGCCCTGACCGAAAAGTGCGGCAGGCTGGTCACCGATAGCACCGCAGATGGGAATACCTTCAAGGAATTCAAGACCCAGAATACCCTTTGAAACCCTGCCGTAAACCTTGCTTGAAGGCACGGGCTCGGGAAGAATTGACATAGGTATATCCAGCTTTTCGCAAAGGTACTTATCCCAGCAAAGATTATCAACATCAAAAAGCATTGTTCTTGATGCGTTTGAATAGTCGGTAACGTGAACGCTGCCGCCTGTAAGATTCCATATAAGCCAGGTTTCAACCGTACCGAAAAGAAGTCTGCCCTGCTCGGCAAGCTCTCTTGCGCCGCTTACATTGTCAAGAATCCACTTGATTTTTGTGCCCGAAAAGTATGCATCAATAAGAAGACCTGTTTTGTCTTTTATATAGTCTTCAAGACCCTGAGCTTTAAGCTCCTCGCAAAGCTCCGCCGTTCTGCGGCACTGCCATACGATTGCGTTATAGACGGGTTTGCCTGTCTGTCTGTCCCAGAGAATTGTTGTTTCGCGCTGATTTGTAATACCTATGCCTGCAATGTCACAGGGGTTTATTCCGCCCTGCATTATGCAGGATGAAACTGCCTGAAACTGACTGTAAAGAATGGAAAGGGGGTCGTGCTCAACCCAGCCCGCACGGGGATAAATCTGCTCAAACTCATTCTGAGCCTTGCTGACAATGTTGCCCTTTTTATCGAATACTATTGCTCTTGAGCTTGTTGTACCCTGGTCAAGGGCGAGAACATATTTTGCCATATTTACACCTCAACGCCAAAATATTTTATTGCATTATTATATGAAATATCCTCTGCGATTTTGCAGATTGCCTTTTCGTCATAGGGATAAAGACCGTCGGCAACCATATCACCAAGAAGTCCGCACATGATTCTGCGGAAATACTCGTGTCTGGGATATGAAAGGAAGGAGCGTGAATCCGTTACCATACCAACGAACTTGCCGATTGCACCAAGGTTTGCAAGAGCCTTCATCTGCTCTCTCATACCGTCAATGTTATCGTTGAACCACCAGGCTGAGCCGAACTGAATCTTGCTTTCAGCATCGCTGTTCTGGAAGTTGCCCAGCATTGTGCCCAGAACATAATTATCCTTGGGATTGAGAGTGAAAAGCACCGTTCTGGGCAGGCATTCCCTCACTGCAAGGCTGTCAAGGAAGCGTGAAAGCTTCTGTGCGATTTCTCTGTCATCAATGGAGTCAAAGCCTGCATCCGCACCGATTTTATTGAACATAAGGGTATTGTTGTTTCTCATAGGTCCGATGTGAAGCTCCATACCCCAGCCTCTTTTTGCATATTCCTCTGCAAGGTAAGCAAGAAGTGCGGTTTTGAATTTATCCGCTTCGAGAACACTTGCTTCGCCGCCGTCTTTGACTTTTGCAAAAATTCCTTCAAGCTCATCGGCAGTTGCTTCTTCATAAGGCACATAAGCAAAAGCGTGGTCGCTTGCACGGCATCCCATTTCAGCAAAGAAATCGATTCTTTCGCGGAGTGCTTCGCAAAGCTGTACAAAACCGTTTATCTCTCTGCCTGCGGTCTTTTCCATATCGGAAAGCCAGCCTCTCCACGAGGGAAGGTCGATACCCAGCGCCTTGTCGGGTCTGAATGCGGGAAGTACTTTGCATTTGAAATCTGTCTGTGTAATAAGCTTGTGGTATTCAAGGCTGTCTGCAGGGTCATCTGTTGTGCAGAGATGGGAAACATTTGATTTTTCAATAAGCTCACGGGGAGTAAAGCCGCCTGCTTTTATAGCAGCATTCGCTCTCTCCCATATGCTGTCTGCATTTTCTTCGTTGAGAATATCCGTAATTCCGAAATATCTTCTCAGTTCAAGGTGACACCAATGATACATGGGGTTGCCGATGAGATTGGGCATTATTGTTGCAAACGCCTTGAATTTTTTATATCCGCTTGCATCACCCGTAATGTACTTTTCGTCAACTCCGCAGGAACGCATTGCACGCCACTTGTAGTGGTCGCCTGCAAGCCAGAGCCAGGCAATATCCTCGGGCTGTTTGTTTTCATATATCTCCTTGGGCGAAAGGTGGCAGTGCCAATCAAAAATCGGCATTTTGTCTGCCGCTTCAAACATTTTAACGGCAGGCTCACTGTTCAGAAGAAAATCCTTGCCCATAAATTCTTTAACCATCGGTAATTCCTCCAATACATAAGTATACATAATAATTATACCATACATTAAAATAGTTTCAAGTGCAAAATAAAAATACAGCCGCATCACACGACACGGCTGTAATCATTATTATTCATCAATTCCGAGAAGCTCGCTCACTGTCATACCGAGAACTTCCGAAAGTGCTTTAAGCTCAAAATCCGTAACGTATCTGAGCTGACCTTCAAGCTTTGAAAGGCCCGATGCGTTAAGGTCAATACCCTTGATCTGAAGCTGAGTAAGAAGATCCTTCTGCTTCATATTGATCTCCTTGCGTCTTGCCTCGACTTTTGCACCTACAATGTTTCTGTCCCCGAGAGTCTGTTTTCTGATTCTCATTTTATACCTCCTATATACTTAAGAATGCGCATTTTTTATACTCTTTGTATAAAAACAAGCATTTTCGGCCTGTTTCTGTGCATTCTCTTAAATTCCGTAGCAATTTTAACACACTTATATTGAAAATGCAACCGATTTTTCAGACATAAAATGTTTTTTGTATGATATTGCATTTTCCGCATAATAAACCCCGAAAAATGAAAGAAATCCGTTTTTTCATTAAATCTGCCGATTTGCGCAAGTTGTTTTTTGTTTGAAATGTATATTGTAATGTACAGATTAAAGGGAGTATAATATTTTCAACATCCGATGAAAGGAAACAGATTATGAATTACACAAAGCCTCAGCGTAATCTTACAATGCTTACGGATTTTTACGAAATCACCATGGCAAACGGTTATTTCAAAAACGGTTTTGAAGATACCGTTGCATATTTTGATATGTTCTTCCGAAAAGTTCCCGACGGCGGCGGTTTTGTTATTATGGCAGGTGTTGAGCAGCTTGTTGATTACCTTGCCAACCTTAAATTTGACAGTGAAGATATTGAATATCTCCGCAGCAAGGGCTTCGGCGAAGACTTCCTCAATTACCTTGCAAACTTCGAGTTTGCCTGCGATGTATGGGCAATCCCCGAAGGCACACCCGTTTTCCCCGGAGAACCTATCGTTAAAGTAAAGGGCCCCGTTATTCAGGCGCAGTTTATTGAAACAATGCTTCTTCTCTGCATAAACCATCAGAGCCTTATTGCAACAAAGGCAAACCGCATTTCCCGTGCTGCGGCAGGCAAGGCGGTTATGGAATTCGGCTCAAGACGTGCCCAGGGTGCGGACGGTGCAATTTACGGCGCAAGGGCTGCTTATATCGGCGGATGCTCGGGCACTGCCTGCACAATCAGCGACGAAATGTTCGGAGTGCCTGCACTGGGCACAATGGCACACAGCTGGGTTCAGCTTTTTGACAGCGAGCTTGATGCATTCAGAGCATACGCAAAGGAATATCCCGATGCCTGCACACTGCTTGTTGATACCTACAACACCCTCAAATCGGGCATTCCCAACGCAATCAAGGTGTTTGACGAAGTGCTCAAGCCTCTGGGCAAGCGACCCAAGGGTATCCGCATAGACAGCGGTGATATCGCCTACCTTTCACGCAAGGCAAGAAAGATGCTTGACGAAGCAGGCTACCCCGACTGCGGAATAGTCGCTTCAAACTCACTTGACGAATACATTATAAGGGATATGCTTCTGCAGGGTGCGAAAATCGATTCCTTCGGCGTAGGCGAAAGACTTATCACATCATCTTCAAGCCCCATGCTTGGCGGTGTTTATAAGCTTTGTGCCGTAGAAAAAGACGGCGAGCTTGTGCCCAAAATCAAGCTCAGCGAAAATGTTCAGAAGATTACCACTCCCGGCAACAAGAGGACATACCGCCTTTACGATAAAGAATCAGGTAAGGCAATTGCCGATCTTATGACCCTTGCCAGTGAAAGAATAGACGAAACTCAGCCCTATGAGCTTTTTGACCCCGATTACACATGGAAGCGTAAAACCGTTACCAACTTTGAGGTGCGCGAGCTTCTTGAACCCATCTTTGCCAAAGGCAAGTGTGTGTTTGAAAGAAAGAGCGTGAAAGAAATCAGAGATTACTGCGCAGCTCAGGTAGACACTCTCTGGGACGAAGTTACACGTTTTGAAAATCCCCACAACTACTATGTTGACCTTTCTCAGCCCTTGTGGGACCTCAAGCGTGAAATGCTCAGCAAAAACGGAAAATAACAAAAGCATCAGACCCCCCGACAATACGTCAGGGGGTCTGATTTATGCAATAAAATCGAAAGACAAATCAAGCGACTCTGTGTGAGCCTTTTTTGCTTACAACGGTAAGCACGGGTGCCTCTGCCTCTTCGTAAATATCTTCGGGAGCTCTCTTCTGAACCTTTGCGGCATATTCTGCCTGAGCCTCTCTCTGCTTACGGAGACGGTAGTTGCGGATATGAATTCTGATTGCTCTTGCAAGCTTAACCTCAAAAGCAATAACCTTTTTTTCATTTATGAAGCCCACAATGAGAAGAACCACTGCGGCAAGTTCAAGGAATGTTTTCATTATTTCTAAGAATGTCATTTTGTATACCTCCTCGGGAGAACAGGTGAAACATTTGTTCTGTGACTCTATTATAGCAAGTGAACATTCGTTTGTCAATACAAATGTTCGATTTTTTCGAATATTTTTTTACACTGCTATTCTACCACAACATATGCCTGAAGTCAAACAAACCAACCACAATAAGTGCTATTTACGGCAAAACCGAATACCTGCAAAAATATTTTTTGTGCTTTCAGGGGTGAACAAAAAAATTATTTCGGTCTGTTCCGTTCAATTTGTATGCGTCAAGTCACTGAATTATGTCTTTTGTTCTCTCCGCTTTCTTTATCTTGACTTTATTATAACCGCATATGTGTCCCATAAAAAGGACTTCGGCACGGATTGACAAAAAACATTTACGGAATATAATATAAATGTAACTCTTTAAAAGGCGGTAATACATATGCAAAATATTCTTTATAGTGTATGGGGATTTTTCAGACAGACTGCTGTAAGACTCCATCTTTCTCTCGGAAAATTAATTTATAAAATCAGCGGAGGCAAGCTGCCCAAATCCCTTTTCTGCACAAGGGCTAACCCCGAAAAAGTGGGCACGGATGTTAAAATCATATCTCAGAACGATTATTCAACAACAATCGCCAAGGTTGACGAAAAGGGCAATATCAAGAGCGATGATTTTGTAATCGTAACCTCAACTGACTTCCATTTCAGCGAGGACCACGACATTAACACCAAAGCAGTTAACCGTTTTGTACGTCACATAAAAGAAGTAAAGCCCGACCTTGTAATAATTACGGGCGACAACATTCTTTCAAAATATCAGCAGATTGATGCTGTTCAGTTTGCAAAAATGATGGAAGAAATCGGCGTTTACTGGACCGCAACCTTCGGCAACCACGAAACAAGGGAAGACAGAGGTTTCTATAAATGGCTTCTCTGGAAAAGCTTCTGCGACTATGACCACTGTCTGTGCAAATTCGGCCCCGATGAGCTTTTCGGCTACGGAAATCACACGGTTAATATTCTGGGCGAAGGCGGCAAGCTGAAAAAGACGCTTTTCCTTTTTGATTCGGGCAGAGATATTCTTGAAAGGGATAAGGCAAAATACAATCTTCCTGCAGATGCAAAGGGCTATGACTTCCTTAAAAACGAGCAGATTGACTTCTACAAAAACGAAGTTGACAGACTCACCGCACAGTACGGCAAGGCAGAATCCTTCCTTTATTTCCACATCCCCCTTGTCGAATATACAAAGGCATTCAAACTTGACGATAACGGCAGATACATTCCCTCGGGCGAATGCGAAATTCTTTACGGCGAGCAGTATGAAAGCGTAGGCTCATCCTGCCACAACAGCGGAATGTTTGACGCAATTCTCGAAAAAGGCGGTCAGGCAGTTTTCTGCGGTCACGACCACGTCAACGACTGGTGCGCAATTTATAAGGGAGTTCACCTTACCTACAATCTTCCCGGCGGCTATGCCTGCTACAATATGGGAGATAAGACAGGCAAACCCGAAACCGAATGGGTTGAAGGCGTAACAGTTACCGCAATACATAACGACGGTACATTCGATATTTACCCCAGATACAACAGAATTTATCTTTAAGGTGAGATTGAGTTGGTAATTTATCTTGTAGTTCTTGCGGCTGTTTGTCTTTACGGTATCCGTTTCAAAGGCAAAAACGGATTTGAAGATTATATGTCGCCGCAAAAAACAGGTTCAATAAAAGGTATATTTGTAGTAATTGTTCTTTATTCGCACATCAGGCAGTACATCGCATATGACCCTTCTCCCTTCAACGCTCCCTTTCAGAAGTTTTTGTGGGAAGTGGGGCAGCTTATGGTTGTTGCCTTCCTTTTCTACTCGGGCTACGGTGTTGCGCTGGGTCTGAAAAATAAAGACGGTTATGCAAAAACCCTGCCCAAAAGCAGAATACTGAAAGTGTTCATACATTTTGATATTGCGGTTTTGCTTTTCTGGATTACGGGGCTTATTCTCGGCAAAAACTATCCCATAAAGCGTGTGCTTCTTTCACTTATCGGTATGGATGCATTGGGCAACAGTGTATGGTTCATTTTTGACATAATAATTCTTTATTTCATCACATTTGTTGTTTTTGCCGTTGCAAAAAAGCATATGATTGCAGGCACTGCAGTGCTGACTCTGCTTTCAATCGGCGCAACGGTGCTGATTTATCTCTGGAAAGGCGAGCAGAACTGGTGGTATGACACAATAATGTGCTTCCCCCTGGGTATGTGGTACGCACTTGCAAAGCCCCGCATTGACAAGGCTTTGCTTAACTGTCCCGTCAAGTGGGTAATAACAACGGCGATTACTCTTGCCGCCTTCCTTACTCTGCATCACTTTGCAGACGGCGGATACAGAATTATATTCATCGTTGAATCCCTTGTTTTTGCGCTGCTTGTTTCATTTGTTTCAATGAGGCTGAGCATCAACAACAGAATTCTTCAATGGTTCGGCAAAAGGGTTTTCGGAATCTACATTCTTCAGCGTATACCAATGCTCATTCTTTATAACTACGGTGCACAGGAAAATCCGTTTCTTTTCGCCGCCGTCAGCTTTGCGGCAACCATTGTTATGGCAGAAATATTTGAAAGAACAACAGATAAGCTTGACAATGCCCTGGGTCTGAATAAAAACCGCAAAACAAAATAAACAAAACCGGCTTGAATAATCAAGCCGGTTTCTTTTTATCCTCTGCTTTTTACAAGCTCTTTGTAGTGATTGCCCTTATGTTCAAAGTCTTTATACACATTATAGCTGGATGCTGCAGGTGACATTATGCAGCTTTTACCGGGGAGGGTATATCTGAATGCCGCATCAACCGCCTGCTCCATATCCTCGGCAAGAACAATGTTTTTTCTGCATCCTCTTTCAAGCAGGATGTTGCAAAGGTTTGTTCCTGTATCGGGCAGACCGATAAGGTTTTTAACCTTGCAGGTTTCAAGATACTTCACAAAACCCGAATATTCAATTCCTCTGTCCATTCCGCCGAAAATAAGGGTATCAACATCGCCCAGTGCCTCAACAGCACATTCAACCGCATGGGGAATGGTGGCAATTGCATCGTTATAGAATTTGATTCCCTGATATTCGCCGATAGGCTCCATACGGTTTTCAATACCCTTGAAATTCTTAACGGCTTCAAGAATATCCTCATTGCTTACACCAAGGCACCTTGCGGCAGTTGCGGCAAGACACACATTCTGTCTGTTATGCAAGCCCTTAAGCCTTTCGTTTGCGGCTGCGGCGGAAATGATTTCGCCGTCCTCATCACTGCCGTCAAGGCATACCTTCAACACGGTTGAGCCTACATCGGAGAAATTATAATATTTATCAAAATCCTGCTGTGCGTTGCAGATGAAATAATCGCAGCCCGTCTGATGGCGGAGAATATTGAGCTTTGCACCCACATAACCGCCGAAGCCGTTATAATGGTCAAGGTGCTCGGGATAAATATTGGTCATAACCGCAATGTTGGGCGAAGCAGTTGTGAATTCAAGCTGATGTGAGGACATTTCAATAACCGCAACCTCGGTTTCACCCTCTGCAAGATTATCAAGCACAGGCACACCGATGTTGCCGATAAGGCTTACGGTTTTGCCCGATTGCTTCACCATTTCATAAATAAGGGTTGATGTGGTTGTTTTGCCCTTTGTGCCCGTTATACCGATACATATGCACTTTGAAAAGCGGAGAAACAAATCCGTCTGGCAGGTAACCTCAACACCCTCCGGCACGGTAACATCACGGAAAGACATACCGGGAGTTTTGACTATAACATCATAGTCACCCATTGCGTCAAGGTAGTTTTCACCGCAGTGAAGGGTAACGTTTTCATCGTTAAGGTCAAGGTCACGGCGGTCTGCAATTCCGATATGCTTATCGGGCAGATTACGCCTGATTACATCGTAAGTTGAGCGACCTTCCCTGCCGAAACCCAGAATAAGCACCCTGCGGCTGTTAAAATATTCAATCAACTGCTGAAACATAATATTATTCTCCCGAATTAAACTTGCACATTATTATAGCAGATATTTTCAGCGTATTCAAGAAAAAAAGGTCTGCAACGCAGACCTTTTATCTTTCATAACTCTTAGAAGCCGAAGTTTGCTTCAAGCCACTGGTTAACAGCAGCCCAGATGGGATTCCATATAGGAGCAAAGAATGTAAGAAGCGTTGCGAGATAATCAAAGTTGAGAGTTTTAAGATCAAGGTTCGCAATCATCTCAAAAAACGCAAAGATAAGCTCCTGAAGTCCTGTGGTATCGATATTCATTGAATTATCCCCCTTTTTATTATGTATGCATTTCTGCATACACATTATAAACCATCAAACATTTGTTGTCAACTGCCAATAAATGAACATTCTGTTACTTATAATAGTTCTGCCCCGCATACAGCGGATAACTTGCGTTGCCCTTGACAACACCTATGCCCACATAGTCAAAATTCTTATCAAGCAAATTTCTTCTGTGGCCCGATGAATTATACCAGCCGTCGACAAGACCGAAAGCATCCTGCCGACCTGCCGCAAGATTTTCGCCGCATTTTGTATATTCCACGCCGCCGTTTCTCAGCCTTTGGGCGCTTGTGACACCCTCGGGTGTATCGTGGCTGAAATAATCCCGTGCCGACATATCCTTGCAGTGCTTGCGCACGCAGTCTGCCGCCTTATCGGAATATTCCAGGGCTGAAACTCCGTTTATAGACCTGATTGCATTGGTGGTATGGAAAATCAGCCTTTCCTGCCCGTCAAGGTTTTCAAGTCCGGACGGAATATAATCAAACCCGTTGAAGCCTGCCTTGAAGGCATAAACCCTGCCGCCGTTTTTACTGTCGGAATATTCGGTAATACTTACATTGCCGATTTGCTTTTCACCGCCGGTACGGATTGAATAGGCTTTGCTTCCGTCTGTGACAAGAGTATTCTTCACGCAGGTATAAAATCCGGAAAAACTGTCGTCAAGAAGTCTGAATACCGCAAACTCGCTGTAATTTTCCGCATAAACAAGGCTCGTCACCGTGCCGCCGTCAATCAGTTTTTCCGTAACCGTTTCGGCGGGACTTCCCATCAGAGCGATTATCTTCTGCTTATCAACGCCGAAATCGATTCTTTTCAAGCCGATAATAACACTGTCCCTGCTTTGCACGGGCAGAGTTTCGGTTTCGGGCTGAGTTGTAGTTGTATATGGGGTTGTCTGCACAGCGGTGGTTGTTACCGTTTCGGGAGTTTTTATTGTGGGTACCTTTGTCGTTTCGGGTTTTGCGGTTGTGGGTTGTGTTACGGTCTGCGTTACGGGCTTTGAGGTTGTCTTAGCCGTTGTTGAATCCGAAGTTTGCACCGAGGTTGTCGTATCGGTCATGACTTCTGCTGTTTCAGTTTCAGTTACGGTTTCGCTGAAAGTAACCGAAGGCACGGGTTGTGACGTTGTTTCAGCTTTGACATTATCCGTTTTTATCTTTGCACATCCCCCTGCAACCGCAAAGGTAAGAAGGATGCAAAAAATTTGTTTCAATCTGTTCATTCCACGCAGTAATCCTGATATCTGTCAATCATTGTTACGTCTGCAACAAGCTCAAAATAAAGCCCGTCGGCTCTGTATTCTTCAACATTGATAACGCTGTCCTTACGGAGAATTGCCGCCGCACCGCCGTCGGAATAGGGAATAAGCATTTTTGCCCTTGCTCTTGTGGGAGGCAACGCTTTTGAAACAGCTTCAAGAAGTTTATCAAAGCCCTTTTCTTCAAGTGCGGATATCATAACCGCATCCGGCTCGTGAAGCAGATTATCCATAGCCTCAGGCTTATCGCACTTGTTAAAAACGGTTATAACGGGCTTGCCTGCACATCCAAGCTCATCAAGAAGCTCCCTTGTAACGGTGATATGCTCGCCGCATTCGGGGTCGGAAGCATCGCACACATTGAGAATAACCTTTGCACAGGCAGCTTCTTCAAGTGTGGATTTGAAAGCTTCAACAAGGTGGTGCGGCAGACGGCGGATAAATCCAACCGTATCAATAAGCATAACCTTTCTGCCGTCGGGAAGGGTCAGCGCTCTCGAAGTGGGGTCAAGGGTTGCAAAAAGCTTGTCCTGAGCAAGCACGCCTGCCTGAGTAAGTGCATTCATAAGGGTTGACTTGCCTGCGTTGGTATAGCCCACGATAACAACGGTTTCAACACCGTCCTTTTCACGCCTTGCCCTTGCAAGGCTACGTCTTTTTTCAAGGGCTTCAAACTCTTCTTCAAGGGATTTGATTCTGCGTCTGATATGACGTTTATCCGATTCAAGCTTTGTTTCACCGGGACCTCTCGTACCGATACCGCCGCCAAGCCTTGAAAGCTTGACACCCTGACCCGTAAGTCTGGGCAGTGAATAGCGAAGCTGAGCAAGTTCAACTTGAAGCTTACCTTCGTTGCTTCTTGCCCTCTCTGCAAATATATCGAGAATAAGGGTTGTTCTGTCGATAACCCTTATTTTTGTTGCCTTTTCGATGTTGCGAAGCTGTGCAGGTGAAAGCTCACTGTCTGCAATAACAAGGTCAATTTCGTTGTTTTCGCAGAATTCACCCAATTCTTCCAATCTGCCCGAGCCGAGAAACAGTGCGTTGTCGGGCTTATCCCTTTTCTGCCACAGTCTGCCCACAACCTCGGCGCCTGCGGTTTTGGCAAGCTCCTCAAGCTCGTCAAGGGATACCTCACAGTCATATTCACCCGTATCAACGGCAATAAGCACCGCCTTTTCGGGTTCCTGTTTGTTTTCGTAAAATTCCATAATTTCACCTTAAAAAAGTCAGCCGCAGAATTTTGCGGCTGACAATGTCGTTTAGTTGATTTTAATTGAGTCAGCGGCAATGATTGCACCCTCACCATCGTAGGTGATTGTTACGCTGTCGCCCTTGTTGAGAATAACAACGGTTTCATCCTTTGCAGCGGTGATTGAGAAGTAAGCCGCATTGGAATCAAGCTTGATATAATAGTAGCTGTCGCCGCCCTTAACAGCTGTTCTGATTTCGGTGATTGCACCTGTTGCGGTAAGCTTTTCAACAACAGGCTCGTCAGCAGGCTTTTCGGGGTTAACGGGGTCAACAACCTGACTGGGGTCGATATCAACCTTGATGCCGCTTTCTTCAAGTGCGGCTACATAGCTTGCAAGGCACTTTGAAAGGTCTGTGCCCGTAGCACCCATCTTGTTGTTGTTATACTGTGCAACGTTAATCAGTGCATACTGCTGAACGATGTTGTTGGTGGGGTCTTTGAGTGACATAAAGTAGGTGGGCTCGCCGCCGATATTGAGAAGCAGAGGGAAGGTTGCGCTGTAACCAAGGTCCTTAACGCGGCCTTCTGCTGCCTGCTGTGCCGAATACTCGGTACCGCCTGTAACTCTGTAATAAACAGCTTCCTTTGTTCTCTGGTTTACAAGAACAAAGCCTGTAATTGACTGGTCTGATGTAACGGAGGTAACACCTGTATACATCCATACATCATCGTCTTTTGCAAGGTAGTTGTAGTTTGCGGTTGTGGTGATAACACCCTTCTGGCCGAGAATTGAGTTCCAGAAGCCGTCCTGATACTTGCCGTAGAAATTATACTGCTGAACAAGAAGGTCTGAATCGTAAATTCTGTCAAGCCACTGAAGTGATGCTTCGTTCTTTATTTCTTCAATTGAGTAATATGCACTTTCACCTGTTGCGCTGTCTGCCTTTACAACAACCGCACCGATAACATCCGTACCGCCGAAAAGACCGATGGTCTTGTCAAGGCGTGCGCAAATCCAGTAGGGATTGCCTTCGTCGTCGATTTCAAATGTTGCCTCAGCAAACATATATGTGGGATATTCAAAACGAAGGTGGCGTTTGAGGAGCTTGTTGAAATGCTCGGCAGGTGAATATTTGATACCGTTTTCAACCTCAACAAACTGAGTTGATTCGTTAGCCATATCGATGATAACGTAACCGGGCAGACCGTTCTTTGTGTTGGTAAACCACTTGATAATGTTATCGTATTTGAGAGGAGCAACTCTTACGGGAGTATCCTTATAGTTAATCTGGGTATACTGGGGATAAACTGCAAACTGCGAAACATAGCCCTTTTCTTCAAGAACACCCAGTGCTCTGGTTGCAAGCTGTGCGGCTGCGTCTTCGTCAAGCTTGGGAATAACGCTGAAGCTGCCTGCATCCTCTTCGGGAATTTCTTCGGAGAAATTACTGTCTGTTCTTACATCAATAATTTCGCTGTAACTTGATGCTCTGAAAAATTCGCTTGATACAACGTAGCCGATGCCTGCCGCAACAACAAGTATACCGATGATTATACCGGGTACTATTGCGTGCTTTTTGACATAGGGAATGTATTCGGGTTTTGCCATAACATTTGCCAAAAGTCCGTTGAATACAACATATGAAGCGGCAACCATACCGAGATAAAGGTAGAAATCATAAGCCTTGACATTGATTGCGGGCATCATAACATAAAATGCAACCGCTGCAAAAGCAAGGGTGCAGAGTATGCTGATAACGGTTTTGAGAACAGCCTTTTCGGGAGGTATAACTATCTCCTTTTTACCGCTGTTTTTCTTGGAAAAATCAACTTTAATGGGATCCATTGGTCCAACTCCTTAAATTTGTTATCATACAGTATAACCTATTTATTAAAATAATACAAGTATTTTTTGTTAACAATGCGATTTGACACAGATTTGACTTTTATGTTATTATCATTACTGTGAAAAATATTACAAATACGAGGTGTTTTTATGTTTCCGGATTACATTGATACCATCGCTCACGTAATCAAAGCCGACGAAGAAGTAGGCCTTGCGATGCAGGCAGAGCTTAACAGACAGAGAAGAAATCTTGAACTTATTGCTTCCGAAAACATCGTATCCCCTGCAGTTATGGCTGCAATGGGCAGCGTTCTCACAAATAAATATGCCGAAGGCTATCCTTCAAAAAGATACTACGGCGGCTGTGAATGTGTTGACATAGTTGAAAACATTGCTATCGAAAGAGCAAAGAAGCTTTTCGGTGCCGAGGCTGCAAACGTTCAGCCCCATTCGGGTGCTCAGGCAAATATGGCGGCTTACGCTGCTATCCTTGAACCCGGCGATGTTGTTATGGGTATGAATCTTGCCCACGGCGGACACCTCACTCACGGCTCACCTGTTAACGCCAGCGGCAAGCTTTATAAATTTGTTCCCTACGGCGTAAACGACAACGGCTTCATCGACTACGACGAGCTTGAAAAGACCGCAAACGAAGTAAAGCCCAAGCTTATCGTTGCAGGTGCTTCCGCATACCCCAGAGTTATCGACTTTGAGCGTATCGGCAAAATCGCAAAATCAGTGGGTGCATACTTTATGGTTGATATGGCTCACATTGCAGGTCTTGTTGCCGCAGGTCTCCATCCCTCACCCGTACCCTATGCAGATATCGTTACAACAACAACTCACAAGACCCTCAGAGGTCCCAGAGGCGGTCTTATCCTTTCAACAGCAGAGCTTGCTCCCGCTATCAACAAAGCAATCTTCCCCGGCAATCAGGGCGGTCCTCTCATGCACATCATTGCCGCAAAGGCAGTTTGCTTCGGCGAAGCGCTTGACCCCTCATTCAAAACATATCAGGAAAACATCGTGAAGAATGCCGCCGCACTTGCAAAGGGACTTCTTTCAAGAGGTATCGACCTTGTTTCGGGCGGCACGGACAACCACCTTATGCTTGTTGACCTTCGTTCAATGGGTATTACGGGCAAGGAACTTGAACACAGACTTGACGAAGTATATATCACCGCAAACAAGAACGCAATCCCCAACGACCCCGAGAAGCCCTTCGTAACAAGCGGTATCAGACTCGGCACTGCTGCGGTTACATCAAGAGGTCTTAACGAAGAAGATATGGACAAGATTGCAGAGTTTATTTATCTTTGTGCAACAGATTTTGAAAACAGCGCAGAAAAAATCAAGCAGGGTGTTAACGAGATTTGTCAGCGTTACCCCATTTATGAATAATATCGGAGGTCAAACAAAATGAAAGGTATTTTTACAGCTCTTCTTACTCCTTTTAAAGATGACTACACAATCAACGAAGCATCTCTCAAAAAGCTTGTTGAATTCAACCTTGAAAAAGGCATCAACGGTTTCTATGTAGGCGGCAGCACAGGTGAAAGCATGGTTATGACCGCTGAAGAAAGAAAAGAAGTTTTCCGCATTGTTAAAGAAGCCGCAGGCGATAAAGTTCCCATGATTGCTCATTGCGGTGCGATTTCAACAGATGCAGCAATCGATATGGCAAAAACCGCAGAAGCACTCGGCTACGATGCAATTTCAGCGGTTGCACCTTTCTATTATTCATTCCC
>JAZSHU010000047.1:0-18649 GCA_045533455.1 Acutalibacteraceae bacterium | reverse complement strand
AAAAATCTGCTCTTTCAAAACTGCGAAGCACCGAAAAGGTCGCAGTTTTGATTCAGCGGAGTGTTTCTTTTCTGAAGGCATACTGTCGTATGGCGAAGAAAAAAACGCTTCGATGGGTCGGAAATCCGACCTTTACGGCGTATTTAGTTCGAATCATTTCACTCTGCTATAATATTGAAGGACGTGTATTGATGAAATCACTTCTCAAAAAAATAATAAGTCCCCGTGTCAGGCGCAGCATATTGGTTTTTCTTAACCGTGTGTGGTGTTTTATCTGCCGATGCCTGCCACTTCGGAATGCTGTTCTGTTTTATACAATCCGTGCCGACGGCACACTTGCCGATAACGCAAAGGCGGTTTACGATGCCCTTGACTGCAAAAAGGTTATTTTTGCACATAAACTGCCTCATTCATTAAAAATAAAGCCCCTTGCCTATTTTTATCTGCTTACAAGCCGTGTTATCGTTACCGATGACTATGTGCGCTATATGAGTGCGGTGAAGCTTCGCAAGGGTCAGAGCCTTATTCAGATATGGCACGCCTGCGGTGCGTTCAAAAAGTTCGGCCTTGATGCACCCTCAACCCGCAGTGAAGCAGAGGAAAAGTCACTTCATTCTCAGTACACTGCGGCGGTTGTTACATCAGAGAAATGCAGAAAATTTTATGCAGGTGCATTCGGCATAAGCGAAGATATCTGCCTGCCTCTGGGTCTTCCCAGAACGGACAGACTTTTTACCGAAAAAGAAAAAATGCGTGAAAACATGCTGAAAAAGCATCCTGAATTTACGGGTAAACGGATTTATCTCTATTGCCCCACATTCCGTGAAAATAACGGTGAAAGGGCGGTGTATGACCCGAAAATCGATTGGTCGGCACTGAGCAACGCTCTGAGCGATGACGAAATTTTTGTTATCAGACGGCACCCCGTTATGGATTACAGCCTGACGGATAAGGATTACCCCAACATCATTGACCTGACGGAGGACTCAACCCTTGACCTGACGGCGGTAAGTGATGTTATTATAACCGATTATTCCTCGGTTATTTATGATGCCTGCCTGCTTTCCGTGCCTTCGGTGTTCTATTGCCCCGATTATAAGGATTATGAGAGGGGATTTTATCTTAAATTCCCCGAGGATTTACCGGGTGAGCTTGTGACGGAAAGCGGAAAGCTCCTTGAAACCGTAAGGCAGACAAAAGAAAATCCGCCCGCCGATAAAATCAGAAAATTCATCGGTGAGCAGATGGAAGCCTGCGACGGCAAATCCGCCGAAAGGGTAGCGGCACTTATTGAGAAGAGCCTGAAATAACCCTTTCGTATATTCTTTTTGTGTTATTGCAATCAACAAAATCGAAGTTAAAATCTCTGAATCGGCGGAGCTTTTCACCGTCGTTTCGGGGATTTTTTATTGCGTCAACAACTTCGCCGAAATTCCTTGCAACCCTGCCGGGCACATAGGATTCGTAGTCATAATAGAACGAACGCTCTTTTTCGTATTCTTCAAGGTCAAAAGCAAAGAAAACGCAGGGCTTGTCCAAAAGTGCAAAATCCATACAGACCGAAGAATAATCCGTAACAAGAATATCGCTGATAAGGGTCAGCTCGTTTATGTCGCCGCCTGTGACATCCACGGTGCCGCTGACGGGGTCTGCAGAGTGAATCTGAGGATGAAGCTTCACAAGAAGGGCATATTCATCGCCCAGCTCACGGCGGAAAAGGTCAATATCAATGTTGTTCACAATGCTTTTATCCGTTTCGGGGTCGTCACGGAAGGTGGGCGCATAAAGAATCAGCTTTTTGCCCTTGCATTCGGGATGAGCTTTATCAAATTCACTGCGGATTATATCTGTATCTTTTTTTGCGAGCAATGTATCAATTCTCGGTGCACCGAGAGGCAGCACTTTGCTCTCGTCAACGCCGAAAGCCTCGGCATAAACGGGCACAACATTTTTTGAAGTGCAGATTACATATGTAAGATTCTGTGAGCATTTCTTTTCACGGCTTCGCACTTCATCCGTCAGCGGTGCGGAAAGACCGAATTTCTTGAAAGCACCCTCTGCGTGCCAGAGCTGGGTCACAACCGCTTTTTTGCTGAATTTCAGGGATGCCATAGGCATAAAATTATCGTTGAGAAAAACGTATTTTGATGTGGCAAGCGCCTTTGCCTTCACGGTGAAAAATCCCGCCGCTTTAAGGCAGGATGCGGCAAGGGCTTTGATGCCCGAGGTGTCGAGCCTTAAATCCCTTGTGGTTATTGTGATTATTTCACAGCCGCCTTTTGCTTCAACGTATGAGCGCAGAATTCCCAGCGAATCCTTATCGCCGCCGTTATGAGGAGCAACAAAAGCAATTCTGTTTTCCTTAACGGGCAGAATTCTGCACAGATTGAAGAAAAGGGCGTACAACGAATAAAAAAGCTTTTTCAAGATGATTCTCCGTTACTTTTTTATTTTCAAAAGAATTTTTGCACCGAAAACGATGAGGAAATCGGGCAGAAATCCTGTTTTGGGCGAATTTTTAAGCAGTGCAACAACTTTGAAAAGTCTGCTGTCAAGGCTTTCATTACCCTTGAATTTCAGAATAATTTTACCTTTTGCCGACTTGACTGCGTTTTTTCTGAAATTTTTTTCGGGTACTGCAACCGCATTTTCTTTTTTGGGCGCGTTGCAGGTGCAGATGAATTCAAAAAGTGGCATTGACTGGGCATAAACCGAATTTATAAAGGCATCGTCGGGATTTTTTGCAACAACGCTTATAAGGGGATTTTCTGCAATTTCACCCTTGCTGAAAACAAGCTCGCCCATATCTTTAATGAGAAGTCTGCATTTTTTCTTGGTGTTTTCGCTCATTTTGGTTTCGAGAAAAGCAATTCTTTCTTTCATACAGATAAGAGCGTCATCACCCTCTGAAACCCAAAGAAGGCGGTAAAATTCGTTTATCAGCGCAGAATAATTCTTATAAAGAATTTCTTGCAGGTAATCCTGCTTTTCAGCCTCAGTGCCGTTAAAATTCTTATCCGCACAATCATAAATCATATCCATTGATTTTGCAAAATCCCCGAGAAGCTGAGGATTCACCTTGTGCGTTACGGAGCCTGAATGCCTGCGGTATCTGAAAAGTGCATTTTCGGCACCCGTGATTTCGGGCTTTGCGGTGTGGATAAACTCCATAAAGAAGGCACCGTCCTCGCTGTAGCCCATTTTAGGGAAACGGACACCGCTTTCTTTAAGGGTTTTCGTGCGGTAGCATTTGTTGCTGACGAGGAAATTCCAAAGAAGCCGTTTATCGTAGCATTCGATGTGTTTATCCCTTGCAAGGGAGTCTGCAACGGGGTTTGATGCACAGCCGTCACCGAAGCGTTCAACCCTGCAAACAGCAATATCCGCCTGCGTTTCATCAAGGGCTTTGCACAATTCTTTGAGAGCGTTTTCACTCAATAAATCGTCACTGTCCAGAAAGAGAATATACTCTCCCTCGGCACAGTCAATGCCTTTGTTTCTTGCGGCGGATACACCTGCATTCTCCTGAAAAACAGGCAGAATGCAAGGATGCTTTTGGGCATAATCCTTTATTATTTTGCCTGTACCGTCTGTTGAGCCGTCGTCAACAACAACAATCTGTATGTCCTTAAGGCTTTGGCTCAGCAGACAGTCAAGAGTTTCACTTATGAAATTTTCGCTGTTATATGCGGGTACGATAACAGAAATTTTCATTTTATTTATCCCACTTTAAAACGGTTTTGCCGAAATGACGGCTGATATCCTGAGCAAATGCGCCGTGAATATCCGATACCGTTCTGATGTTGATTACACTGCCGATAATATTTTCAAGGTAAGCGGCAATATCGGGGTGCTCGGCAAGCAAATCCATTGTACGCTGAAAATCCTCAACGCCGCTGCGGCTTGAACCGAAAAGTGAAAGACCCTTTTCAAGCACCATTCTTGTGTTGATATCAACAAATCTTTCGCTTACGCCCATAAGACCGATTGAGCCTTCGGGGTTAATCATATCAATAATCTGTGCAATGGCAAAGCGTGAACCTTCGCCGCCTACACATTCAAATGCGTGGTCAATTTTAAGCCCTTCGGGAACGTGGTCAACGTGATATGCGCCGTCTGCAAACGAGAAATAGGCAAGCTTATCGTAAACCGTGCCGAAAACATAGAGCTTTGTGTCGGGGTAAAGGGCTTTGAGAACAAGTGCGGTTATGAAGCCTACGTTTCCGTCACCCCAGATGCCGATTGAATCTTTTCTTCTGTGGGCAAACTTCTCAAAGCGTGCCACGGCATGAACGCAGACGCTGATAAGCTCGCTGAAAGATGCAACTCTCAGGTCAACGTTTTCGGGCACACGCACAAGATGGTCCGCAGGCATATCGATATAATCCCTGAGAAAACCGTCGTATCCGCTTGAACAGAAGTGACTTGAGGGCAGATAATTTTCCGCCACAATATCGTCTTTTTCCGTGGGAATATTGGGCACGGGGACTACAACTTCACCAACCCTGAAATTGCCTGTGGGGTCATAAACAACCTTTGCAACGCACTCGTGGATAAGTGCCATAGGCAGCTTTGCCTTAAGGGCTTCACGGCTTCTGTTGCCCTGATAATAGCGCTGGTCCGCCTTGCAGATTGAAAGGTAAAGGGGGCGGAGAATAACGCTGTCCTTTATATCGGGCTGTGTGCAGGCAACTTCAATCATGCCGGGGGCGATTAATCTGTAAACTGAATTAATCATCTGAATCCTTGCCTTTCAGGAGGGTGTGAGCAACCTTCAAATCATAGGGATAGGTGATTTTGATGTTGAAAACTTCACCCTCAACCATATAAACATCTTTGTTTTTGATTGAGAAAATCTTGCAGGCATCCGTAAGAATTGCCTTTTCGTCTTCCGTAAGCGAAGCAAGAACCCGTTCAAGCTCCTTAAGGCGGAAGGACTGGGGAGTCTGACCCTGGAACATTCTTGTTCTGTCGGGGATTGAGGTAATCATTTTGCCGTCGGCGCTTTCAACGATGGTATCCGTTGCGGGGATTACGGTATCGCAGGCACCGTATTTTATTGCGGCATCAACATTTTCTTCTATAATTCTGTGTGTAAGGAAGGGGCGCACCGCATCGTGGGTAACAATAACGGTTTCTTCGTCTGTTTCGTAGTTTTCTTCGATGTATGCAATGGCGTTTTCGAGAGTGCCGTTTCTTGTGGCACCGCCTGCAATAACGGTTACTTTTTTGCCTTCGGGCAGGTGCTTTTTAATCAGCGTGTTTGTATGCGCAACCCAGGCTTTGGGGCAGAGAACAAGAATTTCGTCAATTCTGTCACTGATAAAAAACTTTTCGATTGTGTGGATAATAACGGGTTTTGTACCCAGTTCAAGATACTGCTTGGGAGTATCGGAATTGCCCATACGGCTGCCGATACCGCCTGCAAAAACCGCTGCAAAAACCATATATACCGACCCTTTCCTTTTTATTTTTTTATCATTTCGTTGTACTTGGCACAGATTTCTTTTGCATCACCCTGTGCAATAAGCTTGCCCTTTTCAAGGATAATCGCCTTGTTGCAGATGTTGAGCACCTGCTCAACGCTGTGTGAAACAAAAAGCACGGTTATTCCTTTGTCGAACATTGAGCGGATTTTTGCCTCGCTCTTTTTTCTGAATTTGGCATCGCCTACGGAGAGAACCTCGTCAAGAATAAGGATTTCGGGTTCAACCGCAGTTGCGATTGCAAAGCCCAGCCTTGCACGCATACCCGATGAATAGTTTTTCACGGGAACGTTGATAAAATCGCCAAGCTCCGAAAATTCAACGATCTGGTCATATTTTTCTTCAATGAACTTTCTTGAATAGCCCATTGTTGCGCCGTAAAGAAAGATATTTTCTTTGCCTGAATAATTCATATCAAAGCCTGCGCCCAGTTCAAGCATGGGTGCGATGACACCGTTGACTGAAACACTGCCTTTGGTGGGCTTGAGCACACCTGCAATAACTTTCAGCAAAGTGGATTTGCCTGCGCCGTTAAAGCCGAGAACGCCCACTCTGTCACCTTTTTCAACGGTGAATGAAATATCGTTCAGCGCCCAGAATTCGGTGAAATGAAGCTTTCTTGTAACAAGCTTGATAAAGTATTCTTTAAGATTATCAACCTTTTCCTGATTAAGGTTGAACATCATACTCATATTGCTTACCGTAATAGCGGGTTTAGCCATAAAACCGCCTCCCTTTAAATGTGGAGAATAAACTTATCCTGCTTTTTATAGAACATCCACATACCCGCAACAACGCAGATAAGGCTGAATGCAAGGGAATAAAGCAGGTGGTTGATGTTGAACATCTCGCCGAAAAGCACACAGCTTCGGAACATTTCCGTAATGGAATAAAGGGGATTTGCCATAAGCGCCATCCTGATGATGTTGCTTGAAATGTTAAGCTGTTCAACCTTGTAGAATATGGGAGTCATATAGAAAAGGAGCATACAGAATACCTCATAAAGATATTCAACATCCTTGAAAAAGACTTCCATTGTGCTGAGAATAAGACCCACACCCACGCAAAGCACAAGCAGAATTGCAATGGGCACAACCGCAAGGAAAATATAGGGTGTGATATGGGGCTGTTCTGCGGAGAAGAAGTAGAAATAAATTATAAAGCAGGCAAGCACCAGCAGAGAAATCAGGAAGGTTACAAAATTGGCAATAACATTTGAAAGAGGGTAAATGTACTTTGGTACATACACCTTTTTTATAACCGATGCACTGAGTCTTATGGAGCGCATTGCCCTTTTTGTTGATTGGGTGAAAAATTCATAGATAAGGCGTCCGCAAAGCAGATAGATGGGGTAGTTGACCATTGAAGCATCTTTTCTGCCGAAAATTCCTCCGAAAACAAGCACAAGAACGATTGTTGTCAGAAGAGGCTGCAGAAAAGTCCAGAAAATGCCGAGAACGGAATTTCTGTATTGCAGCTTTATGTTCTTACGGACTATTTCGTAAAGAAGATATCTGTACTTATAAAAATTTTTCAGGTATTTCATAGGATTTGTCATCCCCTTATATTTTCAGACCCCATTTTGCAAAATAATTGAGCATGGAGTTAATCTGAACAAGTTTAAGCTTGAAATTCTTTTTGGATTCTCTGCCCCACTCGTGGTAAACCGTTGCCGCAGGGCAATAGACTGTTCTTGCTTCAAGGTTTACGCTTCTGGTAAGGTCGCTGTCCTCAAAATACATAAAATAACGCTTGTCAAAGCCGCCCAGCTTTTTGAAAAGCTCTGTTCTTATGAACATAAAGCAGCCTGTTGCGTTCTCAATGTCAACGGGCACTGAAAGGTCACGGTCAAGCATTGCGTATTCACGCAGAAGCTTTGAGGGCTCGCCGTCGCCTCTCATTCTGCTTGCAACAAGATATCTGAGGCAGGGGGCTTTTTTGCCCAGAATCTGAAGTCTTCCGTCGGGGAAACGGATTTCAGGCGATGCCATTCCGATATCTTCATTTTCGTCAAGAAAAGCACAAAGCTTTGAAATAACATCATCCCTTACGATAATGTCGGGGTTGATGATAACGTGGTAATCGGAATCCAGCCTGTCCAGAATCAGATTATGACCTGCACCGAAGCCGATGTTACCGCCGCTTTTAATCAGAGTAACCTGAGGGTAATTCTTTTCAATCAGCTCGATTGTTCCGTCGGTTGAGCCGTTGTCAACCACATAAAGGCGGAAGGGAGCCTGAGTGTATTTTAAAAGTGAGCTTACGGCATTGTCGATGGTGGCAATGTTATTGTAAGTCACAATACAACCTGTTACGGTTTTATCCATTTGCTATATTCCTTTCCAAGGCACATTTTGGAAACTATTTTATTTTCGCCAATGACGAAATCATTTTCAGACGCCATCTGATTTTCTGCACCGCACTTGTTTTGCCGCCGGTTACGTTATCGCCGTGCCTGCGCCACAGAATAAGGGGCTTGTTGAGAAGCACGGTTTTGTAACCTGTTTTTATTGCGGCAAGTGCAATCCACCAGTCATGCATGGGCAGCCCCTCGGGGAAAGGGAGCGTGTCCGTCATAACCCGCCTTGTGAATGCCATACAGCAGCCCACAAAGCTGTTGCGGATAAGATTGTGTTTAAAATCGGCGTTTGAGCCGTGAACGGCAAAGAATGAAGGCTCTGTGATGTTAAGATGTGCATCGGTTACGGCGGCATCGTGAAGCACAAGGTCTGCGCCGTTTATGATTTCCGCCATAACACTGCTCACTTTATCGGGCTGCCATACATCGTCCTGGTCGCACAGAAAGATAACGTCGCCCATGCAGGCTTTAAGGGCATTTTCAAAATTCCTGACAACGCCCTTGCCTTCGCCTTCAATATATTTCACTCTTTTGTCACGGTTTGCAATATTCATTACCGCCTCACGGGTAAGACCCTGAGGGTAATCGTCGGAAACGATTATTTCGTCGTTTTCGCCAAGCTGAGGAAGGATGGATTCCAACTGCTCGGTGATATATTGCTGACCCTTATAAGCCGCAAGTGCAACTGAAATTTTCATATCAGTCGATTGACTTCATTGTGGGGAACAGAAGCACGTCACGGATTGCCTGTGAATCGGTAAGGAGCATACACATTCTGTCGATACCGAAGCCGATACCGCCTGTGGGGGGCATACCGTATTCAAGTGCCATAAGGAAGTCTTCGTCTGTGGTGTTTGCCTCGTCGTCGCCCTGAGCGAGGAGTGCTTCCTGAGCCTTGAAGCGTTCTCTCTGGTCGATGGGGTCGTTAAGCTCTGAATAAGCGTTTGCCATTTCCCAGCCGTTCATAAAGAACTCAAAACGCTCAACATAGTTGGGGTCTGAGGGCTTTTTCTTTGTAAGGGGAGAAATCTCAATGGGGTGGTCCATAACGAATGTGGGCTGAATGAGATGCTCCTCTGCGTATTCTTCAAAGAACATTGCAAGGATATCGCCCTTGCCGTGTCTCTTTTCGTATTCGATGTGATGCTTGTCTGCAAGTGCTCTTGCATCCTCAAGGGTTTCAACCTCGTTCCAGTCAATGCCTGCATACTTCTTGACAGCGTCAACCATTGTGATACGCTCGAAGGGCTTGCCCAGATCCATTTCAACACCGTTGAAGGTGATGGTTGTTGTACCCAGAACAGCCTGAGCAACGTGACGGTAAAGATTTTCGGTAAGGTCCATCATACCGTTGTAGTCGGTGTAAGCCTGATAAAGCACCATAAGGGTGAATTCGGGGTTGTGACGGGTGTCAACGCCTTCATTTCTGAAAACTCTGCCGATTTCATAAACCTTTTCCATACCGCCTACGATAAGACGCTTGAGGTAAAGCTCAAGTGAAATTCTCAGCTTGAAATCCTCGTTGAGAGCGTTGTGGTGAGTTTCAAAGGGTCTTGCGGCGGCACCGCCTGCGTTTGAAACAAGAATGGGTGTTTCAGCCTCAAGGAAGCCCTGTGAATCAAGATAATTTCTGATTTCTCTGAGGATAAGTGAACGCTTGATGAAAGTATCCTTTACATCGGGGTTCATAATAAGGTCAAGATAACGTCTTCTGTAACGTGTATCTGTGTTTGTAAGACCGTGGAACTTCTCGGGCAGGGGGAGAAGTGACTTTGTGAGAAGCTTGATTTCTTTTGCGTGAACTGAAACTTCGCCTCTTCTTGTTCTGAATACAAAGCCCTTTACCTCAACGATATCGCCGATATCCCACTTCTTGAACTCAGCAAAGTTTTCTTCGCCGATTTCGTCAATCTTAACATAAACCTGCATTCTGCCGCTTCTGTCACGGATATCAATGAAGTTAGCCTTACCCATATCACGGCGGCTCATCATACGTCCGCAGATTGAAACGTCTGAATTTTCAAGCTCTTCGAAACGCTCAACTATTTCAGCGTTATGGATTGACTGCTCTGCAAGTGTAATCTGAAAGGGGTCATTGCCTGCTGCCTGAAGGGCTTCAAGCTTATCAACTCTGATTTGTCTGAGCTCGTTGGTGTCCTGAACCTGCTCTTCTTCGGGAGCAGCGTTAACAATCTTTTCTTCTGCCATTTTTTTATTCCCTTCTGTTAAAAAGCGACAGGAGGGGAGAAATCCCCCGAAACCCATCGCCGCATATTTTTAATTTTATTTTGAAATTGCAATAACCTTGAGGTTGATAACTGCGCCCGAGGGAGTCTGAGCCTGAGCGATTTCGCCAACCTTTTTGCCGATGAGAGCTGAGCCGACGGGTGAAAGGTCTGAGATGATGCCGTTTGCAAGGTCGCTCTTGCCGAGGATTTTGTATTCAACAAATTTTTCTTCGTCGTCATCGTCAAGGTCAAGGTCTTCAAGCTTAACCTTTGCACCTACGCTGACAGCTTCGGTTGAAAGCTCTTCTTCGTCAAGGATTGTTGCGTTGCGGAGCTCTGCTTCAAGCTTTGCGATTTCGGCTTCCATTTTAGCCTGTTCGTTCATCGCCTCATCGTATTCTGCGTTTTCCGAAAGGTCGCCGTGTGAACGGGCTTCTTTGATTTTTTCTGCAATATCATCTCGACCTTCGGTTTTGAGAAGGTTGAGTTTTTCGCTCAGACTGTTATAATCTTCACGGGTGAGAACTGTCTGTTTTGCCATTTTGTATATCTCCTTTAATCTGAAATATATTTCAGGTTTTTATTATCCGCTATATTATAATATATATATATAATAATGTCAAGTTCTTACTTGATTACAAATTGGTTACATTGGTTACAGCTTGCCTTGTAAAATGATAAGTTCAAAGTTCAAAGTTCAAAGTGAAGGAAGGGGTTCGCCCTTACCCATTATATAATCGGTCATAGGCGGAGCTTATCCGAAACTATTTACTGTTCACTTTTAATTCGCTGTAACATTTAAGGCAATGTGCAGGTGTACGATTTTCACATCTTTTACAGCTTATATCAATTTCCCGAAACAGAGATTTTTTGTATTCACTGCCGCCGCAAAGCTCCGTCACCGCACCCGTAAAATCAACGGAATCGATGCTGTCGGGGATAAGCGTGCGGTGAGCGTTACCCAGGTCGGTGCCGCTTCCCTTGAAATGAAGCTTGCCGAAGGTTTTGCTTTTGTGGCTGAAAACCGCCACATTTTCCGCACAGGGTGAAAGCCTGCCGTCACAGCAGATAATGATATCGGGCTTGGGTGAAGGTTCGTAGCAGGAGCGAAGAACCACCGACGCACCGTAATCCCTGAAGGCTTTTTCGCAAGGTGCGGCATACCTTTCGGGGTAGGCGGTGATGACCCTTATGAGGGATGCAAAGGGCAGAATGCGGCAAAGCTCCGATGCCTGACGGGCATTGAAATCGCTGACGGTGATACTGATTGAATCAGGGGAGATTTTCGCATTTTTCAGAGTATTTACCGCCGTGTTGAAGGTAAGCAGAGATGGCATTGAGCAGGGCACGAATCTGCGCAGTTTACCCGTGTCGGGCAGTGCAATGCTTCGGGGCGCAACAATCCGTGAAGCGTATCTGCCGCATTTCTTTTCGGCGATTTCCCACATCGAGTGGGTCATACCCTCGGGCACATCCAGTATATAAAAAGGCAGACCGTTTTCTGTGCTTACGGTCTGAATACGTGCATCGGTTACTGCTTTTTTCATTTTTGTTCTCGCAAATATTCCTTTGGGCGGAGAATTGACCCTTAAAACGACAAACACACCATCGCTCCTTTTAAACATGATTTTCTATAAACCTATGCAAAAAGGGGTGCGATGATGTGTTATTTTTATTAAGTGAATAGTGAATAATGAAAAGTGAATAGTTAAGGACGGGCGTTGCCCGTACCCATTTGTACAATCGGTCATAGGCGGAGCCTATCCTTAATGTTGCAAAGCAACACATCATATTCCGAAGGAATACATCATTCATCATATGCGTAAGCATACATCATTTTAAAAATATTCTTCATCAATGAAAACAAGCTCAAGCTCTTCTTCGGTCAGCTCTCTGCAATCTCCTTCGGGGAGGGATGTGTCAAGCTTCAGCGAGCCGATCTGCAGTCTGCGGAGCTGCTCAACATTGTTGCCCAGAGCGTGAAACATTCTTTTGACCTGATGATATTTGCCTTCCCTTATCTTTATTATGGCGGCAGGCAGACCGTCAACGGTTACGGGCTTTACCTTTGCAGGCAGACACTCGGTGCCGTCGCCCAGCGTGATACCGCTTTCAAGTTTTGCAACGTCATTTTCGTCAATGGGGAAGGATAAAACCGCCTGATATGTTTTATAAACATGGTGTGCGGGGCTCATAATTTTATGGGCAAATGCGCCGTCATCCGTGATGATAAGCAGACCCGTTGTATCTCTGTCAAGCCTGCCTGCAGGGAAAAGACTGCGCCTTTTCAGGGAATCGGGGATGATGTCGATAACCGTTTTTTTCTTGGGGTCTGTGGTTGCGCTTATAACACCCTGCGGCTTGTTGAGCATAATATAAACGTGCTCTTTTGCTGTAAAGTTATAGCCCTTTACAGCTATATCGTCAACATCGGGGTCAACAAGCTCCTCCGCACGGAGCACAACCGCCGAATTCAGTGTAACCGCACCGTCTTTGATGAGCTTTCGTGCATCCCTGCGTGAAACATTGCAGTTGAGTGCTATTAACTTGTCAAGACGCTTTAATCCCATAATATCACCTGTTGAGTATGTAGATAATAGTTAATAATGAATAGTGAATAGTTTAATGAAGGGCTTCGCCCTTACCCATTATAAAGTCGGTCATAGGCGGAGCCTATCCAAAACTTTTCACTTTTGCAAGTAAATATGAAAAAGGGTCGGTGGTTAGCCGCCTTCCAATAAAACAGCATAAGCATTTTTGAAACGGTATAACTTCGGTTATGCTGTTTCTTTTTGTGTGCATCTGCTGTAAAACTTATTTAATAATTCGTTTGGTAATATGCCTGCATAGTTGTAACTGATTATAACTTTCTGCACTCTTTTACCTGATGATTTATCAGGTTTTTGAACATAAACAGCTTTCACCATATCGTTCAGTATAGCAGGTGTCAGTTCTTCAATGCCGACATATTTTTTTGCTGTGCGGATAAACTTTTCAATGTTATCCGTCTTTTCTTGAATTTCCTGAATTTCTTTGTTTAACAACTCGATTTTTTCTTTCAGTTCGGCTTGCTCGGTTTCGTAATCATCAGAAAGTATTTTAAATCTTGTTTCTGAAAGATTACCGTTTACAAGGTCTTCATAAACACGCTTGAACAATCGGTCAAGTTCGGAACAACGGTTTTCTGCCTTTTGAAGCAGTTTTCTTTTGACATCAAGTTCTTTCTTTGTTTCGCTTGATTTCAAAGCCCCAAGAGATTCTCTGAATTCATCTTCAAAAGCTGAAACACACAAGCAGACAAGTTGAATGTTTTGAAGTGTTCCTTCTTCAAGAACAACTGCACGAATAAAATGAGTATCACAAGTTTTCGTACTATTCTTTCTCGCTGATGAGCAAACAAAATGGTCTTGCCGTGTTTCATAATTGTTCATTGTGCAGTAATACATTTTACTGCCGCAATCAGCACATTTTGCAATTCCCGAAAACATATTTGTTTTACCAGTTTTCGTCGGTCTGCGTTTGTTCTTTCTGAGTTCTTGCACTCTTTCAAAGGTTTCTTCATCAATGATTGCTTCGTGTGTGTTCTCAAAAATCTGCCACTTTTCAGGCGGATTAAAAACTTTCTTTTTTGTTTTGTAGGAAGGTTTGTTTGTTCTGAAATTAACCGTATGACCGATGTATTCACATTTTTCGAGAATTCCCGAAATTGTTTTCGGATCCCAGCCGTAAGGGTCTGCGGTTGGTTTCGAAGGATAATTACGACCAATTCTTTTCCAATAATTTGACGGCGTTTCAACTTTGTCTTCTTTAAGAATTCTTGCAATCTGAGCCGTTCCGTAACCTTCCATACAAAGATTGAAAATTCTTTTAACTACTTGAGCAGCTTCTTCGTCAATAATCCATTGCTTAGGATTATCGGGGTTCTTCATAAAACCGTATGGTGGGTTTGTTGTAAGATGTACTCCCGCTTCACCTTGGCTTTTCTTAACGGCACGGATTTTCTTGCTTGTGTCCTTAACATAAAACTCATTGATTATGTTAAGGAACGGAGTGAAATCGTTATCCTGCTGATTATCGCTGTCAACACCGTTGTTGATAGCAATGAAGCGAATGTTGTTGTTCGGAAATTTGACTTCCGTATACATTCCGACTTCGAGATAATTTCTGCCGATACGTGACATATCTTTAACGATAATCGTATCAACCTTGCCTTCATCAACAAGAGACATTAACTCCTGCCAAGCGGGTCTGTTGAAATTTGTTCCGGAATAGCCGTCGTCGGTGAAGTGACGAAGATTAGTGAAACCGTTTTCTCGTGAGTACCTTTCGAGCATCGCCTTTTGATTTACAACCGAGTTACTATCGCCTTGATTTTCATCATCTCTTGAAAGACGTTCATACAAGGCGGTGATTTTGTCAGACTGTCTTTTCATATTTTCCTCCTGTTCAGGCGGACAGTCTGCCAATACAGGATTGCTTGATTTCAATATATCACACATTTGTTAATTTTTCACCTCTTTTTCCAGATTATCGAGAAGTTTTTTCGTAAAACTTTTTTCGCCGTCAAACTCAGCAACAAATACATAAGTGGTTTTGCCCGAATGAAATGTTACTGATATATCGGGTAACTCATTTGGTAACGGATTTTTTGCAACGATGTTGCCGTTATCATCGAAACGAATGTTGTTGTTCATAAATTAATTCCTTTCATTATTCAATAATTTCTTGTTTTGATTTTTGTGTGGGCTGCCGTGATTGTTCTTGTTCCTGATATTTTACATTCGCAAGAACTTTTGAAATGATATATTTTGCTCGTTTGAGTTCTTCAAGGCTGCCGTAGTTGCTTTCAATTAAAGTGACATCGGCGGCTTTTTGTGTTTGCAGTTTTTCGATTTCGGCTTTCAGAGATTTGATTGTTCCATTCGGGTTTTCATCAACCCAACGTTTCGCTCGGTAGAAAGAATTTAACTCCTTGCTGTGTTCGGTTTTGAATTTATCTCTGCCGAATTTCTTTTTGCTGTATTCGTCTGCAACGGATTTATATTTCGCATAATCGCCGAGGAATTTAATTCCTTTTTTGAGTTCTTTGATTTTTTCTTCGGCGGTGTCGATACGGCTTTGAACCGTAGAAACTTCTTCAATCATTTTCCATAAAGAATCTGCGGTGGTGATGTTATGTTGCTGAAGAAATGTTACTATCTGTGAAACTTGTTTCAGATCAACCGACAAATCTTTGTTGTAATAATATCTGCTTTTACCGCTGTGAGCTTCTTGGCGGGAATTTAAATAGTCGATGAGAATATCTGCGATGGTCGGTTCTTTTTCTTCTTTGAATCCGGAAAGAATTTTTTTGATTTCTTCAATCCATTCTATCAATTCTGCAAGTGCTTTTCGTAAATGTTTTCTCACAGAGTTGAATTTAACGATGTCCCGATTCAGAGTGCCGAGAAACGTAACTTCACCTCTGTTTTCCATTTCCGATGCGGCGGGTCCGAGATGAACGGTTGGCACAATATCAATTCCTTGCCGTTCATAAGAACGCATATCAATTCTTTCGGGTCGGTTATTTTTATCGAGATATTCGTTGACTTTTTCTTCCCAAGCGTGCCGCCAGATCTCTGCATTTTCTCTTTTATTCCAATCAACAATATCTTCACGGTGTTCGCCGATACGGTTGCCGTGTTCATCGAGTTCGTAAACTTTTCTGCACTTCGGTAGCCACTTTCCGTTTTCGTCAATCGCTCTCATCGTCAGCATAATATGTGTGTGCGGATTGCCGTCACCTTTATCGTGAACGGCGAAATCGCAACACATTCCTTTTGAAACAAATTGCTCACGGCAATAACTTCTGACAAGCTCTGCGTACTGTTCGGTTGGAATTTCTATCGGAAGTGCGATGATAATTTTTCGGGCGAGTTGAGAATTCCATTGAGTTTCAACTTTCTCGGCAGAGTTCCATAAAGTTTCTCTGTCGTAATATTTTCCGGGTGCGTTTTGGGAAAGAAGAATTTCGGAATAGATGACTTCGTTTTGTTTTCGGCTGTAGTTTTTAGTTCGGTTATCATATTCCGAGAAAAGTTTGGAGCCGCTTTGGTAAGCGGCTCCTGCAACAGCGGATTTGTTTTCACTCCGCTTCTGTATTGATATTTGAAAATGGGTACAAGATATTTTTATCACGCTCCTTGTTTTTAAAAATTGGGGTAGACGAAGTCGCAGGGGTGAAACCCTTGTCTGATGAAATCAGCGGAACTGTGTTCCGAGTATTTTTGCAAAAAATCGCAATGGCACCGTCAACGGTGTATAATTGCGCACTTTTACAAAGTGGTGTTTTCATTGCTCTCTCTGAAATGTTCAATCGCTCTGCAAACTGCTTCGGTATGAAAAGCAATTTTTAAAATTGTTTCAACCTATTCATCGGTAAATTCAGAAAGATATTTTTCAAGCATTGCTCCACGGGTGCAAAGTCTGTGAGGTCGTTCTTTCCGTGTGAGCTGCTTTTCTTGCGATTCAAGATATTTGATTTTCGCTTCGTTCTTTGCTTTTATCTCGCGCAATTCTGACGGAGTTTTGTTTTTTAAACTTTCTCTTGGCATCTTTTTACTCCTTTCGGTTTTTATAAAAAATACCGCCTCACTTAAAGTGAAACGGTATTCAAAAGATAAATTATTTGATTTTTAATTATTTCAACGGTTTTGTTATAATCTACTGTCAACAAATTTAGATATGACTCTTTGACCAAGGAGGAACTTGTAACACAAATAAACATCCTCAAAAAATCAAAGCATATGAAAAGCCCATACAGTCAAAGAGGAAAAACTAAAAAGAAACGGAAATGAGAAATGCAGGCAACACCGAAAAGATGTTGCCTGCGAGATTAGTTATGACACTTGTTAATTAGCCTTTTTTAATCACTTCAAAATTTTGAATTTTCCGATCAAAGGCAGCTCTTTTGCTCTGCCGTTAAGGGCGTTGAGTATGCCGATAATCGCAAGAACGGTGATTGCAAGACCTGCAATGGGAGCGATAATCCAACCGATAAGGGGAATTGCGGCAATTACGGACGAGAGAATTGCACCGATAAAGAGGACAAGTCCCTGATTGGTGTGGAAGCGGGCAAATTTTGAATCCTTTGCCGCAAGCAGTGGAATAAGGAAGATTATGTAAGCGAGAACAGCCATAACCTTGTTCTTTTCGATGTCCTGTGCATCGTATTCCGCTGTGGTGTCGGCAGTATTGTTTAATTCATTAAACTTTTCTGATAAATCAATGGGTGCGTTCTGCTGAGCGGGTACTTCAATGGGTGAACCGCAGTTTGTGCAATGCTTAACGCCGTCCTCTACCTGAGTGCCGCACTGTTTACAAGTTAACATAATAAAATCCTCCTTTAATTCAGATAATCGTTTATTGCATCTCTGATTTCGTCTTCATTTTCGGACATATATTTTTCTGCTTCATCCATTGTGTCGCTGAAGCTCTTCTGAAGACCTGCGCCGATATCAACCTTTGCACCGTCATAATAGAACAGCTTGCCAAGCTCGCTGTCTTTGTTGTTATCATATTCATCGCTGACATAAACAACATAAATCTTGCCGTCAACTCTGAATGCCCAGCCTTTCATAAGCCAGCTGTCAAGAGCTTCATCGAGAGTTACTTCACCGAGAGCATCCTCGCCGTTGCCTGCGAACTCATAGCCTCTGATGTTATAGCCGTCATCCGATGCCTTTGCTGTTACATCAAACACCTTTTTATACCACGCATCAAACTCGTCATCTGTCACTTCGCCTTCTGCTTTGGTGAAGGTGATTACGGCATGACCGTAGCCGGATGCAGGGTCGTCGGCATAGGCGGAATAGTCTGATTTGAGTTTCCATTCCCAATCGGGCTTGATGTCATCAAATTTGATGCCGACAGCCTTTTTGAGATAACCCTCAACCGCACCTTGACTGAAGGATTCATGTTCCTCAGCTTCTTCAAGAGCCTTGTCAACAACATCCTGTGCATTGATTGTTTCGTTGTTTTCGCCGTTTGCCGCAGTTGTTGTTTCGCCGTTATCCTTGCCGCCGCACGAAGCGAAGGCGAGAAGCATAACAACGGCAAGTAAGATTGCTAAAAGTTTTTTCATTGTAATTTCCTCCTTGGTTATTAGGTTATATTAAAACTTTGTGCTTTCATATCGTTTTTGGTGCTGTGAACGGATATTTATTCAACAATCACATAGTCTGCGGCTCTGAGTCCGTTGTTGTAGTTATCCACAACAGATTGCCATGTTCCCGCCCAAGAAAACTTTGCTTCTTCGCTGCCGAAAAGGTATAAGTCTTTCTCATTCGCAGTGAGGTCGTCGTAATCGCTGTCCATATCGTTGGCTTCCCCGTCATAAGCATCTTTGTTTTTGCAGAAACGATAATCGGTATAGCGGCAAGTTGTTCCGTTGAATTGGTCATATACATCATAGTAAACTACTTCATCGTCATCTTCTACCTCATACATAAATACAACCTTTTCGCCTTCGGTGGTTACACCCATTTGTTCGGCAATTACTTTACGCTGTGCCTTATTGAAGCCTGCGTTTTCGTAGT
>JAZSHU010000023.1:0-37775 GCA_045533455.1 Acutalibacteraceae bacterium | reverse complement strand
CCGCCTGGTCTTGTTCTGTTTGTTGCATCAACTGCAATGATATCACAGCCGATTTCAACAAGTGCATCAACCTCTTTCATTGTTGGTGTGATGTAAACATCGCTGTCGGGGTACACTTCTTTGATAATGCCGATGATCGGAAGGTCGACTCTTTCCCTGATAGCCAGAATGTCAACAACAGTATTTGCTCTTATACCCACGGCACCGCCCAGGTATGCGGCATAAGCCATTTTGCTCATTATGTAGCTGTCATACAATGGCTCTGTTGACAGGGCTTGGCAGGAAACAATAAGTCCGCCTCTGATCTGTTCCAGAATTTGTTTGTTGTTTTTCTTTTCCATATTCATAATTATATCACAGAAAACACCCGGATTCAACAGAAAATAAAAAACTCTTGTAACTTTTATTCTTTTGTGATAATATTAGTAAATGGAATTTCAATCTGAATGTATGACGGAGGCGTATATATTAATGAAAGAGCCAAGGACATATAAGGTTATGAGAGGGACGCTGGATTTTCTTTTCAGAGTTCTTTTCAGACCTACCATAGAAGGCGAAGAAAATATCCCCGCAGAAGGAAGAATTATTCTTGCAGGTAACCATACTCATTTTATGGATTGCATTTCTGTTGCTGCGGCAACAAAAAGATGCGTTCATTTCCTTGCCAAATCAGAACTTATGAAGCCGCCTCTCAAATGGTTTTTTGCACCTTTCGGCATCATACCCGTGCACAGAGGTCAGAAAGATAAGGCGGCACTTCAAAGTGCCATTGAAGTGCTTGAAGACGATAAAGTTATAGGAATTTTTCCCGAAGGTAAAGTCAATAACGAAACAGGTACGCTTCTGCCGCTTAAATTCGGTGCTGTCAAAATGGCAAGCGTAACAAATTCAAGAATTGTTCCTTTTGTTATTACGGGAAAATACAGATTCTTCAGAAAGAAAATACATATCAAATTTTTTGAGCCTGTGACTATAGGCGAAAATCTTGAAGAAGCCAATAATATGCTCTGGAATGTTATTAATGACAACTTGCAGAGAGAAATCAAATTACTTGACAAATAAGTTTACAAATTGTTCACAAATTAAATATCACATTTCGACATTTTACGGTGTTTTATAATATAGGAAGGTTTGTGCCTTTTGAAAGGAGTACCGTTGTGGCAGTAACTCCCCAATATAATGATGAACTCCGGCATATTGAGTATGCTGTTGAGAAATACAGTCAGATGCTTTTCAGAATATGTTACAGTATTCTGTGTAACAAGCACGATGCAGAAGATGCTTTGCAGGAAACTTTTTTGAAGTATATGACCAAGGCTCCGCTTTTCAGGGATGATAATCATGAAAAAGCGTGGCTTATAAAAGTTGCAACCAATATAAGCAAGAATATGTGCCGCTTCAACAGCCGTCACGCAACCGAAAATCTTGACGAGCTTCGCGAAATCGGTATAAGCGACAGCGACAGAGACGTTTTTGAGCTTATAATGCGTCTGCCTGCCAAGTATAAAATCGTTCTGGACCTTTATTATATTGAGGGCTACAATGCAAATGAGATAGCACAAATCACAAACACCTCTCCCGTAACCGTCAGGAAACGCCTGCAGTACGGACGCAAAATGTTGAAATCTGAATTGGAAAGGAATGATTTGTAGTGAAAAATAATAATTACCGTAGTGAATACATCCGCGTAATGGGGAAAGTTGATGTTGACGAGTCGGTAAAACAGCAAATCATCCGTAACTGTGCCCGATACAGTACGCTTAATAAAATCATGGCAGGCAAATACAAATTAACGGCTGTGAAAAAAGACAGCGTAACGGGAAATTTTTAATTCAATAATGATTGCGGCGAAGCTTACGGGCTTCGCCCCTTTTCACGATGGGGGGGCTCTAATGTCAAAATCAGAGCCGTAAATTTGTGTAAAATTACCAACATACATAACGGAGGACAAAAGAAATGAAAGAACCTTTATTTTACCGCGCGGTCAGGGGACCGCTTACAGCTTTCTTTAAAGCTGTTTACAAACCTACGGTGATCGGGAAAGAGCATATACCCGAAAACGGCAGGGTCATTCTTGCAGGCAACCATACGAACTATTTTGATTGTCTGCTTGTAGCCGGTGCAACAAAGCGTTGTGTTCATTACCTTGCAAAGGATGAGCTTATGAGAGGACCGCTTAAGCTTATTTTCGGAAGTCTGGGAATAATTCCTGTTAACCGCAGACAGAAGGATAAGGCGGCACTCGAAACCGCAGAGGCAATACTCAGAGATGAAAAACTTATCGGTATTTTCCCCGAGGGTACAATCAACAGAACGGATGATGTTATAATGCCGTTCAAGTTCGGTGCCGTCAAAATGGCAAGGGATACGGAAACACCGATTGTTCCTTTTGTTATCACGGGAAAATACAAGCCCTTTAAGAAGAACGTAAAAATCAGATTTTTCGAACCGATGACAGTCGGTGAAAATCTTGAAGAGGCAAATAACAAACTTATGGATACAGTAGTGGCAGAGATTAGAAAAGAAGGAGAAAAATAATGAGTAAAGCAGTAAAGAAGCCTGAAGACAGAGAGTTCGGATACAAATTCCTGACACCGATTATGCGTCCGCTTTTTAAGTTTTTTTATTCACCGAAAATTATCGGTGCAGAAAAAATCCCCAGCGATTCTGCGATTGTAATTGCAGGTAACCACAAGCATGTTTATGACCAATGTCTTACAATTATGGCAACCAAAAGAGTTATTCATTATATGGCAAAGAAGGAATATTTTGAAGGTAAGCTTGCTCCGTTTTTCAGAGCGGTGGGCTGTATCCCCGTTGACCGTTCAAGGAAGGATCTTTCAAGTGCAATGTCAGCTATGAGAGTTCTCAAAGAAGGCGGCGCAATCGGTATCTTTCCTGAGGGTACACGTAACAAGACAGACGATTTCCTTCTCCGTTTTAAGACAGGTGCCGTTTCTATGGCGAAGAAAACCGATGCTTACATAGTGCCTTTCGGACTTACGGGTGATTACAAATTCCGCAGTAAGAATCTTACCGTGCGTTACGGAGAACCGTTCAAAGTTGACGATATGACTGTTGAAGAAGCGAACAAAAAGCTTTATAATGAAGTAGAACGCCTTATGCGTGAAAATCTTGCAGAAGAAAAATCAGCTTAAAATCGGGAGAGAAAAATGAGAATAGGTATGGATGTGGGTTCAACCACTCTGAAGTGTGTTGCAATCGATGATAACAATAATATTGTTTACAAAGCATACGAGCGTCATTATTCCAAAATTGCAGAAAAAAGCTCAAAAATGCTTTCGCAGATAATTGCTGAAAACCCTGAATTCAAGAAGGCAAGCCTTAGCGTTTCGGGTTCGGCAGGTATGGGCTTTGCCAATGCTCTTGGCCTTGATTTCATTCAGGAGGTTTATGCAACCAGAGTCAGTGTTTCAAGACTTCTTCCGGGTACGGATGCTGTTATTGAGCTTGGCGGTGAGGATGCAAAGATACTCTTTTTTACCAACGGTGTTGAGGTCCGTATGAACGGTTCCTGCGCAGGCGGAACAGGCGCTTTCATTGACCAGATGGCATCTCTTCTCGGCGTTGAGCCGCTTGAAATGAATACTCTTGCAGAAACACACGAAAAGATTTATTCAATCGCATCAAGATGCGGTGTTTTTGCAAAGTCCGATATTCAGCCCCTTCTCAATCAGGGTGCAAGAAAGAACGATGTTGCCGCAAGTATTTTTACTGCCGTTGTGAATCAGACCGTTTCCGGCCTTTCTCAGGGCAGAAGAATAGAGGGTAACGTTGTCTATCTCGGCGGACCTCTTTATTTCCTTTCGGAGCTTCGCAAGGCTTTTGATAATGGTCTTGGTGTAACTGGCGTATGCCCCGAAAACGGTCTTTACTTTGTTGCTCTGGGTGCCGCATATTCCGCAAACGGCGAAATTCTTGATATGGAAGAAGTAACCGAAAAAATCAGAAACGCCAAAGAAAGCGGTGAGTATCTCGGTGCAAAGCCTCTTTTCACAAGCGAGGATGAGTATAAGGAATTTTCCGAAAGACACGCAAAAAACTCAGTTGACCAGAACTGTCCTCTCGCAGACGGCGAAAAGGTATACATAGGAATTGACGCAGGTTCAACAACCGTAAAGGCTGCAGTTATAAATAAAGACGGCAGAATTGTAATGAGCCGCTATATGTCAAACAACGGTGATCCCGTTTCACTTATCAAAGCGTTTCTTGATGATTTCTACAAAGAGCATCCCGATGCGGTTGTGGCATCAAGTGCTGTTACCGGCTACGGTGAAGATATAATCAAAAACGCATTCGGTATTGATATCGGTCTTGTTGAAACCGTTGCTCATTTCACTGCCGCAAAAAGATTCAAGCCTGATGTTGATTTCATAATTGATATCGGCGGTCAGGATATAAAATGTTTCAAAATCCGCAATAATGCCATTGATAATATTTTCCTCAATGAGGCTTGCTCATCGGGCTGCGGCTCCTTCCTTCAGACCTTTGCCGCGGCATGGGGTTATGATATTGAAAAATTCTCGAAGCTCGGTATTTATGCGGACAAGCCCGTTGACCTGGGTTCACGCTGTACCGTGTTTATGAACTCATCAGTTAAGCAGGCACAGAAGGACGGCGCATCAATCGAAAATATATCGGCAGGTCTTTCGATAAGTGTTGTTAAGAATGCGATTTATAAGGTTATCCGTGCCGCCAGTGCAGATGAACTTGGCAAGAACATTGTTGTTCAGGGCGGTACATTCCTTAACGATGCCGTGCTCCGCGCTTTTGAGCAGGAAATCGGAAGAGATGTTGTCAGACCTACAATTTCCGGTCTTATGGGTGCATACGGTGCGGCACTTTACTCTATGGAAAGAGTTCCTGAAAAGAGCACAATTATTACTCCCGAGGGTCTTGCAGCTTTTGAGCATAAGGTTAAAGCTGTTACCTGCGGCAAGTGCAGCAACAACTGCCGTCTGACCGTTAATACATTCTCAAACGGCAGAAGTTTTATCGGCGGAAACCGTTGCAGTAAGCCCATTGCAAAATCAAACGCAGTCAAGGGCGAGAATATGTTTGATTACAAGCGTGAGCTTCTTTCTGAGTATAAGCCCGTTAAAGGTACAAAGCCCACCATCGGTCTGCCTATGGGTCTGAATATGTTTGAGCTTCTTCCCTTCTGGCATAAGTTCTTTACAGAACTCGGCTTCGGTATCGCGCTTTCTGAGAAATCATCCAGAGAGCTTTATGTAAAGGGTCAGCATACAATTCCTTCGGATACCGTTTGTTACCCTGCAAAGCTTCTCCACGGTCATATAGAATCACTTATGGAGCAGGGTGTGAAAGATATTTTCTATCCCTGTATGAGCTATAATCTTGATGAAAACCTGGGTGATAACAACTATAACTGTCCCGTTGTTGCGTATTATCCCGAGGTTATCCGTTCAAATGTTGGCGACCTCAAAAAGCTTAACTTTATGGCGGATTATGTAGGTCTTCACAGACCAAAGGATTTCTCAAAGAAGATTTTTGAAATTCTTTCTGCAAAATTTGACGGATTAAGTCTTAAGGAAGTCAAAAAAGCCGCAGAAAAAGCATATGCCGAATATTATTCGTTTATGGATAAGATTCATAAGAAGGGTATGGAATATCTTACAGACGCAAAGAAGAAGGATATGCCCGTAATCGTTCTTTGCGGCAGACCCTACCATCTTGATGAAGAAATAAATCACGGTATTGATAAGCTTATCTGTGAGTGCGGTGCAACGGTTATCACGGAAGACAGCGTAAGTCCTCTTGTTGAAAAATTCCCCACAACCGTACTTAACCAGTGGACATACCATTCACGTCTTTATGCGGCGGCAAAATATGTTGCCAAGGCAAACGATAAGGATCTGAACGTTGTTCAGCTCGTTTCATTCGGATGTGGTGTTGATGCTATTACAACCGACGAAATGAGAACAATTCTTGAAAAAGACGGTAAGATTTACACTCAGATTAAAATTGATGAAATTTCAAATCCCGGTGCGGTTAAAATCAGACTCAGAAGTCTGTTTGCCGCAACAGGCAGATAAGGAGGTGCAGGAATGAGCAAGAAAATAGATACCGACAGAGTTGAATTTACCAAGGATATGATGGATTACACTATCCTTGCACCCAATATGCTTGATATCACCTTCAGGCTGTTCATCAAAATTTTCGGCCAGTACGGTTATAAAACAGAGCTTTTGCAGAATGACGGCAGGGCTGTTATCGATAAGGGTCTTAAATATGTTCATAACGACACCTGCTATCCCGCACTGCTTGTTATCGGTCAGCTTATAGATGCACTTGATACAGGTAAATATAATCCCGATAAAACCGCTTTGCTGATTACTCAGTCAGGCGGCGGATGCAGAGCTTCAAACTACATACATCTTCTCAGAAAAGCACTTAAAAAGGCCGGCTATCCTCAGGTGCCCGTTATTTCACTTAATCTTTCTGGTCTTGAAAAAAACAGCGGCTTCAAAATCAGGCTTTCAATGGCGCTTAAAATGCTTTCTGCCGTTATTTACGGCGACCTTATAACACTGCTGAAAAATCAGATTGAGCCTTATGAGGTCAACAAGGGTGACGCGGCAAAGCTTGTGCAGGAATGGATTGACAAGCTCAGTGCGGAAATGCAGAAGGGCAGGGGTTATTCATTCTTTGCAGTTAATAAAAGGCTGCCCGAAATAACAAAAACCTTTGCCGAAATTCCCGTTAAGAAAACGGAAAAGACAAAGGTTGGTGTTGTCGGCGAAATTTATGTTAAATATTCACCACTTGCCAATAACCATCTTGAAGAGTTCCTTTTCGGTCAGGATTGCGAGGTTATGGTGCCCGGTCTGTTGGGCTTTGTTAACTTCAAAGTTGATAACAGACTTGAAGACATTAAGCTTTACGGCGGCAATCCTTTTAAGAAAATTGCAATGAGAATTGCAATGTGGTATCTTTCAAAGGTGGAGAAAAACCTTCTTTCTGCCGCAAAAGCATACGGCAACTTTACCGTACCCGCACCTTATGCGCATATCAAAGAAATGTGCACCAAAATCATCGGTCCCGGCTGTAAAATGGGTGAAGGCTGGCTTCTGACCGCTGAAATGATGGAGCTTATCGAATCGGGCTACGGCAACATAGTCTGCGCACAGCCCTTCGGCTGTCTGCCCAATCATATTGTAGGTAAGGGTATGATAAGAAAGCTGAAAGAAATGTATCCTCAGTCAAATATTGTTCCCATTGACTATGACCCCGGTGCAACTCAGGTTAACCAGGAAAACAGAATCAAGCTTATGCTTGCCATTGCAAAGGAAAACACAGGCTGTTCAGGTTGTGATACCTGCGGCGCTTGCAGCAAATAAAATAATGCAAAAGTACTCCCCGGATATCTGATTTATGATATCCGGGGAGTTTTCTTTTATTGTTCAATTTTCATCTCATATGCTGAATTTTCGTTGATTTCCGTCAGGTCAATACCTGCTGAGGCATATGCACCGTCAACATAAAAAGCCCAATAAGTGCCCGTAACTTCATACTGTGCATAAATGCCGTTGACTTTGTTTACATATAAACCGAATTCGCCTTCACTGCCTTCGAGCAGACCAAGTTCTTCAAGTGCTTCGCCTACATATGTTTTATCGGAGCTGATGTTGAATTTATATTCCATGCCATCACCGTCAACAGCGGTAAATCCGAACTGTTTGTTACCGCTGCCCAGTTCAACAACCGATTGCGCGGCCTCGGGATAAAGTACTTTATCTTCGGCAGGTGTGTTATTTGCACCGCAGGCACACATAAGAAGCATAAGAAGCGTGGCTATGAGAACAGATATTGTTTTTTTCATACTTGCACATCCTTTCGCAATAATTATACAATCCGCCGTCGACAAATGCAACATAAAATATTTTTACGGGAATATTATTAACTGAAAGAGAGTGAGCTTTATGGTTATCAGAATAAAAAAAGGTCTGGCTGTTTTTGTTGTTGCTTTACTTTCTGTTTTACCTTTTGTATCCGTGGGAATGAATATTATTCCCGTGTTGTCGGTGCAGGGCGGAGAAAGATTGCCTGTTGTTATGTATCATCAGCTTACGACAGATAAATCAAAGGCAGGCAAATATGTTCTGACCGTTGAGCAGTTTGAGAAAGATTTGATTTATCTCAAAGAAAACGGCTATTCATCGGTGAGTCTGGCTCAGCTTTTTGATTATTCGGAAGGAAAAGGGAGTATGCCCGAAAAAGCGGTTATGATAACCTTTGATGACGGCTGTGAAACCATTTATACCTACGCATTGCCTCTTCTTGAAAAATACGGCTTTTCTGCAGTTTGTTTTATTATAGGTTCGGTTACCGATAAATACAGCGGTATAAACGACCATAATCTTGCATATTCAAACCTCAATTGGGATGAAGTGAAGGAACTTTGCAAGGGTAGCGTGATTGATATTCAGAGTCACACCTATGATTTACACAATAACACAAAGGGCAGAAACGGAATTAAAAAATTAAAAAGTGAAACTTTTGAGCAATACAATGAATTTTTGATGGCGGATGCGTTAAAAATGAAAGAGAAGATGATTGAAAATACGGGTGCCGTGCCCGTTGCCATAGCCTATCCCTTCGGCAGTTTCAGTAAAGAAAGTGCAGGCATACTGAGAAACTGCGGCATAAAAGCAACCTTTACCTGCGAAGAAAAGGTGAACATAATAAAAAAAGTCGAGTCCGATTGGCTTTTCGGACTCGGCAGATATAACAGACCCGAGGGTGTAAGCTCAGAGAGCTTCTTTAAAAAATGGGAATAGTGGTTACTTGATTAACCGAGAATCTTTTCAATTGCGGAAATTTCAACGCAAAGGCAAAGAATCTCAACCGCTTTGCAGAGTTCGTCCCTTGACGGGAAGGTGGGGGCAATGCGGATGTTTTTATCTTCGGGGTCTTTACCGTAGGGGAAGGTTGCGCCTGCACCTGTCAGTGTAACGCCCGCCTCCTTGCAAAGAGCAACCGTTCTTTTTGCACAGCCTTCATAAACATCAAGGCTGATGAAGTAGCCGCCGTTGGGCTTTGTCCATTCTGCGATACCCTTGTCTGCAAGTTTTTCTTCAAATGCATCAAGCACTGCATCGAACTTGGGTTTAAGAATATCTGCGTGACGCTGCATATGAGCTTCAACGCCTGCAAAATCCTTAAGATAATTTGCGTGACGGAGCTGGTTGATTTTATCGTAACCGATTGTCTGTACGGTCATTCTGCCCTTTATTGCGGCAATGTTTGCATCCGAAGCGGCAAGTGCGGCAACGCCTGCACCGGGGAAGGTGATTTTGGATGTTGATGTTACTTCAATGAACATATCCTCACTGCCGTATTCCTTTGCAGCATCAAAAATATTCATAAGGCTGTCGTGCTCACCGTTTACGTGATGAACGCAGTATGCGTTATCCCAGATGACTCTGAAATCCTTTGCAGCAGGCTTAAGTGCGGCAAAGCGGCGCACTGTTTCGTCTGAATAAGTGTTGCCCGAGGGGTTTGAATACATAGGCACGCAGATGATACCCTTGACCTTTTCGTCAGTGATAAGGCTGTCAATCATATCCATATCGGGGCCGTTTTCGTCTGTGGGAATGTTAATCATTTCAATTCCGAAATGTTCAAGAATTGAAAAATGTCTGTCATAACCGGGTACGGGGCAAAGGAATTTGATTGCGCCCTGCTTTGACCAGGGCTCTGCACCGCAGCCGAAAAGCATACACTGTGCAATGTAGTCATACATAATCGTAAGGCTTGCGTTGCCGAAAACTATTGTATTTTCGGGCTTTACGCCGAGAATATCAGCAAAAAGCTTTTTGCACTCGGGGATACCGTCGAGAATACCGTAATTACGCACATCAAAGCCGTTTGATGCTTTGAAATTGCCGAGGAGAGCAGGGTCAAGCATTTCGTTTGTCAGCTCAAGCTGGTCTGCACCGGGCTTACCTCTTGACATATCAAGAGTAAGACCCATTTCCTTATATGAGTTATATTCTTCTGTGAGAACGGCAAGCCTTTCGGAAAGCTGCTCACGGGATAAATTCTGAATGTTCATCAATAAAACCTCCAAGCGTTTTGGCTCAATGTCATATATTGTATATTATATGATTCAATTTTGCAAGTGTTATTTTTGCAACTTGCAAAATTTTGTTGTTTTGCACTACCGTTTGAGGGGTTTTATGAGTCAAAGTGATGTTTTTTACATAAAATTATGCAAAAACGGTTTATTGATTAAGGTGAATACCGTCAAGATATTCAAAAAGTTCTTCTCCGTTTTCAACAAAGTAATAATTACCTGAACCGCTCTGGAAAGCCACGATACCCTTATTGCAGAGAATCAGCGAATGTTCATATCCGTTGCCGTCGATGATTGTGAGCACATAATCCGAATAAACTACCTCGGGTATTTCAATGGGAGTAAATCTGAGATTGTTATAAAACGCTGTAACCCTTGTAAGCTGACGGCTGTCAAGGAGGGTATAGGTATGATTTGAGCTGTATGAAGCAAGGCTGAAACTCGCCGAAACGGGATTTTCAATTTTTTGCAGAAGACTTGCTCTTTTCACGGTTTGTTTTGTTACGGTGAATTCAATTTCAAATCCCGACGGGTTTGTCAACTCAAAATCTTTTCCTATAAAGGGCGTGATTTTGTATCTGCCGTTTTCGGGATTGTTTACATATTTATCAAGACGATAGAATTCGTGAATACTTGTTGTATATACTGTTTCTTTTCCCAAATCAGAGGTTTTGCCGGGGTCGATTTCTCTTATCTGCTCCATATCGGTCCATTGACCGTTCGCCTGCTTTTGCAGTGTGAAATCGCTGTTCATATAAAGCTTTGAATTGGGTTTGACGGTATAATTGACATACAGCGTAGCTCCGGAATAGGAGCTGACCGTCAGCTCGATTCCCGAAAGCTTTATACCGCCGTTTATATTTGATTTGATATCAGACAGTACATATACGGTTTTCGGTTCGGAGTCAGGCGGAGTAATCTGTTTGTCGGGAACGGTGACATAACCGCTTATATCTGACGGAGGAACAGGTGCCGGATTGATTTTCGTTGTGCCTGCAGTGGGTTTTACATACTGATTTTTTGTTGAAATTTCTGTTTTGTTTGATTTTATACTTGTGGTACGCTTATCTTCTTTTGTTGCTTGAGTTTCCGTTAGCTGTGGCTCCGTTATACCCGCAGTTTCCGTCTGTGATTCATCACTTTCTGATGTTTCGGGCAATTCGGATACATCCTTTGTGCAGGCACAGACGGAGAAGCAGATAATAAATACGAGAAAAATACATATAAGATTTTTAAAAATATTCATCTTTTGTCCCTTTCATTTTACAGCCTGTCAGATATTTCGGCTGTCAGCATTTCATAAAGTTTTACGCCGTTACGGCTTGCGTAATTTCTTCCGCTGATGTTGATAACGCCGTCGTCATAAATGATGAAACTGTACTTATAACCCTTGTTATCAATAACCGTTACCCTTGCAGCCTTTTCTTTGAGAATACCCGTAGGCTTTTCTTCCTCAAATCCGCCTTGATTGTAAAGCACTGCAATTTCACGCAATTCATTCTGAGTGAAAGCGGTATAGTGGAAGTTATCACTGTCTTTTGCCCTTACATCAATCTGAACGGGCATACCTTCAAAACTGAATGTATTGAGTTCTGTTATCATATAAGCTTTCACGGTGAACTCAATTGTAATATAGTTTGAAGATTCACCGATAACAGGCAGGTGAATGCGGTATGTTCCGCCCTCTAAATTCAGATAGAATTTGTCTGTGAAGAGCTGTGCGGGGCTCGTACCACCGGGTTCCGCAAACTCAGCATCCAGAGCTTCACGGTTTTTGATTTGCTCAACGCTCTGCCACTGACCGTCAACAAGCTTATCCATAGTGTAATCTTCCGTATAACCTACTGTTTCACTGCCTTCATTCAGAAAACTGATGTGGAAGAATGTGTCCGAAACAGAGAAGCCTATGAGCCTGAAACCGTCGGCAGGGGATGTGAATTCTATATCGCTTACGATATATTCGGGTGCGGCGTTTTTGTCTGTATATGGTTCTGTGCTTGTGGTTATTGTGTTGGGGTTTTTAACCCAAATGCCCGTTGATGTTTCATATCCCGATTCAATCATATTTCCCATAACGGCGGAGTAGGTTTCATTGATGTAATTGTAAAGCTCGTCGGAATTAAGCTCAATATCCGGTGCTTTACTGTATTCTGAATTGTTATCTTTGATAAGGTTTTCGTGAATGATAAAGTTATAATTCCTGCCTCTTTCATCCGTCAGTTCAACGGTATACGCTTTCAGATATTCGGGATAGCTCATTTCTTTGTTGTCATAAGCAAACACGGCTTTATCCAGAAGCTTTTTGATTTGTTTCAGATTCTTTTCGCTGAGAGTTACTTTGTTCAGAGCGGAACTGCAAGGGTAAATTTCACCCGATACAAAATCTTCACTTGTTACTTCAAACAGACCGGGGTTATATCCGACATTCAGGTTATCGTAAGTAAGCGAAGGCTTTGTGAATGCTGAGGGTGAAAGGTCGTCAACCTTGAATTTTACACAGTATTCTTCATAAGCATTACCGCTGTCTGTCTGAACGAAAAGCTTGATTTCATATTCACATTCTTCAAACTCATCAATATATTTTGAAAGATATGCAAAGTAAAGCACTTCTCTGCCTGCGTGCTTGCCCGAAGGAACATAAACCGTATCCGAATCTGAAAGTGTTTTTGATTTCAGAGGAATTCTTTCACCGACAACAATTTTGGTAAGCTCATAATAATCGCTTATTCTGTATTGTTTTTCAAAATCAACACAAGAAAAACTGATTACCGCAACGGGGTTACCGAAGCAGTCGCCTGCAAGTTCAAAGTGCTGTGCTTCAAGTCCGTCAAGCGCAGTGCCGCTGAAATAGGATTCAAAAATACCTTTTGTGTATATCTTTATCTTTGAATGCTGAGCTTTCAGTTGCTTTTCGGCGCGTCTGTATGCTCTGTCACGCACATCGAAATCATATTGAATTGTTTCGGGAAGCTGAGGTATTTCACCTTCAATATCCTCAACTGATATGAGGTTACCGTCTTTATCAAAGCTTGCCTTGAATCCGCTTGTAGGAGGAATTTCCGTAGGATACAGATATTCTTCTTCGTATCGGATAAGGTGCTCATAGCTTATGTCAAAATTAAAAATTCTTTTCCTGCCGTAAACCGTCGTTGTTCCGTCTGCTTCATCTTCGGTTACGGCTATTTTTGCACCTGCGGTGTAAAGCTTATAGTTATTTGTTTCATACTGATATGCCTCGGCTGAGAACATCTCTTCCAGACGGGCTTCAATCTGAGTCTGCATATCGTTCAAAGCCTGCGTTTCGCTGTTTTTATCTTTTTCGGAAATACCGTTGGTAAGACATACGGCGGCGGCAACAACACAGACAATAACGCTTACAATAACCGCAATAACCTTCGGCTTCCTGAAACCGAGAATATTTTTCACACGCTTTTCAACACCGTTTTCGCCGAAGGAAAGGGGAGCGCCGAAAGAAAGCTTTTTGTTTGCGCCTACGCTGACAAGAGTAAAACTGTATGCCTTTTTTGTCTCGGTGCCCAGCTTTTTCAGCACGTTTTCATCACAACTCATTTCCATATCGTGAATTGCAAGTGTGTATCCTACCCACACAAGGGGGTTAAACCAGTGCAGAATAAGAACAATAAATGCTGTGATTCTTGTAATGTGGTCAAAGCGGCGGATATGATTTTTTTCGTGCATAAGCACATATTCAAGCTGGTTTTCGCTCATACCGCACGGCAGATAAATCCTGGGTTTTATTACACCGAAAACAAAAGGCGAGCGTATGGCATCACATTCAAAAATATTATCCCTGAGCTTTGTGGCAAATTTTATCTGTTTTCTGATTTTTACAACGGAAATTATACCGTAAATACACATCGAAAGAACACCGATAATCCATATCAGACCGGCAGTAGTCATCAGAATCTGCATTGGATTTATGCTTGCGGTTGGCTGTGCCGAAGGCAATACCGTGTTTATAACGGTATCTGCGGCAGGTATGCCTGTGTTGACTTCGGGTATGAGCATCAGACCTATATCCTGCGGTATATAACCGTTTGAGGTTGCTCCTCCGACAGATGATTCGGCGGCAGGGGGTGAAATAAAATTGAATACACTGATTATTGAGGAAAATGAAAACGGGCATAAAAGCCTTAATCCTGCTATTGCCCACAGGCTGTATGAAAAAATCTTTGGTGCTTTTTTCAGTAGCAAACGCAGAAGCAGTATGGCGGCAATTATGTAGCTGCCCGTAATGCTCATATTGAGGACGGTAATAAAGATGCTTTCAAAAGATATATTCATTTTTATTCCTCCTTGTGTGAATTGATAAGCTCAGTAAGACGCAGAGCCTCCTTTTCGCTCAATTTCTTACCTCCCAGAAAAGAGGCGAGGAATGAAGGCAGTGAGCCGTCAAAGGTGCGGTCAACAAAGCTTTCGCTTTCGTTTGCCTGTACCTTTTCTTTGGGTTCAAGTACGGTAACGATTGCGTTCTCGTTCATGATAAGCCCTTTTTCGCACATTTTGCGGATTGCATTATAAGTTGTGGACTTTTTCCAACCCAGTTTTTCCTTGCAAAGCTCAACAAGTTTACCCGAATTTACGGGAGCACTGTCCCATACAACGCACATAAACTTATATTCGCTGTCCCATAATGTGAGGTCGCTCATAATATCTCCCCGTTTCGTAAATATGATGGTTTGTAGTTACAAACCTCAATTAAAGTTTATAATTACAAACCTCGTTTGTCAATACCTCAGACCAACATTTGTAACATTGCATAAACGGAGATGTTGATTTTTGTGAAAACAAACAAACCGCAAGCTCACGGGACGATGAGCCTACGGTTTGCAGAAAGTTTTATTTACTTATCTTTCTTTTTCTTTATGAGAAGCACTGCGGCTGCTGCAGAAACTGCAAGCGCGGCAAATGCCGCAAGACCTGCCGCAGATGAGCCTGTGTCGGGAATATCGGTGTCTGTTGCAGACCACTTTGCCTCGAAAGTAAGGTCGTTCTTAGGCATCTTATCAGGAATTTCGGGTGTCCAGCCTGCAAAGTCATAACCCTCTTTTTCAGGGTCTTCGGGTACAGTTATCTTCTTGCCTGCTTCAACATTATAGGTTTTATAAACCTTGCCGTCAACCTTGAAGGTTACTTTATAGGTTTTTGTGACGTTACCCATTATTGATGAAAGACCGATAACCGCAATAATACCGCCTACGATTGAAAGACCCGTAATTGCAGCGGCGGTAAGACCGATTGCACCGCCTGCAATAAGCACACCGCCGATAAGTACGGTAACAAAATCCTTATCAACCTCATACTGTGCTTCAAAAACAAGGTCTTCGGCAGGCATAACTTCGGGAATTTCGGGGCTCCATCCCTTGAATTTATGTGCAAATTTCTCGGGGTTCTTTTCGGGTACGGGAATTTTATCGCCCTCTGTAACCTCATATGCGGCATAGGATTTATCTTTATTCATCATATAGGTTACATTTGCATTTTTGAGCCATTTTGCCGTGAAGGTCAGGTCTGAGGAAGGCACGGTTTTGTATTCGTAAACATTCTTGCCGTTTTCGTCAAACCAGCCTGCAAATTTATAGCCTTCTTTTTCGGGGTCAACGGGTACGGTTTCCTCAATGCTTGAACCGAAGGGTACGGTTTCTTTTTTGACTTCCGTACCGTCAGATATAAATGTAATATTTATATCTTTAAGCTTCCACGAAGCTGATGCTTCAAGGTCGTTTTCAGGCATTGTTTCGGGAAGCTTATCCTGATTTTCGTTGATAACCCATCCGTTGAAAATATGTCCTTCCTCTGCTTCGGGTGCCTGAGGAGGCTGAATTGTTTCGCCTGCCTTGTAGGTCTGAGTTTCGCCGTATTTTTCACCGTTTGAATAATAGGTAACCGTGTATTCCTTGGCAGGTTCGTCTGTTTCGGGAGCGTCGGTTCCGTCAGACTCGGGCTGAGTAACGGTTGTTTCGCCGTTGTCGGTTGTTTCTGCCGCAAAGCCCGAAAGGGGAGTTGCGGTCAGGATGAATGCGAATGCAAGAAGCACCGCCAGAAAGCTTTTGATTCTTTTCATTTTATTCCTCCGTTTTATATGAATGAATTTTGAAAGTGCTGTCTGCGGTGTCCCCTTCCGCACACTTTCAAATTGCGATAAAATTATAGCTTTTCCGCTGGATTCATTCAATTATTCCTCTGTTAATTTTGTATGAACACGGGTAAAACTTTTTATAGACGGAAAATGAACTTTTGTTAAAACGGACGGATATCTGTTTAAAATTTTACATACCTTGAATTATTTGGAAGAAACGGGTTTTTCTTCACCGTCAAGAAGCCGTGCGATATTTGAACCGTGCATAATGATTATCAGCACGGAGCAGGAGGCGGCATACATAAAGTTCAGTATATTGTTACTGTCGGTCATAAAATATGCAAGCAGGGGATAAAGCACGGCACTGGTGCAGGATGCTATGGAAGCGGTTTTTGTTATAAGTGCAATAACTGCAAATACCCCAATCAGTACGGTAGCTGTGACAGGCATAATTGCGGTTGCAGCACCTGCCGCAGTTGCAACGCCTTTACCTCCTCTGAAACCGAAAAACACAGGAAAACAGTGACCCAGCTGAGCAAAGAAACCCGCAAAGTAAACACATTCATACGGAGCTTCAAAAAATAAAACAAAACATTTTGCCAGAATTACGGCAATAAAGCCTTTCAGAAAATCAAACAGAAAAACCAATGAGGCGGCCTTTTTGCCTGATGTCCTGAGTACATTCGTTGCACCTGCGTTGCCGCTGCCTGCTGTACGCACGTCTTTGCCCGTCAGCTTTTTTGAAAGTATGACTGCAAAGCTGATACTGCCGATAAGATAGGATAAAACAGAACTTAATACTATGAATTTCAAAAAAATCACCCGTTGGTTATTTTAACCGACGGGTGAAAGTTTTATTTATTTAATTTTCTGCGTATTTCTTCAATGCTCATTTCGGTGAGTATGCCTTTCTGAGCGTGAAAACACTTTTCTCCAAGCTCAAAAATATGTATATCATTTTTTAGTGAATCGGAATAAACATTGATGAATTTAGCGTTAGGCATAGCTTCGGCGAGCCTTACGGGTTTTTGTTTATCCTTACAGTTAAAACCATATATTTTTCCGGTTTTCGGATTCATTCTTGTTGCAATCAGTGTATGCACGCCGTATTTTTCACAAATGGGTCTGAGAAAAAATTCAGGGGATGCCGAGCATACAACAACAGGTCTTTCTCTGTTTTCGGGATTGAAAATGGGATAGATATTTTTCTGCTGTTTATCCCAAAACTTTTTTGCCATTTTTTCTCCGTTGATAAAAGAGAGAAACGAAAAACATCTGCCTTTGAATTTATCTCCGAAACCAAGAAAGAAAAGCATAAGATTAATTGCAAGCCAGGGTGCAAGGATAATCAGATAAGGTCTGTGAAGAATGCAGTAAAACAGAAAAACCGTTTCAGAATCCCACGGATAAACCGTTTTGTCAAAATCGTAAAGGTCAAATTTTTCAGGCATTGAAGGTCACCTTTTTGCCGTCAAGTTCAATTTCCTTTTCCTTACCGTCAACAATAACGGTAAACTTACCTTTACCTTCAAGGCTGTAATTTGATACCTTGCCGTTTTTCCATTCAATGTCTACAATAACATTGCCCTTTGCAAGCAGACCGCTTACCTTACCGTTTTTCCACTTTGAGGGCAGTGCGGGAAGAATGTAAATTCTGCCGTTGTAGCTCTGCATAAGCATTTCGGTAATACCGCTTACAAAGCCGAAGTTACCGTCAATCTGGAAGGGGGGATGTGCGTCAAAGAGGTTTTCGTATGTGCCGCCGCCTTTGGTGTAGTTTATACCCACACTTTTTACGGGGCGAAGCTGTAATTCGATAAGTTTAAGTGCGTGGTCGCCATCAAAAAGTCTTGCCCAGAAGTTGATTTTCCAGCCGAGGCTCCAGCCTGTACCGTTATCGCCTCTGCGTTCAAGGGTTCTGCGGCAAGCCTTTGCAAGCTCAGGTGTGCCGTCAACGGTAATAAGGCGTGCAGGGTGAAGTGCATAGAGGTGCGAAACGTGTCTGTGATGAATTTCAACTTCGGGGTAGTCATCGTCGAATTCAAGAAGCTGACCGTCACTGCCAAGCTTGAAATCTGCCATGTTTGCCACTGTATTTTTGAGTTCAGCGGCAAAATCACCGTCAATGCCGAGAATATCACAGGCCTTGATGCAGTTTTCAAAAAGCTCACGGGCAATAGACATTGACATTGTTGAATACTTTGCAACGCAGCAGGATTTTCCTTCATACTCAAATGAGTTTTCGGGTGATGTGCCGGGTGCAAGAACAAGCTTGCCTTCGTATTCGGTCATAATGTCAAGATAGAATTCAGCCGCTTTTTTCATTACGGGATATGCGGTTTCTTTCAGATACTCAACATCATTTGTATATTCGTAATGCTCGAAAAGGTGCTCGCAAAGCCAGCCCGATGAGCCGTGCCAGAATGCCCACTGTGCACTGCCTGCAACAGGTGTTGAAAGACGCCACAGGTCAACATTGTGGTGAGAAGTCCAGCCTTTTGCACCGTACTGACCTTTTGCTGCGTTTTCACCGCTTATACTGAGTTCCTTGACCATTTCAATAAGGGGATAATTTATCTCAGGCATACGGCACATAAGCACGGGCCAGTAGTTCATTTCGGTGTTTATGTTTACTGTGTAGTTTGAGTGCCAGGGAGGAGTAAGTCTGTCGTTCCAGATACCCTGAAGCGTTGAAGGCTGTGAGCCGATTCTTGAAGATGAGATTGCAAGGTATCTGCCGTAGTTATAAACAAGAGTGATAAGCGAAAGATCGCTTTTATCTTTTTTGAATGCGTTCAGACGCTTGTCTGTGGGAAGGTCACCTTTGCCTTCGCCGATATCAAGTTTTACTCTGCCGTAAAGCTCGGTGTAATCGGCAATATGACGTGCCTTTTCTTCGTTGTAATCATTGACTGCCGCAAGTGTTTCAAGGCAGGGTTTCATATACTCCTTGCCTTCGAGGAAAGGATGCTTGTTCCAGCCGTTGAAGCTTGTTTCACTTGCAAAGAAAAGTACTGCTTCGGTTGCATCGGTAACACTGATGCGATTTTCAACGGTTTTAACGGTACCGTCGGTAACAACCTTTACGGCTGCTCTGAAACGCATACCTCTCATTTCGGGCTCGTCAAAATATTTTTTATTGCTTGAATCGTTGTCAACATTGTTTTCACCGTGACATTCGCCGTCAAGAATAACGGTATTACCTTCGGCAACACTGTTACTGCGGAGTTTTGATGTAAGTCCGAAGGTGAAGCTCATTTTTCCGCCTTCTGCAGTAAGCTTTGCTGCTATAACTTTTGAAGAATATGAAGCAAAATACTCTCTTGTATATTTAACGCCGCCTCTGGTGTATTCAACACCTGCAACAGCATTTTCAAGGTCAAGATATCTTCTGTAATCTTTTACTCTGCCTTTGCCTTCAAATTCAATTTCAAGGTTGCCCAGAGGCATATATGCCTGACTCCACGTGCTCTGGAAATTTGTTTCGATTTCCTTCTGTGCTTCGTGAAGCTTGCCTTGTAATGCAAGGTCACGGGCTTTTTTGAAGGATTCGGTGGCACCTTCCTTGACTGTATTTTTAGGTCTGCCGTTCCAGAGCTCGTCGTGGTTGAGGCAGAGAGTTTCCTTTGATGTTGTGCCGTAAATCATTGCACCCAGCGTGCCGTTACCGATGGGAAGGCTTTGAGTCCATGCTTTTGCCGGTGCATTATACCATAATGTTGTTGATGATGACATAAGGATATCTCCTTTTTTCACAGTGATTTGGATTTATTATACTATATTGGTTTATAGTAGTCAATCAATAAAAATGAAAGAAATCCTGCAAAAACAGTAAATTCTCCTTGCATTTTAATTTTTTGTGTTGTAAAATATACTGCGTATAATGAGTTAAAGAGGTATCCGCTATGTCAGAAAATTTTCAGGCTAAATTGGAAGAAGTATACGGCAGTCTTTCAAAAGGACACAAAAAAATTGCCGATTACATAACAACAAACTATGAAAAGGCTTCGTTTATGACGGCGGCAAGCCTCGGTAAAGCGGTTGGCGTCAGCGAATCAACGGTTGTCCGTTTTGCATCTAATATAGGCTTTGACGGTTATCCCGAATTGCAGAAGCATTTGCAGGAGATGGTAAAAAGCCATCTTACAAGTGTTCAGCGTATGGAGGTTTCCGCAAGCCGATTTGAAGGCGACGACCTTATAGGCAATGCTTTTGCGGCTGATATTGAAATGATAAAAGCCACAAGAGAAGGTGTTTCCAGAGATGCTTTTGAAAAGAGCGTTGAGGCTATTAACAACGCAAGAAAAATCTATATTCTCGGTGTGCGCAGCTCAGCGGCTATTGCAAGCTTTGCAGCATTCTATTTCAGATATCTCAGCGAAAATGTTGTTCTTATTGATACCTCATCATCCAGTGAACTTTTTGAGCAGATGTTCCGCATAAGCAGTGAGGACGTCTGCATTGCCATAAGCTTCCCCAGATATTCAACCCAGACGGTAAAAGCACTTTCTTTTGCCAAAGACAGAGGGGCTACCATTATTTCAATAACCGACGGTGAAATGTCACCTATCGCACCTTATGCAACCCATCTTCTTGTCGCAAAGAGCAATATGGTATCCTTCGTCGATTCACTTGTTGCACCTCTCAGTCTCATAAATGCACTTATTGCAGCGTGTGCAAGAAAAAAGAGTGATGATGTTTACAGCTATTTCAGAGCACTTGAAGAAATATGGGATGAATATCATGTTTACCGTACAGGCGGGGAGGAGAAAAAATGAGAACATCCTTGCTTGTTATAGGTGCAGGTGCGGCTGGTCTTATGGCGGCAGGCACCGCCGCAAACGAGGGTGTTGAAACCCTTATACTTGAACGCAATGAACGCCCTGCACGCAAGCTTATGATTACGGGTAAGGGCAGATGTAACGTTACCAACAACTGTAATTCACTTCAGGATCTTATTTCAAATGTTCCTAAAAACGGAAGATTTTTATACGGTGCGTTTTCGCGCTTTATGCCTGCGGATGTTATGGATTTTTTTGAAAGCAGGGGAGTTGAACTTAAAACAGAGCGCGGCAACAGAGTTTTCCCTGTTTCCGATAATGCGGCGGATATTGTTGATGCCTTGCATTCATATGCAAAAAGCAGAGCAAGGATTATGCAGGGCAGAGCCGTTGAACTCATAAAAGACGGAAATAAACTTATCGGTGTCAGAACCGATGACGGCAACGAGATTTACGCAGAGAGTGTTATTGTTGCAACCGGAGGTCTTTCGTATCCCGGTACGGGTTCAACCGGCGACGGCTATGAACTCGCAAAGCAGGCAGGTCACAATATAACCGAGCTTGTGCCTTCGCTCGTACCCCTTGAAATCCACGAAGGATTCTGCTCTGACCTTATGGGTCTTTCCCTTCGTAACACAGCAATTAAAGTTATTGATACCGAAAACGGTAAAACAGTCTATACGGATTTCGGCGAAATGCTTTTCACTCATTTCGGTGTATCGGGACCTATGATTCTCAGTGCATCGGCACATATGAGGAATATGAAAAGCGGAAAATATAAAGTATACATCGACCTCAAACCTGCACTGACAGCTGAACAGCTTGATGCAAGAATACTCCGCGATTTTTCGGAAAATATAAACAGAAATTTCATCAATGCACTTAATTCTTTGCTGCCTAAAAAGCTTGTTCCCGTTATTGTGAAGCTCAGCAAAATACCGCTTTCAACCAAGGTTAACCAGATTACCAAGGAGCAAAGGCAGAATCTTGTTCAGCTTCTCAAAGGAATGTGCATAACCGTTACGGGTTTCAGGCCTGTTGCTGAAGCTATTGTTACATCGGGCGGCGTTGATGTTTCTCAGATTAACCCCAAAACTATGGAATCAAAACTTGTTGACGGACTGTATTTTGCAGGTGAAGTTATTGATGCCGATGCGTATACAGGCGGTTTCAATTTGCAGATTGCTTTTTCAACGGGACGTCTTGCGGCACTGAGTGCTGCCGAAAAAATAAAAGAAAACAGGGAGTATAATTATGAATAATGTCATCAATGTTGCAATAGACGGTCCTGCAGGTGCAGGCAAAAGCACCGTTGCCCGTGCAGCGGCAAAGGAAATAGGATTCATTTATGTTGATACGGGTGCACTTTACCGTGCGGTAGGTGTCAATGCACTCAGAAAGGGTATTGATACCAAAGATAAGCCTGCGGTGGCTGCAAGTCTTTCGGATATCAGTGTTGATCTTGTTTTTGAAAACGGCGAGCAGAAGGTTTTGCTTAACGGCGAAAATGTTTCTGCTGAAATAAGAACACCTCCTGCGTCAATGGCGGCTTCCGATGTATCTGCAGTGCCTGAAGTGCGTGCTTTCCTCTTTGATTTGCAGAGAGATATTGCAAAAAGAAACAGTTGCATCATGGACGGCAGAGATATAGGTACTGTTGTGCTCCCTCATGCGAAAGTCAAGATTTTTCTTACAGCTTCACCTGAGGAAAGGGCGACAAGAAGATACAAGGAGCTTATTGAAAAGGGTACGGAAGTTAAATATGAGGATGTTCTTTCTGAACTTATCGAGAGAGATTATAATGATTCTCACCGTGAAATTGCACCTCTCAGACCTGCCGAAGACGGCGTGATTCTCGATACAACGGGACTTTCACTTGAAGACTCCGTCAACTCAATCATCAAAATCATCAAGGAGAATATATAATGAAAGGTTTCGACTATTCAAAAGTCAAAGAAGAAGAGGAGCTTTATGATAAACTCCGTCCTCTCGGACACAAAATTACAAATAAGTGTTACAAAGTCAATTACATAGGTACGGAAAATATTCCTTCCGAAGGCGGTTTCATTATTGCCTCCAATCATATCAGGGCACTTGATCCGCTTTATATTGCTCTCGGTGTTGAAAAGCGTCAGATTTACTTTATGGGTAAGCAGGAACTTTTCAGCAAGCCCATCATAGGCACATTATTCAAAAAAGCAAACGGCTTTCCCGTTGTAAGAGGCAGGGGAGATAAAGAAGCGGTTGATTATGCAATCAGAGTGGTCAAAGAAGGGCACATTTTGGGTATTTTCCCCGAAGGTACACGTTCAAAGGACTATAAGCCTTCCAGAGCGAAATCCGGTATCGGTCTTATTGCCAGAGAAGCCAAAGCGGATATTCTTCCCGTCTCGATTTATAACTGTGATGAAATGAAGAAGGGTTCAAGGCTCACAATAAGATTTGGTGAAATAATTCCCTATGAAGAACTTGGTTTCACAGAAAATGGTTCGAGAGAAGAAGTCAGAGGCTGTGCAAAGCTTGTTATGGATAAGATTGTAGAACTCTGGGGGATGGGACATTGCGAATAACCCTTGCCAAAACAGCGGGCTTCTGCTTCGGTGTTGACCGTGCGGTAAATATGGCATATGACCTTGCTTCAAAAAATATTCCTGCCGCAACTCTCGGGGAGCTTATACACAACAATTTTGTCACATCCGAGCTTGAAAGCAAAGGCGTGAGGATGATTGAAAATCCTTCTCAGTCAAAAGAGGGTGAAACGGTCATTATTCGTGCCCACGGTGTTAGCAGACAGGTGTATGACGAACTGAAAAAAGCAGGAGCGAAGGTATGCGATGCAACTTGTCCGTTTGTGAAAAAAATCCATAACATTGTTGCCGAAAATTCGTCGGATGAAGTGTCTGTTTTTATAGCAGGTGATTCTAATCATCCGGAAGTTATGGGCATCAGAGGTCACAGCAACGGCGATGTTTTTGTCTTTAACAGTGCGGACGAGCTGGAAGAATTTCTTCAAAAAAATCAATCTTTGTGCGAAAAAGGAATAATAGCTGTTTCACAGACAACTTTTTCGCAAAAAGAATGGAAAAAATGTAAAGAAAAAATAAAAATATACTGTACAAACCCAAAAATATTTGATACAATATGCAGTGCAACCCGAAAAAGGCAGGATGAAGCTGCTCAGCTTTCAAAAGAAAGCGATATGATGATTGTTATCGGCGGGCGGCACAGTTCAAACACCGTAAAGCTTAAATCGGTGTGCAGTGAAAACTGCGAAACACATTTGGTGGAAAGAGCCGACGAGCTCAGGACCATAGATTTTTCCCAAAACGCCGAAATCGGCGTGACGGCAGGGGCGTCAACCCCTTCCGCAATAATTAAGGAGGTACTTTTAGAAATGTCCGAAATCGTAAACGAAACCACAAATATGCAGGTAGAGGAGGTGCCTTCTGAAGCAGCAGTTATAACAGACGATATGGATTTTTCCGAAGCACTTGAAGCTTCTCTGAGCAGCATGAGCACAGACCAGAAAGTCAAGGGCGTTGTTATGGGTATCACACCCACAGAAATTCAGGTTGATATCGGCAGAAAGCATGCCGGTTATATTCCTATGGATGAATACAGCGCAGACCCCAATGCTGATGCAGCCAAAGAGCTCAAAATCGGTGACGAAATCGATCTTATTATTATGAAGACTAACGATGCCGAAGGAACCGTTATGCTTTCAAAGAGACGTTTTGACGCACAGAACGCCTGGACTGAGATAATTGCCGCTGAAGAAGACGGCAGAATCCTTGAAGGTACGGTTGCAGAGGTTGTTAAGGGCGGCGTAAGAGTTGTTTCAAACGGCGTTCGCGTATTTATCCCTGCTTCACACGCTACAGAGCGCAGAGATGAAAATCTTGAAGATCTTCTCAAGACTTCCGTTAAGTTCCGCATCATTGAAGTTAACAAGCAGCGCAGAAGAGCAGTTGGCTCAATCCGCTCAGTTCTTAAGGATGCAAAGAAGGAAGCTTCAGAAGCTTTCTGGGCACAGGCAGCTGAAGGTCAGCAGTACACAGGTACAGTTAAGTCAATGACAACATACGGTGCATTTGTTGATATCGGCGGCGTTGACGGTATGGTTCACATTTCAGAAATGTCATGGAAGCGTATCAAGAATCCTGCAGAGATTTTTGAAATCGGTCAGGAAGTTGTTGTTTATATCAAGTCACTTGACGCTGAGAAGAAGAAGATTTCTCTCGGTTACAGAAAAGATGAGGATAATCCCTGGGAGATCCTCAAGAAGAACTATCCCGAAGGTTCAGTTGTTGAAGCAGAAGTTGTCGGCATGACAACATTCGGTGCTTTTGCAAGAGTTATCCCCGGCATTGACGGCCTTATCCACATTTCACAGATTGCTGACCGTCATATCAGCAAGCCTCAGGATGTACTTAAAGTCGGCGAAACCGTAACTTGCAAGATTACCGCTATCGATTACGATAAGAAGCGCGTAAGCCTTTCAATCCGTGCTCTCATCGAGCCCGCAGAGGAAGCAGCAGAAGAAGCAGTTGAAGAAGTGGCAGCAGTTGAAGAAGCTCCCGCTGAGGAAGCAGCTGAATAATATTTGATTATATGCCGCCCGCAGATTTCTGTGGGCGGTTATTTTTGGAGTGATACATATTAAAAAGGAAAAGATTCTCGGCCCTTTTTTCTGCCTGCTTGCGGCAGTTGTCTGGGGACTTTCGTTTGTTGCACAAAGTGAAGGTGCACAGATAGGTACATTTACATTCAATGCATTGAGAATGCTTCTCGGCGGAATTGTTCTCATTCCTTTTGCGTTCATCAGTGTCCTGAATGACAAAAGAAGAATGCCTGATACAGAGAAAAAAAAGATTCCCGTAAAGGAAATTTTTATCGGAAGTGTATGCTGTGCAATTCCTTTCTTTATAGGATGCAATCTTCAGCAGCATGCCTTCTTTCTCGGCCTTGAAGCAGGTAAAGTAGGATTTATAACCGCACTTTATATGGTGCTTGTTCCCATTGCAGGAATATTTCTTAAGCAGAAACTTCGTTTCAACATCTGGATTGGTGTTGTTCTCGGAGTAATTGGATTATACATAATTAGTGTTCCCGCAGGCGGATTTTCAATCGGCTCGGGTGAGTTGATTACAATTTGCGGAGCCTTTGCATTTGCGGCACATATTCTTGTTATCGATCATTTCTGCAAAAAGGTAAACAACATTGCTTTATCATGCGTTCAGTATCTTATTGCAGGTATTGTATCGGCGATATTGATGTTTATGTTGGAAGAACCGAACATGGAGGCAATCAAAGGTGCAGGCATTGAAATTGCATATGCAGGTGTTATGAGCTGCGGTGTTGCGTTCACGGCGCAGATTTTCGGTCAGAAATACTCCAATCCTACCGTTGCTGCACTTCTTCTTTGCCTCGAATCGGTTTTTGCCGTTCTTTTCGGATGGATTCTGCTCAACCAGGCACTTACATCAAGAGAGCTTATCGGTTGTGTGATAATGTTCATTGCAATTCTGTTTACTCAGATTCCCACAGAAATTTTTCTTAAACCTTTTAAGCGGAAAGCAAACTAAAAAGGGGGATTAACGATGTTTACAAAAATCATCTCGTTAATCATGTCTGCCGTTATGGCTGCAGCAAGCTTTGTGTATACTTCTTTTGACAGCGTTATTGATACAGTTTCGGAATTTATTTACGGTTTGCCGTATACATCGCAGGCAATCAAGTATGATTTCTTCAATGAAATTGACGACAGCGATGTTGTTGCACTCAGTGAAGAAAGAGGCTTTGTCAAAGATAAGCTTGCAGTTTTTGTAAGCCCCGATATGAAATTTTCGGATAAGCTTAACCTTATTGCAACCTGCGGAGGATTAGTTTCGGGCTGGTGTATGCCTGCCGATCTGTTTGTCATAACCTATCCTGTTATGAGTTACGAGCAGGCTGTTGCAAAATGCGGAAAGCTGGAAAAACTTAACGGTGTGGAGATTGCTGTTCCTGTTATGGCATCGAAAACAGAACCCGATGTTACACCTGACGACTGCTTTGACCTTGAAAATGAGTCGGATTTTGACTGGAATGAGCTTGTTCCTTCCGGAAGCAACTGGTGGCTTGAAGCTATCGATGCAAGGCAGGCTTGGGACTATTCCGATTATTTTTCGAAAATTAACATCGGTGTTCTTGATTCAGGGTTTGAAACAGAACATCCCGAACTTTCAGGCAAAATCGTGTTCCCCGACAGCAAACAGGCAAGGAGAAATGTGCCCGACAATCACGGTACACACGTTGCAGGTATAATTTCCGGAAACCACAACGGTCAGGGGGTAGCGGGTATATGCGAAAATGCAAACCTTATCTGTATTGACTGGATGCCTGATTTTCTTCAATTCTGGAGTACGGATATTTCAATTTTCTTCGGATTTTCAACTCTTGTAAAGTCGGGTGCAAAGGTTATCAACCTTTCGCTCGGTACATCCGGTTCAAAGCGAAACAACAGCATGGGCTTTTTTGAAGCTGTTTTTGAAACCGCCGCGACCTCGTATATGATGGCATCGCTTCTTTCAAAAGGCTATGATTTTGTGGTTGTTCAGTCGGCGGGTAACGGCGATTATCTGGGTGACCCCGTAGACGCAAGCAATAACGGACACTTTTGTTCTTTGAATGAAAACAATATTTTTGTCGGTTCAAAGAATGTTTCCGACGCAGATATTCTTGACAGAATCTTTGTTGTTGCAAGTGCCACAAACGACGGCGACGGAACCTTCACGCAGTCATACTTTACCAATGTAGGAAAAAGAGTTACCGTTGCCGCACCGGGAGAGAATATTTACAGCAGCAGTCTTGACGGCGGGTATGAATATCTGTCGGGTACTTCAATGTCAGCACCGATTGTAACGGCGGTTGCTTCCCTTGTTTGGTCTGTTAATCCTTCATTTACAGGTCCTCAGATCAAAGAAATTCTTTGCTCATCAACAAACAGAGTTGCAGAAATATTTACGGAATGGGATTACTGGTATGATGTTGAAACACTTGAATATCCTATGGTAAACGCAAAGCTTGCAGTTGAGGAAGCAATAAGACGCACGGATTCAACCGTGGGTACTGTCAGCGGTAAAATAGTCGGTGATGCGGCTGAAATCACGGTTGACGGAATTTCTCATACGGTATTTTCAGACGGTACATATTCTTTTGTAGCACCCGAGGGTGCACACACGGCAGAAATATATTCTGCTGACGGAAGTCTTGCAGGCACAACAGAGATAATTGTTGTTGCAGGTCAGACACTTACGGTTGAGGATTTTATTATTGAAACTGAAAATGAGCCTGAAGGAGGTATGTGATATGGCAGAAATCAAAAAGCATTGGTATAAAGAAATGGCGGTCTATCAGATATGGCCCCGAAGCTTCAAGGACGGTAACGGTGACGGCATAGGTGATATCAAGGGCGTTATGGAAAAGCTTGATTATATCAAAAGCATCGGAGTTGATGCAATCTGGTTTTCACCTCTGTATAAGTCACCTCAGCATGACTACGGCTATGATATTGCCGATTATAAATCAATTGCACCCGAATACGGTACGCTTGAAGAATTCAAGGAGCTTCTTGATGCGGCACACAGCAAAGGTCTTAAAGTCATTATGGACCTTGTAATAAACCATACCTCTGATGAGCACGAATGGTTCAAGGAGAGTCAGAAGGGTCACGATAACCCTTATCACGACTATTATTTCTGGCGCAAGGGTAAGAAAAGCGGCGGCAAAAAGCCTCCCAACAACTGGCTTTCAACCTTTGCAGGTCCCGGCTGGCATTATAATGAAAACCTTGACGAATGGTATCTGACCCTGTTTGCAAAAGAACAGCCCGACCTTAATATGGATAACCCAAAAGTCCGCGAAGAAATCAAGGATATTATCCGTTTCTGGCTTGATTTGGGTGTTGACGGCTTCCGTGAGGATGTTATTACATTCATCTCGAAGAAGGAAGGACTTCCAAACGGTTTCCCCATTCCCGTTGCCTGCGGTATGGAGCATTACAAATGCGGTCCCCATCTTGATGAATACCTGAAAGAATTCAGAGCAGTAACTGATAATTATGACTGTATGACCGTTGGCGAGGCACCTATGATGACGCCAAAGCTTGCACTTCGATTTATAAAAGAAGGTGCAAATCAGACCCTGAATATGATGTTTAACTTCCAGCATATGGAAGCGGATTCATTTATGGTAAGCTGGATTCCCATGCCTTTCAGCCTTAAAAAACTTAAAAACGCATACAACAGATGGCAGAATAAGCTTTACGGTATAGCCTGGAATGCAAATTACATTGAAAATCACGACCAGCCCAGAATTATCAGCCGTTACGGTGATGTGAATTACAGAGTTGAAAGCGGCAAGATGCTTGCAACAATGTATATCTGCCAGAGCGGTACTCCCTTTATCTATCAGGGTCAGGAAATAGGTATGATAAACATTAAAATGAACAGTGTTGATGATTATACCGATACTCAGGTGAAGAGTACATATCAGCTTTTCAGGAAGCTGGGCTTTTCGGATAAAATGTTTCTTAAAGTAGCTAACCGTGCATCCCGTGACAATGCGAGAACTCCCGTGCAGTGGAGTGCGGAGAAGAATGCAGGCTTCACAACAGCGGACGAAGCCTGGTTCAAGGTTAATCCCAACTATACCGAAATCAATGTTGAGGCGGCAGAAAGTGATGAAAACTCAATCCTCAACTATTATCGTAAGCTTCTCAAATTCCGTAAGGAAAACGAAATTTGTGTTTACGGGGATTTCAAGCTTCATTATAAGAACAGCCGGAATCTTTTTGTGTACGAACGTAATTATGAGGGTAAGCGTATGCTTGTCATAAACTCATTCACGGATAAACCTGTTCATTTTACCGCACCCGCAGGATTTGATTTGGCTAAGGGCAAGTTAATGCTTTCAAACTATGATGTTCAGCAGGATAAGACCCTTAACACTTTTGAAACAAAACCCTACGAAACAAGAGTATATCTTTTTGATTAAAAACAAAGCCTCACGGTATTTCCGCGAGGCTTCTTTTATGATGTTTTTCTGTATTCTTTGGGTGTTTTACCTGTTATCTTTTTGAAGGTTTTGGCAAAATAGTTCACATCGTAAATTCCGCAATGCTGAGCAATAGTCTGAATCTGAAGATTTGTTGTGGTAAGAAGATAAGCCGCGTTTTTGATTCGTTTTTCTGCAACATATTCCGTCAGATTCTTGCCTGTTTCTTTTTTGAAAAGAGATGAAAGGTAGCTTGCGTTTACATTGAGAAGTGCAGAAAATCTTTTCAGGCTCAGATCGGCTGTCAGGTCTGCGTCAATAATGGTTATAACTTTCTGAACAAGCAGGGAATAATCCTTCGATGAATGCTTTTTTACAAGCTTGCAGTATTTGCGTACCATTTCTTTCATAAGTTCTGTTGCATCATGCTGTGAACGAACAAGCTCGATTCTCTGAGCAAACTCAGTTGATACGCTGTCAATATAAAACGGATGAACAGAACCCATTTCAGCACTTTTTCTCAGAATGGTATTGCTGATAATCAGATAGTTTTTCATATTTCTGACAGGGTCATCGGTTCTTTTTTCAAGGGAAACCATAGAAGCGTGGCTGAACATTTGCTCAACAATGTGAGTTTTACCCTGAGCAACCGCCTGCATCATTTTTCCTTCAGCTTCATACCGCTCTTCGAGAAGCTGGATTGAAAGCAATGCATCATCTGACTTTGCCTTGAATGCGTGCAGAGAATCGGCTGAAAAGGTTTCATCAAATCGGTCTGTAATATTTTCAACAGAATAATTTGTGCTGCCGCCCCACATAACTTCGGAAAGGCTGTTAAGCAGTGCATACAGATGACTCTCGTCATTTATAACAGGTATGTTGCCGTAATATTTTGTGATCTGCGATACCGTCTGTGCAGGGAATGAGTTTTGCTCGGCAGCTTCAAGTATCATTGTTCTTGTGATTTCGAAAGCGGTATATGGTCCTGCAATAAGAACGGTTTTTTCGGGGGCATCCGGGAGAAGAAACGAAATATATGAGCAATAAAACTTATCCGTTGATTTATAGACGGTGTTGGGTTTCATTTTTTTCCACGGTTCCGAAAAAATCTTGTGGTAGTTCTCGTTCAGTTCAAAAAATTTGCGAAGCCCTTTGTCAATATTTTCGGGCAGGGGAGTGTTTTCCGAAATAAGATAAGAGTCAATATGCTGGTTGGCCAGTACGCGGCGGAAAAATGCAAGCTCTGAACTGTAAAACACGGTAAAAACTCCTTTTTGTTATAATCGGGAGATTGCTTAATTTTATTATTGTATAATTTTTGGAAAATTTCAAGTGGAAAACAAAAAAAATACTTTAATTTATAAAAAAAATTATAGCATTCCGATGCATTTTATATTAGAATATAAAAGAAGATGTTCGTCAAATCGAACAAAGTAAATTCACCAAATTCATCAGAATTATGAAAGTTGAGGAATCAAATGATGAAAAAACAGGTTCAGTTGGACGCAAACGGCTACCGCAAGTTCGGTATGCTTGATAAAATTGCGTATGCAGCAGGTGATTTCGGCTGTAATATGAGCTTTGCGCTTAAAGGCACGGTTCAGACATTCTGGCTGGTTTATATGATGATGGAAACCGGGCTTCTGTCTGCTTTGCTGTTGCTCGTTCAGGTATGGGATGCCGTTAATGACCCCCTTATCGGCAGCATGATTGATAACGACAAGAGAAAGTACAAAATGGGAAAATTCAAGATGTACATTTTTGTCGGTGCCTGCGGTCTGCTTGTTGCAGGTGCGGCTGTTTTCCTTCCTTTCCCCAATGCAAGTGTAGTTGTTAAGGCTGTTCTTTTTGTGCTTGGATACATAGTTTGGGATGCCTGCTATACCGTTGCCAATGTTCCTTACGGCTCAATGCTTTCGCTTATTACCGAGGATAGCGGTGAGCGTGCACAGCTTTCAACCTGGCGCAGCATCGGTTCTATGTTCGGAAACATAATTCCCATGATCATTCTTCCTATGCTTATCTGGCAGAAGGTTACTTATGACGGAACAGGCGATTATCACACCAATCCCATAACAGGTGAGGCATATAAAATCGGAGATGCCGTTCTTGACCCTCTTACAGGTGAGCAGTTTGAAACCTTGCTTGGCGAACGTGTATTCTGGGCTGCACTTATCATGGGCGTGATTGGTTTTGTTGCCTTTATGTTTATGATTAAAAGCATCACAATCCGTGTTGATGAGAATACCGTAAAGACCAATGAAGGCGGCGGAAAGTTTAATATTATAAAAGCTTTCGGCAATTTCATGAAGAACCGTCCCGCTGTGGGTGCTACCCTTGCGGCAATGGGTATGTTCCTTGGTATGCAGTCTGCAACAACGGCGAACACAATTATGTTTGCTACCTATTTCAATAAGGCTTCAATGTCCGGTATTGTTCAGATGATAGGCTTCCTGCCTATGGTTCTTTTCCTTCCCTTTATCAAAAAGCTTGTAAACAAGTTCGGTAAGAAGGAAGCATCAGTTGCAGGTACTCTTGTATCCGTTGTCGGCGGTGTCATTATGATGATATTCCCCATGGTGGAAAACAGAGATACCGCTCTTATCGTTTACCTTTTAGGTCTTGTTGCATTTGGTCTCGGCATGGGTGTTTATACCTGTGTTTCATGGGCAATGATGGCCGATGCAATCGATTACAATGAATGGAAATTCAATACCCGTGAAGAAGGCACGGTATATTCTCTCCACTCCTTCTTCCGTAAGCTTGCACAGGGTGTCGGTCCTTCAGTCGTTCTTCTGATAATGGGTGTTCTCGGCTATGATTCCGAGCTTGGCACAATAGGACAGAGCTTTGAAACTTCACACAATATGTGCTGGCTTGTAGCAGGTTTGTATCTTTTCAGCGCCGTTGTTCAGTTTATCGGAATTGCGGTTGTTTATAATCTTGATAAGAAAACTCTTGCAACAATGAATGCAGAGCTTGAAGTAAGACATTCTGCAAATGCAGATGCAACCGTTGCAGAATAATTAAAAGGCAAATTTACAGCCGGTAGTTTCTGCCGGCTGTTTTATTAAACATCCAAGGAGAAAATCAATGAGAGAAGTAATTAATATAAACAGAAAATGGGCTTTTGCAAAGGAGGCTGAAATTCCTTCCGCAATCCCCGAAAAATGGAATTTTGTCAATCTGCCCCACACCTGGAACGCTATTGACGGTCAGGACGGCGGTAATGATTATTACAGAGGAACCTGCTGTTATATCCGTGAGCTTGATAAAGAAGAGCTTCCCGAGGCAGACAGATATTACCTTGAAATCTGCGGTGCAAATTCATCGGCTGATGTTTATGTGAACGGCAAAAAGCTTGCTCATCACGACGGCGGATATTCAACCTGGAGAGTTGATATTACCGATGAAATCGGTGTAAAAAACCTTATTGCAATCACTGTTGACAACAGCCCCAACGAAGAAGTTTATCCCCAGATGGCAGACTTTACCTTCTACGGCGGTCTTTACAGAAATGTTAACATTATAGCTGTCAGCAATTCACACTTTGACCTTGATTATTACGGTGCTCCCGGCATAAAGGTTACACCCGCTGTTGACGGCAACGATGCCAAAGTTGAGGTTGAGGTTTATGTAACAGGTGAAATGGAGGCTCAGACCCTTGTTTATACCGTTAAGGATGCGGAAGGAAAGATAGTTGCCGAGGCTTCAAGGGATGTATCGGTTAAAAAGGTTACGCTTGATATAGATAATGTTCACCTCTGGAACGGCAGAAAAGATCCTTATCTTTATACTGCCGAGGTAAAGCTTGTTGCAGGCAACGATGTGCTTGATAATGTAAGCACACGCTTCGGTTGCCGTACTTTTGAAATCGACCCTGAAAAGGGCTTTATTCTTAACGGAGAATCATATCCTCTCAGAGGTGTATCACGCCATCAGGACAGATGGGGTATAGGTAATGCACTTCTCCCTGAACACCACGAGGAAGATATTGACCTCATTATGGAAGTGGGTGCAACCACAATCCGCCTTGCCCACTATCAGCACGATCAGTATTTCTATGACCTCTGTGATGAAAAGGGTCTTGTAATCTGGGCAGAAATTCCCTATATTTCAAAGCATATGCCCGGCGGCAGAGAAAACACAATTTCACAGATGAAGGAGCTTGTTACTCAGAATTACAATCATCCGTCAATTGTTGTATGGGGTCTTTCAAACGAAATTTCAATGGCAGGCTCCGATGAGGACCTTCTTGAAAATCACAGGATTCTCAATGACCTTTGCCACGAGATGGATAAAACAAGGCTCACAACAATTGCTGTTGTTTCAATGTGCAGCATGGATGACCCTTATATTCAGATTCCCGATGTTGTTTCTCATAACCATTATTTCGGCTGGTACGGCGGCGATACATCAATGAACGGTCCTTGGTTTGATAATTTCCACGCAAAATTCCCTCACATTCCCGTTGGTATGAGTGAATACGGCTGTGAAGCACTGGATTGGCATACCTCAAATCCCGTGCAGGGTGACTATACCGAGGAATATCAGGCATATTATCACGAAGAACTTATCAAACAGCTTTTCACTCGTCCCTATATCTGGGCAACTCATGTCTGGAATATGTTTGATTTCGGTGCCGATGCCCGTGCGGAAGGCGGCGAAAACGGACAGAATCATAAAGGTCTTGTCACCTTTGACCGTAAGTATAAAAAAGTCTCCTTCTATGCATATAAAGCATGGCTTTCCGATGACCCCTTTGTTCACATCTGCGGCAAGCGCTATGTTGACAGAGCAGAGGATGTAACAAAGGTTACGGTTTATTCCAACCAGCCCGAGGTTGAGCTTTTTGTTAACGGTGAAAGCCTTGGCAAGAAGGCAAGTGCGGAGCATTTCTTCTATTTTGATGTTCCCGTTTCGGCAGAAACAAAGCTGGTTGCCCGTGCAGGTGAATATATTGATGAAAGTTTTATCCGCCGAGTTGATACCTTCAATGAAGCTTACAGACTCAAGGAAAAGGGTGCCGTTCTTAACTGGTTTGATATTACAGAGCGTGAAGGATATTTTTCACTTAACGATAAAATGAGTGAAGTAATAAGTGCACCTGAAGGTATGGCGTTTTTCGGTCAGATTATGAAAAACCTTATGACATCAGGCGGCGGTGCCGAAAGTATGATGGCAGGCTTCGAAATGACCGAGGATATGATGAAAATGCTGGGCGGTTTTACGGTTCTCAGACTCACATCCCTTCTCGGTGCGGCAAACATCAAATTTACAAAAGAACAGCTTCTTGGACTTAACGCACAGCTTAATCAGATTAAAAAGCCCGAATAAAGCGCATAATAAAGGCACTCTCCATATAAGGAGGGTGCTTTTTTTCGCCATTATTATACAATCTTTACCTTGACTTTAAAAAATCAAAATAGTATACTAAATTGTTTTAAAATTAGGAGTGATGAGTATGAGAAGTGTTCCCGAATATTTCGGCTGTATGGTCTTTGACGATAAGGCTATGAAGTCCAGATTACCCAAAGAAACATACAAGGCAATGAAAAAGACTATTCAGGACGGTAAGCGTCTTGATATTGCACTTGCAAATGTTGTAGCAAATGCCATGAAGGATTGGGCTGTTGAAAACGGCGCAACCCATTATACTCATTGGTTCCAACCTATGACGGGTATTACCGCAGAAAAGCATGACAGCTTTATTTCACCCAGCGGCGAAGGCTCTGTGATCATGGAGTTTTCAGGTAAAGAACTTGTAAAAGGTGAATCAGACGCATCCAGCTTCCCTTCTGGCGGTATACGTTCAACATTTGAGGCAAGGGGATATACCGCATGGGACCCCACCTCATATGCGTTCATAAAAGAAGATGTGCTTTGCATCCCCACGGTTTTCTGTTCCTACGGCGGCGAAGCACTTGATATGAAGACTCCTTTGCTTCGTTCAATGGAAGCAATCAGCAAGCAGGCAAAAAGAATACTCAGTCTTTTCGGTCAGAATGATATTACAAGCGTTAAAACAACCGTCGGTGCAGAGCAGGAATATTTTCTTGTGGATGCCGATATGTATGCTAAGAGAAAAGACCTTATTTTTACAGGCAGAACCCTTTTCGGCGCAAAGCCGCCTAAAACACAGGAGCTTGACGACCATTATTTCGGCTCAATAAAATCCCGTGTTGCCGCTTATATGAAGGACCTTGATGAGGAACTCTGGAAGCTCGGTATTCTTGCAAAAACCGAGCACAACGAAGCGGCACCCGCTCAGCACGAGCTTGCTCCCATATTCACAACAACAAATATTGCAACCGACCACAATCAGCTCACAATGGAGATTATGCAGAAGGTTGCAAAGAAACACAATATGATTTGTCTGCTTCACGAAAAACCTTTTGAGGGTGTTAACGGCAGCGGCAAACACAACAACTGGTCAATTACCACCAACAAGGGTGCTAATCTTCTCGAACCCGGCGAAACACCCTACGATAACGCGCAGTTCCTGCTTTTCCTTTGTGCCGTTATCAAGGCTGTTGACGATTATCAGGATTTGCTTCGTGTTTCGGTTGCAAGTGCAGGCAATGACCATCGTCTGGGTGCAGGTGAAGCTCCTCCTGCGGTTATTTCAATGTTCCTTGGCGATGAGCTTGATGAAATTCTTGAGTCGATTGTTAATGACAGTGCTTATGACGCAAAAGAAAAAGTTCAGCTCAGGGTCGGCGTTCATGTTCTTCCCAGATTTGCAAAGGATGCCACCGACAGAAACAGAACTTCTCCCTTTGCATTTACCGGTAATAAGTTTGAATTCAGAATGCTGGGCTCCGCAAAGTCAATCGCAAGTGCAAACATTGTTCTCAATACCGCCGTTGCAGAGTCACTCAAATCATATGCGGACAGGCTTGAGAATGTTGATAACTTTGAAGATGCACTTCACGAACTTATCAAAAAGACCATCAAAGACCACAAACGCATTATATTTAACGGTAACGGCTATGACGACGAGTGGATTAAAGAAGCAGAAAGAAGAGGGCTTTATAATCTGCCCACAACTCCCGATTGCCTTCCTTATATGATTTCCGAAAAGAATGTAAAGCTCTTTGAGGAGCATAAGGTATTTACAAGAGAAGAGCTTGAAGCACGCCATGAAATTTATTTTGAGGGCTACTGTAAAACACTCAATATTGAAGCGCTGACTGTTCTTGATATGGTCAGCAAGGATATCCTTCCCGCAATAAGCAAATATGTGGGTAAGCTTTGTAAAACTGCTGAAAGAAAGAGGATTTTCACAGTGGATTGCTCCTATGAGGAATCTATTATCAAAGAACTCTCAAGCCTTTCTGCGTTTATTTATAACAAAACAAACGACCTTGAAAAGGTTCTTTCTTCAATCAAGTCTGCTGCCAACACTGTTGAAGAAGCAAATATGTTCAGAGATACAATCATTCCGCTTATGAATGAAATCAGAAAGGCTGTTGATGAAGCGGAGAGCAATATGTCATCAGAGTATTGGCCCTATCCCTCATACGCAGACCTGCTTTTCGGAATCAGATAACACAATATAAACATAAAAAATGAGGCTGTCAGCGACAGCCTCGTTTTTTTATTGGTGCCTTCAGGTGTGGAAATAAACCCCTGGTTCTACCAGGGGTTAAAGACGGCTTCAGCAAAGCCAAAACGGGCGAGCTCAAAGCAAGCCCGAAAGGTTGAAAGAAAATCAAACCTCCAAGTATAATAGTAA